>JAJDOE010000007.1 GCA_022340345.1 Gammaproteobacteria bacterium
TCCTTCCCGGCGTGGCGCGAGCAGACCCAGGCCCTTACCGTCGCTGGACTGCCCCACACCCCGCAGAACGGCGTAGATTCGGTCTCCGTCCCGGACGGCGTCCTCGTAGCGTTTCAGCACCACGGTCCCCAGGCCCTCACCGAGCAAGGTGCCGTCACTGCCCGCATCGAACGGCCGAACCCGCGAACGCCGTGACAGGGCCCCGAGATGGGTGAATACAATCAATACTTCAGCGGGCATGGAAGCGTTCACGCCGCCGGCGAGCATCAGGTCACTGCGGCCCTGCCGAAGCTCCTCCATTGCGGACTGCACGGACAACAGAGACGACGCGCAGGCCGCGTCGATCAGGTAATTTGGACCCTTGAAGTTGAGCCGGTTGGCGATGCGCCCGGTCATTACGTTGGGCACGAGGCCCGGCCCAACGTCCGCATTGAAAGGCGGCAACTCTTCGCGCAGATATTCGCGCACTTTCGCCAGGGCGTGCGACGGGGTATCCGGAAACAATTGCCCAAGCAATGACACCGTCTGGTCCAGCACGACACCGTGCTGAACAACGCTCGCATTTCCCCGATGCAGGTAGGTGCTGTGGCCCAGGATAATGCCGGTATTGGTGTGGTCCGCTTCCAGATAGCCTGCGTCCAGCAGGGCGTCGCGGGCGATCTTCAGCGCGAGAAACTGGTCCGGCTCGCCGCCGTCGATGGCGCTGGGCATGATCCCGAATTCCATCGGATCAAATCGGAACAGGTCGTTGAGAAACCCGCCGCTGGTGGTGTACAGCCGATCGGATTCCGGGAGTGAGTCCCGCTGGTACCGCTCCGCCTGCCAGGCCGGAAGCGGCTCGCCCACCGCGTCCACACTCTGCAGGATATTGTTCCAGAATCCCGCCAGGTCCGGGGCACGCGGAAACAGGCAGGCCATGCCGATAATGGCCACGCCGCAACGTTGGTCTTTACTGCTCAATTGGAAAGCTGGGAACTAGACGGAGATTTCGCCCTTCCAGCCACCGCCCAAGCGATTGAGGGCCGGCGAGGAAGTGCATTCGAGTTCTTCGATAAACAGGCGCAGGTTCCCCTGGGCATCGACAAAAGCGACATCAGCGCGCACCTGATGCTCCAGAGAATCCGGATACAACAGGAAATGCATTCGACACGCGGAGACTGGCTCGGTACCAAAACGCCGCACGCGGCCCATCCGCGTCGGCAAAGCCGATTCCTCCCGCTGGGCAAAGGCCCACACCAGCGCCACCTGTGGCGCGGCATCCACCATGCCCGGATCGAAAAGCCATTCTCCCGGCCGGTCTAGCCACGCACCGGGCGTGGTCGGTCGAACGGAGGCAAGAACGCCGCGCGAATTCAGGCTCAAATATTCGGTGACCGTCTGCAGACGCGGACCGTGGAACAACAGGTCCCGGTAGGCCTCAGCGGCCTTCACCGGACTACCGCCCGGATGCAGTGTTGACTGGTAGGCCGCGGCATCCAGAGCCTCGGCAGCCAAATGGATGGTGGCGCGGTAGTGGGCGGCGCCTTCGCCCGCCGGCCGCAATTCCGCGCTCGCACTGAAGCCCGATGCGTCCCCATGACTCGATGCGAGCAGGCTGATCTCAAGGTCCACGCCGCTGGCGTCTTCCAGGCGAATTCCGCGCAACACGCGCAGGTCGCTCACTTCATTGACCCGCCACCCGGGCCACTGGGAGGCGGCGGCTTCGGCAAGCATCTCCAGCGCCACCGCCGCCGGCAGCACCGGGGTGTCATCAATCAGGTGCTCCGCCAGGTATGGATCGCGGCGTGTGTCCACGTGACGGGTCAGCACCCGCTCACCAGCCGCTCCCACCTTTGCTTCGCCCAGGTCCAGGAGCGAAAAGGCGGTCTCCTCAACCGGCCCGTTTACGGCCACCAGGCGGCCCATGTCCGCCTCGTGCTGCTCCCAGGGACCTTCGCCGGCGATGACCTCCACCTGGCTGCTGGGCGCGCGGGTAATTTCGTACATGAAAAGCTCACGCCCCGCATCGGGCCCCACCAGGGTGACCCCCCGGGACTCGAATTTGCGTCGCGTTTCCGGTGAAACCATTCCCTTGCCATACCGCGTTCCCAGCCACGGTCCCCAGTTGATCGAGACCACACGGGTTTCGGGCCATTGCCGGGACAACTGCCAGGCCATCCGGTTGAGCACTTCGTTGGCTGCGGCGTAGTCGGTCTGCCCGGTGTTGCCGTATCGACCGGCCACCGAGGCGAAGAAAACCAGGAAGGCGAGCGGCTGGCGCACGTTCTGCGCCAACAGCCAGGCACTGTCCACCTTGGTGTCGAATACCCGGTCGAAACTCTGTGTGCTTTTGTCCTCCAGCAGCCGGTCTTCGATGATCCCGGCGCCGTGCACGATGCCGTCCAGGCGCCCGTAGTCGCTGTAGATCGCGTCGAATAACTGCTTGACCTGCTCGGGGTCGCGCATGTCCACCGACCGGTAGGCAACCCGCGCACCAGCCGCGCGGAAAGAATCCAGATTCAGCCGCATCTCACGCTCGCGCATCCGGCGCGCCACATCCCGATCGATTTCGGCGGGTGTCCTTTGCGCACCGACAGCACGGTCCGCAGCGACCAGATGTCCCCGCAAAGCGGATTCGTCGAGATCGCGGGTCGCCTCCTCTTCCGACTCCGGCAGTTCGGATCGCCCGGTAAGCACAAGGGTCGCGCCCGCTGCCGCCACGTCGCGCAGCACTTCAGCGGTAATTCCGCGCGCACCCCCGGTGGCGAGAATTACGCTGGTAGCCGATGGCTGCCAGCGAACTTCCGCGTCCACGTCGCGATTCGCTGGCACGGTCTGAAAAATGATGCGCTGGCCATCCTGGTAACCGGTCTCCAGGCGGCCACCGGACAGGGTGAGTTCCTGCAGCAGGGCCTGGACCTTGTCCGCGGAATCCATTGCCGGGTCCAGGTCCACGGCCTTGACGAGGACTCCGGGCCACTCATCATTGAGCGATTTCAACAGGCCGGTATGCCCGCCAGCCGCAAGCAAATGATCGGCCGCACGCCGACCAAAGGCGCCGTCCAGTTCGCTTGCCGCCACGATCCGGCCGGCGTGGCGGAAGGGTTCCGGTAAATCCTTGATGATACGAAACAGGCGTTTGGCCTGGCTGCCACTATGCCGGCGCCATTCGTCCGGGTTTTGCGGGTCGGCCACCTGCGTGCCACTCAGGTCGATCAACGCAAGCAACCGTTCCCCCTGTAACCCGGCCAGCGCTGTCGCCAGGGGGTGGTCGTTGCGGATGTCCGCGTCGTGAACCACCACTGCCCGCGCTCCCTCCGCGACGATCCGATCGGCAAGGGCCTCCGCGAGGGCGTGCGGCCCACCGGTCACCAGGTAGACACCTTCTGCCAGCGGCCCCCGATATCGGTCCGCCACGGGCTCGGGTCGTGCCTCAACGATGAACCGGGGCAGGTCGGCACGACCCGTTTCGGTCAGTTCCTCCCCGGCGTTATCAAAAGGGACCTTGGCGGCCTCCCCTGCCATCGCCTGGCCATTGGCGGTTAACCAGTCGATCATCCCTTGCAGCGTGTTCTGCTCATTGAGTGCGGCAGAGGCATCGCTGGCCCGAACCTGCAAATACCCGTCCGGCAACGCCTTGATCAGCGCGCCAACGATCTCCACGCGCTTGATGGAGTCGATACCCAGATCCGCCTCCATATTCTGGTCCAGCGCCAGCATGTCGCGCGGATAACCGGTGCGCTCCTCAACCAGGCCAAGCAGCAGGTCCGCCGGATCCAGCCGGGGCGCCGCCGTGGGCGCTTCCGCGACCGGCTGGGGGGCCACCGGTTCCGGCACGATGGAGGCAGCCGGAACGACCGGCGGTTCGGGGTCCGCCATGAATTCCTGAATTTCTTCAGCCATCGGGCGCATGACCGGAGCCGCGGGCTGATGAGCCAACGGTTTCGCCGCGGTTGGCGATCCAAGGTAAGCAAGCATGATGCGCTCCTGCGCTTCCAGGAACTGGCGCATCGTATCCTGGTAAGCGGCAAGGATCGTCTCGCGCTCGCCCACCACCGCGCCAGCTGGTGGCAAAACGCCAGGCCGGGTCTTGGGGGGTGCAGTCATGACTTCGGATTCTCCTTCGGACGGTGTCCGGACGTGGGTCTGGGGTTGGGTCGGAACCGGCAGCCGACGAGCCGCTATGGCCGTGCGGGCCTGTTCCAGTGTCAGGGGGTGGTTGACGGGGTCACCCATGGGCCGGGCGCCGCTGCCATTCAGCAACCACAGGTGTTTGTCAGAGGCCTGCTCCGATGCAGGGGCGGCATCCAGGTTCACCACCGGGCGCCGAAAAAGCAGGCGCAGGTCCAGCGGCACGCCTTCGGCCACCAGCGCCGCCAGGGAATGCATGAATCCTTTGAGCCCACCTTGTTCGTCATCCAGCCGCACGACGAGGTGCGGACGGTCATCGCCCAGAATGCGGTCCACCAGGCTTTTGGATACGCTTTTGGGACCAAGACCGATGAAAATACGGGCACCGTCCTGGTACATCCGTTCGATTTCGGATTGAAATTCCACCGGAGAGACCAGATGCGCCGCCATCTGGGCTCGAATGCCGGCTACGTCGTCACCGTGCGGGGATGCGGTCGCGTTCGAATACACGCTGATTTCGGGCCGGGAAAACGGGACCTGGGCCAGAAAATCGGCCAATTTGCGGCGCGCCGGTTCAACGAACTTTGAATGAAAGGCCGCTGCGACCTGCAGGCGCCGCGCGCGAATGCCTTTGGCCATCAGCCATTCCACCGCGGCATCGATTTCCTTGCCCGGTCCCGAGAGAATGCATTGTCGGGGCGCATTGTGGTTGGCTACAACGAGGCTTTCAAATGCCTGCACCACCTGATCCGCTTCTTCGCGCCCCGCCTCAACCGCGGCCATGGCTCCCAGGTCGCCGCCCGCTGCCGCATCAACAATAAAACGACCCCGCGCCTCGGAGATCCGCATCAGGTCGTCAAACCCGACCACGCCGGCGCAATACAACGCAACGTATTCCCCGTAGCTGTGCCCCGCCGCCATGTCCGGCGCAAGGCCCATATCCTTCAGGAGCTGCCAACTGGCAACCTCCACGGCTCCAAGCGCCGGCTGCGCAACCTCGGCACGCGTCAATTCATCCCGTGCGTGTGCGCGTTCCGCGTCGGAGAACAGTGCCGGTGGATAAATAAACTGACTCAGGCGCCGCCCCTTGCCAAAGCGTGTCGCGAACGCCTCCTCCAGCACCGCGTCCGCCCGGTCCAGCACGCGACGAAAGGACGGAAAAATCGTGGCCAACTCGCTCATCATGCCCGGGTACTGGGCGCCCTGCCCGGCAAAGACCAGTGCCGTCTTTCCCGTTGCTTGCAACGGCGCCGCGCTAACGTAGCCTGCTGGCGGACAGGCACGGGCCGGGTCCTCGAGGTGACTCGCAAACTGCCCCAGCAGCGTACCCAGGTCGTCGCCGCGGCTGACCACAAGGGCCGCGTTCTGCCCTTCGCCGGGGAGGCGCTGATACAGGGTAAACGCAAGGTCGCGTAACTTCGTCTGCCGGTCTGTCGCCATCGCTACCGTGGCGCGCACCTGTCGGGCCAGTTCCGCACGGTCCGCACCACGCCAGACCAGCAATTCGGTGTGCAGGTCGCGGCGGCCCAGGTGCCCCTGGTTCTCCGTCTCACCAGGCAACTCTTCCAGCGTCACGTGAAAATTGGTGCCGCCAAAGCCAAACGCGCTCACCGCGGCGCGACGTGGTGTTTTTCCGCGAATCCAGGGGTGTGCGGTATCCACCAGGTACAGGGGGCTGTCCGGGTCGGCGATTCGCGGATTGGGCTCGGTTACGTTGGCATGGGGGGGCAAGACTTTATTATGTAGTGCCAGCGCGCTCTTGATCAGACCAGCGACCCCGGCAGTGGCCTTGGTATGCCCGATCAGCGTCTTTACCGAACCGATGGCTGCCTGGCGCGGCACGGCGCCGCCCGTGGCGAGTATCCGCGTCACGGTTTCCAGCTCCGCGGTATCTCCCGCCACGGTTCCCGTACCATGCGCCTCGAACATTCCAACGCTCGCGGCGGAGTAGCCCGCGCGACCGTAAGCGCGTTCCAGTGCGCGCACCTGGCCGTCCGGATGCGGCGCGGTCATGCTGCGGGCCCGTCCGTCGCTGGACCCGCCCACGCCCTTGATTACCGCGTAGACGCGATCCCCGTCGCGGTACGCGTCGGCGAGGCGCTTCAGGGCCACCATCGCGATGCCTTCGGAAATCACGATACCGTCGGCGGAGGTATCAAAGGTTCGGCATTTTCCGCGTGGTGACAGGGCCTGGGTCTTGCTGAAGCAGAGGTAACCAAATGGGCCCTGTACCGTGTCAACCCCGCCGGCGATGACCAGATCGCTGCGTCCATCTTCCAGTTCCGCTACCGCCTGGTGGATGGCGGTCAGGGACGAGGCGCAGGCCGCGTCGACCGTGAAATTGAGGCCGCCAAAATTAAATCGGTTGGCGCTACGGCCGGCCGCCACGTTAAGCAGAATCCCGGCGAAACTGTCCTCGGTCCATTTCGGCAGGCGCCCGGCCAGATCCGCATCGAGTTCACCGGTAAATCGCGTGGTTTCCGCGCGCACGGCGTACTGTGCCCCTACGTCTCCGGCACCACCGCTTGCACCAAGGATCAGTGACGTCTGGCTGTGGTCGGTTTCCGGGTCCGCGTAGCCAGCGTCCTCAAGGGTCGCCCGCACGACTTCCAGCGTCATGAGCTGCATCGGATCGACCGCCTTGATGGAGCGCGGTGGGATGCCGTAATGCATGGGATCGAATTTCATATCGGCCAGAAATCCGCCCCACTTGGAATAGATTTTGTCCGGCGCGCTGCGGTCCGGATCGTAGTAAAGACGCCAATCCCAGCGATCGGCGGGGATCTCGGTGATGCCGTCAACCGAGTCAACCACGTTCTCCCAGAATTCCGTCGCATCTACGGCTTTGGGCAAAACGGCCCCGACGCCGATGATGGCGATATCGCACGGCGTAGCGGTCGGCGCGGCTTCCACATCAACCGGCAGATGCTGCAGGTACGGCCGAACCGCTTCCGTCACCGACGCGTGCAAGTCCGCGACGCTGCCGACTTTCTGCGCCAGGGTCGCCACCTGGCCCAGCATGTACATGCCTTCCTCGGCCTGCCGCTTCTCCTCCACATTCAGCAGTTCATTGTCGCGGCGCTCGATGCCCTTGCTCGCCATGCGCAGGCGGCCCAGATTAAGTCGCTCCAGTTCTTCGCGAACTTCCTCCGCGCTCGCTCCGCTCGCCTGCATGGCTTGCTTACGCTCGAAAAATTGTCGCGCGAACGGTGTATCCGCACATCGGGTGCTGTGCCCCGTGCCGGTCTCCAGGCTCACGGTCGCGTGACAGGCAAGCGCCTCACGCTGGAAGTTGGAAAGGACCGATCCGCTTGCGACGATTTCACGGGTAAACAAGTAGGCGCTGCCCATCAGCACGCCGACCCGGATCCCTCTCTCCACCAGCGGCGCGCAAAGAGTCGCGACCATTGCCGCGGAACGCGTGTCATGAATACCGCCGGCGAACAACACGTGGATCGCCTCGGCGGTATTGCGATCACGCACCTCGTCGAGCAACGTGGCCACCATTTGTTCCCAGAGTATGAAACTACTCAGGGGTCCGATGTGTCCGCCGCATTCACGCCCTTCGAAGACGAAGCGCCGCGCGCCCTGTTCCAGAAAAAGACTGAGTAGACGCGGCGACGGTACGTGCAGGTAACTGGGGATCCCGCTACGTTCGAACTCCAGCGCCTGGTCCGGGCGGCCACCGGCGATCAGGGCAAACGCAGGCTTGAAGCGGCGGGTTGCCGCCACCTGCTCCGTAATCAGGTCCGCGGGAGCGAACCCCAGCAGGCCGATGCCCCAGGGCCTGTCGCCAAGCCGCGACGCTGTTTCTTCGAGCAGCTTTTCGACTTTGGAACCGCGCATGAGTGCCAGCGCCAGCATCGGCAGTCCGCCGGCCTCGGCCACCGCAGCGGCAAAGCCGGCGGTATCGCTTACCCGCGTCATCGGCCCCTGCACGATTGGCAGGCGGGTACCGTGGCTGCGCGCCAGCGGCGAATTCTCCGGAAAGGCCGGCTGCGTCCGGGCCGCTTTCAACTGAGCGGTCACGGCCTGTTCGACCGCTACCAGCGCCCGGCCCACGGTGTGAAAACGCTTCGCCCAGCTGGCCGCCAGTGCCGCATCCTGTCCCAGGGGCAACAACTGGGTCGCCGGGTCGTCCCAGCCGCAGCGCGCCCGCAGGCGGTGAAGGGATTCCGGGTCGGCGACCCCCTTGCTGTCGATCCGTTCCTCGCGCGCAGCGGCAAAACCAGGCCGGTCCAGGACGCGGAAATAACGCCGATCCGCGGCATTTCCGAGCAGAACCGTTTCGTTCCCCACCAGGTTGCGCAACAGCGGTTCCAGGGACGCCGCCAACGGCGATTCCCGAAGCAGCAGCAACGAATGATCAAATATCGCTCCACTGGCACCGCCGGCGGCACAGGCTGCTGCGGTATGCAGACCTACCCCGCCATGCACGTATACCGGCTGCCTGGATTGCGCCGCCGCCTTCTGCAGCAGGATGAAGCTGGTTTCTTCCCCGACCAGGCCACCGGCTTCGTGACCTTTGACGACCCAGCCGTCGAATCCGGCCAGTGGCGCCTTGCCGCCATCCCATTCACAGGTCTCGATCAGCAGGCGCCCACCATTTCGGCGGAATACCGGAGCCCAGTCCGCCAGCCGGGCTGCCTCGTCCACATCCACCAGCGCCCAGCACAATCCTTCCGGACGCGCGGATTTGAGCCATGCCAGCCAGGCGTCAGTGACCTCGCCCAGCTTAAGACCCCAATCGCGGGCCTCGGCCAGTTGCGAAAACAATGGCGCCAGCTGCTCGGGGTCCGGGTTCGCCTCCGCATTGACCACCCCCACGGCCCCCGCACGCGAGGCCGCCGTGACCATCGGCGCCACGTCGAGACGAGCGGCCGGGGTCAGGACGAACGACCGCCACGGGGCAGCCGTTGCCACCGTTTCGGTTGGTTTCCCTTTTGCCAAATACTTTTTCACGAATGCAATTTTAGGTGCAGCGGAAGCCCGGGTCTGTGAACCAGTTCACAGCTGCAGCGCCTCAGTCACCGGACTCCGGCTCCTTTTTCATGCGATCCAGGGCGTCGAGTTCGCTGCGGGCCTCCGCCAGGTCCTTTTCCAGGCGCTCCACGCGCTGGCGAAGCCGGTCCCGGTAGGGGACCGACTCGTCCTCTGCATCGGCTTCCGGTTTCCCGCGACGCTCTGCGAGCAGTTTGGCCAGACGCCCACCACCGCCGCCGCCTCCTCCGCCGCCGCCGCCGCCCTGGGCCCGGCGCGCCAACAGCTTCTTCAGCAATTCCCGGCGATCTCCACCACCACCGCCGCCGCCACCAAGTCCGCCGCCGCCACCGCCAAGTCCGCCGCCGCCACCGCCAAGTCCGCCGCCGCCACCGCCAAGTCCGCCGCCACCCTGGCCGCGGTTGGCCAGCAGTTTTTTCAGCATCTCCCGCCGGTCGCCGCCACCGCCGGCCGGGCCGTTGTTATCCGCTTCGCCGGCCGGGTCGGGCCGAGCCTTGTTTCTCAGCTCCTTCAGCCGCTCGCGGCGCTTGGCCGCTTCATCCGAGCTCATCAAGCATTTCCTCTGCATCAACTGCGTTGTCCCGTTGGCCGCTGCGTCGCTTGAAGATCTTGCGTCGCATTGCCAGCCGTCCCGGGCGCTCCCGCTGCTTCTTCTCTTCCAGCTTCACGTCCGCGAGTTCCCGCTGGAAGGCATTGGCCCGGGTCTTTTCATCTGCCTCCAGGGCCACCAGCTGACCCAGGCGCGGGTGCGTCTCCTCCAGCTCCGGGGCGTGCAGCAGAACCGCGCGGTACTCCTCCAGCGCGAGAGGATATTTCCCGGCGGCGGTCAGGACGTCCGCCATGTGCTTGTGCAGTGCCGCGGAATCGGGATCTTCCGATACCAGTCGCCGCAGCCGTTTCAGCGCCTCGTCAAAATTTCCGGTCTCTGCGTACACACGCGCCAGCTGCACACTTGCCACGCGCATGCGCGGCTTGAGGCGGAGTGCCTCCAGCATTGCTTCTTCGGCCAACTCAAAATCGCTCAATCCAAGCGCTGCCACGCCCAGGTAAAAGTATCCGACCGCCGCGTCCGCCTTATGTTCAACGACCCGCTCGAAACTACGCCGCGCCCCACGGAAATCTTTCTGCTCCAGCTGGATGCGTCCGAGTCGGTAATGACCCGCCCAGAAATCCGGTTGCAGCTGGAGCGCCTGATTGATCTCCTGAACCGCCGCCGGCAGCTGATCCTGTTTCTGGAAGTTTTCCGCCAGCAACAAGCGCACCTGGACCGCGCCCGGGTTGTACAGCAGGCTTGCCCGCAGGTATTTCTCCGCTTCTTCTGCGTGCCCGGCCTCCATGCACAACATGCCGGCCCGCATCAGGGTCTGACTGTTTTCCGGATCCAGTTCCGCGGCTTTCTTAAACGCCTCCATCGCGTTTTCCGTGTCGTTCAGTTCCAGTTGCAGGTTGGCAATCAGATTCCACGCCGCGGCGAGTTTCGGATCGATTGCCAGGGCCTTGTGGCACCACTCCAGGGCGCGTGCAAACTGGCCCTGCTCCTTCAGGACCTTGGCAAGACCCAACGATGGGTGTGCCTTGTCCGGGTGGGCCTGCATCATCTTTTCGAACGCCGCGCGGGCAGCGTCCAGTTCGCCATCGGACAGCAAACGGCGGGCCTGTTGCCATTCTTTGCGCAGCGCGGGGTCGGTATCCGGCGCGGCGTCATCCTGGCGGTGACGTCGTTTGCGCCGGGGCCCGGGTCGATTCGCGCGCATATCTTGCTTCTCGGAAGTCATACGGATTCCTATCGGTCCAAATTAGCTAACGGGGTCCGGCGTCGCCGGACAAAGGTATCCACCGGCCCTCGGGGTGGCCGGAAATTCCAACACCTGTAGGGGGGAGTTGATTCTACGCTAATATAAGGATTTCAGCGTCGCTGGACAGTGAAGGCCGCCGGCCGTCGGGGAACCGATTTTTCCGCACCCGTTGTGCGGTTACTGCTCTCTACGAGGCGGCTCCCGGCAGCTCCAGACGGTGCCGGAGCACGGGCATCCCTGCCCCGATCCCGTTCTGCCGTAGCGCACGGCCCGGGTGGCGGACGATCGTCGCCGGACACCCGGACCCCGATCCCCGATCAGGGCAACCAGGACCACATTTCGATCAGCACGAAGCGCACCAGTGCCCGGCTGAAGGCCACGCCCACCGGCATCGTCCCCGCGCTGATCTTGCCGTGCCCGGTCATCCCGGTTTTCAGGCGCTCATCCGGATTGGGAATCTCGGTCAGCACCGCCACGACGCGGCCGAAAGTGGTGTCCGTTACGGTGGTGCCGATGGAAACGAGGCGGCCCTCGAAGGCCTGGTTCGGGTAGGTCCAGACCTTGACTCGCACTCGTGCTCCCGTTTCCAGGTCTCCCACGTCCGACTCGGGAATCCGCACCTCCGCGTAAATGGTGCGGGTATCCTCCACCTCGGCGAACAGTTCGCCTTCTTTCAGGTACATCCCGGCCTTCTGCTCGAGGTAGGGTGTGATCAACCGCCCGTCGATCGGCACCACCAGCCGTGTGCGCTCGAGCTCTTCCTCGTAAAAACGTAGCTGGCTGCGTAACCGCTCCAATTCCGCTTTGGCCACGTCAACCGCTTTGACCGCGCTTTCGGCCTTTTCCCGGGCGTCTTCCACCGTCTGCTCGGAGACGTGCCGATCCACGTACATCTGCTCGAAACGATCCAGCTCACGGGCACTGAAGCTGGCGCGCACCTGCGCCTGCTCCAGGCTGGCCTGCTGTTCACGAATCTGGTCCGCGGTGAGTTGCACGTTTTTCTCCTGCACGTGAGCCGCCAAACGCGCAATCACCGTGTCCTTTTTTACCCAGTCCCCCTGACTCGCAGTGACCTCGGTAACCTCTCCTTCCGCTTCCGCGTTGATTTGTGCCCGCTGTGGCGGCAGCAACTCCAGGCTGCCACCCGCCTCGTAGGGATACGGCAGGAACATCAGCAGTAGTAATGCGCCCAGTATCCCCCATCGCCACCAGCGTGGTCCGCGCGGTCGCTTGTTCGCTTCCGTCTCGCGCCATTGGCCACCCTTGGTTTCCTGCGCTTCCCGGGCGACGCGCGCGATCTTCTGCCGTTCCCGCCAGGCCGGCTTGCTTGCGATGGCGCGCGCGCGTTTCCACAGGGAATATCCAAGCACCGTGATGAGAACAAGAAACAACGCGACGCCAGTGCCCGATAGTTCTGCCTCCAGATAGCGCGCAGTGAAATACAGCACCACGCCAAACAACAGCACCGTGAACAGCAGCGTGGCCAGCGCATACACCGACAATGCGGCGCGGTAGGTTTCCATGATTTCGTTGTTGTGGCTGTTGCGCGACGGCCACCGAAACAGTGCGCGGAACGCCAGCGAACGCAGGTTGGGGAGCCCGGTTGCCTGCCCCAGCAGCTGGTAACCCTCGTGGCTGCCGAGCGGATTGATGGACAGAAAGAAGCCGATGACACTTGCGAACGCCATGGTATACGCGAGCAAGGAAAAGGCATTTCCGCTCGACCGCGTGAGATACCATGCCATCACGGCGATGCCGAACAGGGCCGCCCGCGCAAACAGGGGGGCGGCAATGACGCGCACCCGCGCCGAACGATCCAGCCTTGCCGAAGCGCCGGTGTCGAACCACAGCCGCGGGACCACCAACATCGCAGTTGCCAGCCCGAAACTGTTGACCGGCACACCGTGTGCGCGGCAGGCCCACGCACCGACAAACGCGGCCAGCAAATGCACGCTGATTGCGGCGAACAGAACGTGCTGCGCAAGACTCCATCGTCCCCACAAACGCGCGAAATCCGAGATCACCAGCGGCGAATGCTGCAGTACGGTCCAGGCGCCGATTCCTGTCAGCAACACCGAGAGCACCGCCAACACGCCCCAGGTCCGCTGACCGGTGCCCAGCCTCGCGAGGAAGCGGTTTGGATCGCCCCACTCCCAGTAATACCGAGGCCGCCGCCCCCGCCCAAACTGCCGCTTTGGCGGGTCGAGGTCCTCCAACTCTTCTTCTGGTTCACCGCCGTCGTTCCGGGATGGCGCGGGTTGCGGTTGCGCCAGCTGCCGGACCTGTGCACTGCGCTGGCCCGTTTCGCGAAGAATACCGCGTCCGCGGATTCGCTCCAGGGGATTGCCTTCGCTACTGACGGGTTCCAGCCAGCCCATCCCTCGCAGCCGCGCCAACAGTTCGTCCCATTCCTCGGTTCGCAATGGGCGTCCGAATTGGCGCTGAAAAGCCAGGGCCGGCGCCCGGCCGACACCCCGGCGAAGTGCACCGACCAGGAACAGATCGACTTCGGATAGTGGCAGTTCCTGCCCGCTGGCGACGTCCCGCAGGCATTCGTTCCCACCGCTGCCCGTGACTTCCAGACCCGGACGCAGCCGCGGCTGACCGTTGTCGCTCGCCACCTTTCTCATGCTCTTGTCAGCAGAATGGGCATCGAAATGATCTTAACCGAGTTTCGGGGCCAGGAACCGGATCCCGCCACTGCGTGGATCTAGCCATGGATGCGAGAAGGGATCTCCGTCGACCACCAGGCGATGGTGACGCGCCAGCAGGTAATCCCGGTCACTTTCACGGACATCGTGTGCTGGCGGTGGTGCGACGCCGCGAACCTGGCCAAGGCAAAGATTCCGGTAACCCGACTCGCGAATCCGCAGCGCAAGTTCCGGCAACTGCAGCGCTGGCGCCAGGTGCCTGGCAACTCCACCGAACTGATCCAGCAGGAATCGCTTGACCATCAGGCAGCGCCCGCCCACGGCACTGGTATCCCGCACGGTGGAGAGCGCCTCAAATGGCACCGTATCCGCCGCGCAACCGGCCGCGAAGGGCCAGAATTCGCCGTCCGCGAAAATCAGCCCGGCTTCGGACACCAGCCCGTCACCATCCAGCAGCACGGGACCAATACAACCGGTCTGGCTGCGATGGGAGTGCTCGAGAAACTCGGCGATCCAGCCGCTGCCGCGCATGCGGACGGCCGGATCAAGGAACAGGATGTGTTCGCCTTCCAGTTCATCGCACGCAGGCAGTCCGGTCGATTCCAGCGCACGCACCGGGAACGGCACATCGATACCCGCCAGTGGTGGCGGGACCCGCAGCGTTATCGCCAAACCCTCGGCGGCAACCACCAGCTGCGCCAGGGCCTCGGGGTCTGCCTCGCCCAGGATCACCTCCAGCGGCGGACGACCCGGAACTGGATAGCGCAACCGCGCTCCGGGAACCGGCTGTGGTTCCGTTACATCATGAAACAGCACATCACGAATACAACGCAGCTTCCGGTCCGCGGCGGCGGACAGCAGCCGCTGGTGCAGCGGCCGATCGGCACCGTCCGATTCCCCCAGCGGCACGGCACAGGCGCGGCCGATGTAGTCAAACTCCGCCAGCCGTTCCGGTGAGGGTCCGGGACGCAACATCGGACCCGCCGTTGCGCTGTCCTGGTCCGCGTACATCACGGTCCGGGAATCTCCACCGGCCGCTTCCAGCAGCCGTGCCACCGCCTGGGGTGCCAGCCGTTCGCCGGCCCGCAACCTCACCAGCCAGGCCGGCCCGTCCGCAGCGGCGGAATCCAGCGCCGCACTGGACGCCACACTGGGCCAGTCCGCCTCGGTTCCGCGCCATTCGCAGCCTGCCGGCAGTTCTGCGCCCCGGGCCTCGCCGTAAAGCCAGGCCCGCCACCGGGGTTGGGACTGGGCAACCAGGCTGTCCAGGGTGGCGCGTAGCGCCTCCGCCTCGCCAGTGGGGTACAACACGGCAATCACGATCTGTCCGGACCCCGTTAGCTCCGTGGCTGTCGCCGTGGCGGCCTGGCGCTCATGGGCTTCCAGCCAGGAGGAATACTCGGCGTGTTGCGTGACGGCCGGCCGGGCCGGTTTCCGCCGCACGCCTAGCGCGCGCCATGGCCGGCCTGCCTGGACGCGCAGCGCCTCACGCTGCGCGCGGCAATCCACCAGTTGCCGCTCCCGTCCTTCCAGCAAGCGTTCCAGGTGACGCACCCGGTGACCCAGCGCCAGGCGGTCATGCTCGTGGTGCTTCTGTTGCGAGACCTGGTGCCGAAGATCATAAATCTGCGCAAACAGAAAACGAATGTTTTCCGCGTACAACTGCGGGTGGTTGCGAAACAGGCGCTCGTACAGGTCCAGATGCGCCTCGCGACCGAGGGTGTGATCCCGGGATACGCTACGTACCCGGTAGCGGTATACCAGGTCGTCCAGCTTGTACACGCCCACGCCCAACTCGACCAGCGAAAGCACGAAGTCGTAATCTTCCCAGCTGGGCTCCATGTTCGGGTTGTAGCCGCCGGTGCGTTCCCAGTCAGCGCGCCGGTAGACCATGGAATTGAAGATGCTGTTCTCGATGAGAACGCCGGGGAAGCTGTAGGTGGGCAGATTCCAGTGCTCGCTTCGCTCGCCAAAAAACTCCGCCTCGCCGTAGACCATGCCAATGGACTGGTCCCGGTCCAGAACCTCCGACGCCTTGCGCAGGTAGTCCGGCAGGATCAGGTCGTCCGCGTCCAGAGGCAGGATGTATCGCCCGCGCGCCTGGCGAATGGCGGCATTGCGCGCCCGAGCCGGGCCGGCATTGCTCTGCTGGATCACCCGGGTCCGCGGCCTGTCGAAACGTTCGAGTTTGGCGTTGGTGTCCGCATCCGTGGAGCCATCATTTACAATCAGAATCTCCACTTCCGCCAGGGTCTGCTCGAGAACGGAATCCACCGCTGCATCCACAAACGCGCCCTGGTTGTAGCAAGGCATGATGACCGAAACGATGGGATCAGCCATTGCCGCTGGTTTCCGTATTGTTGCCGGGGCGAGGTACCATGCTGAGCCAGCGATTTCCGTCGCGTTTCCGATGACCAGCTCGCCACGCATACTTGCCGTCACCCGTGACCACGAATCCGAACGCCGCTTCGGCCTGGTGGGCACGGTGACCCCACTGCTTGCCGAGCTGCAGCAACGGGGCGTGCACACGCATCTGCTGCTGCAATCGGACCTGGGTGTGGTCTCCACCCGTAGCCTTTCCATCTTCAATCACGCCTGCCGCGCCCTGCTTCCGGGACCGGTTGCAGCAGTAGCCGGTCTGCTGGCGGAACGCTGGCAAATGGGACGGGTCGCGGTGCGCCACGCACGCAAGGCCGGTTTTGATTGCATCCATTGCCACGACAGCTTCATCGCGGGTGCTGCCCTTTCCTGGCGACGCCTGTACCGGCGCCCGCGGATGCCGGTAGGCGTCACCCTGCACGGCTTTGGCTGCTTCGCCCGCACCCTGACGGCGGAAGGCATACGCCTGCCGGCGTGGCTTGACTCCCGGTTGCGTCGCCGCGAGGCGCGTACGCTGCAGCGGGCAAATTTCGTGACCGTGCCCACCGAGCTCGGCCGTCGCGCGCTGGCCGACGACCTGGGCTTTCGCGATATACCCGGCCACTGGCAGGTAATCCCCCACGGCCGGCCGCAACTGCGCCACTGGCAACGGACGGAGGCCCGCGCGCGCCTGGACTGGGGAGACGAACTGGTGGTGCTGGCGATGGGCCGTTTCGTGCCCCTTAAGGGCTTCGACGTGTTGCTGCAGGCCTGCGCCCGGATCCAGGAAAAAGTTCCTCACCGTTTGGTGTTGCTGGGCGATGGCGACCGGCAAGCGTTGGAGCAAACCGCCGCCCGGCTGGGGCTGGAACCACGCCCCGAATTTCGCCGCGCCGAGGACGTATCGATTTTCCTGCACGCCGCGGACCTGTATGTCAGTTGTTCGCACAGCGAATCCTTCGGCATGGCCAACCTGGAAGCCTTGTCCGCCGGGCTCGCCGCGATCTGCACCCCGGTGGGCGGAGTACCCGACGTGGTCGGTGACGCCGCCCGGATGGTGCCGGTAGGGAACGTCCCCGCGCTGGCCGCCGAGCTGCAGGAGTTGCTCACCCATTCCGCCGCACGCGCCGCACTCGCGGAACGCGGCCGGGTCCGGGCGGATGCCTGGCCCGGGCGCGCCGAGATCGCGGAACGTTATCTCAGGATTTGCCAAGCAGCCGTCTCCGCAGCCGATTGAGACGATCCAGCAGCCGCCAGCTGCGGCTGCCACGCACGGCTGCGAGTGTGGTACGCAGCACCTCCAGCTCCTGGTCCCGGTCCGCCGCTGTTCGTTGCAGTTCGCGCACCTGCTGCCGGCGCCGCTCGAGTACGGCAAAGGCTTCATGGGCCATGCGATCGTATTCGCGTATGCGCTCGCGAAACACCCCGGCACTCTGCGGCACGGCGAAGTCCCAGGTGCACCAGGCGAGGATTTCCTGCTCGGTGGGCGCCCGCTCCACCTCCCAGAAGGCCTCGTAGGTTCCCCGGATTCGGTTTTCAAACTGGCGATACCGCCCCAGGCCCTCGCAGGCCTCGGCAATCACTTCAGCGGCATCCAGCAGACTGGTTCCATAGGCGCGAATCGCGTTCTTCTTTTGCTCGATCACCGCTTCCACGTTTACCAGCCGGGTGCAGCGCAGCGGATGATACGTCTCGTAGAACGCCAACCGAAACCCGCCCTGGCGCGCCAGCAATTCCAGCGCCAGCCCGGCGGTGGCGCGATGGTCCGGGTGGGGATCCAGCGGACACGGCGCGTAGACCAGGTCGGCTTTTCCTTCTTCCAGCGCGCGGCCTAGGCGGCCGAGCAGTTCGTTGCGGTTTTCCTCCACCGCGCCGTCGGAAAAATCCAGGAAGGTATAGGGCTCAAGCCCCAGCCGTTGCGCGGCCGTCTCGGCCTCACCGCGACGTTGCCCGGCGATGTCCTCCACGCCCTCGCTGCTGACACCCTCGCCTCGGGTCAGCACCAGCACCTGAACCGGTACGCCCTGTTGCGCGTACAGCGCAAGGCTGCCACCACAACCCAGGGTTTCGTCGTCGGGATGCGGCGCCAGTACCAGCACCCGGCGGGCCTCAATGGGTGGAAACGTGTTCATGCTTGCAACGCCTCGCGCATAGCGCTCCGCCAGGCAGCCAGGCCATAGCCCGGGTCCACCAGCGCGCGTACTGCGTCCGCCTGGGGCGGACGCGAAAGAATTCCATCGAGGCGTGACCGGGCCGCCGCGACCATTTCCGTAGATCCTCGCTCCCAGTCCGGCAGGCACCAGTCCTGCAAACCCGGAGCCAGATCCCGGGCCACCCCCACCGGTGTGCTGACCACCGGCACTCCGCAGGCAAGGGCCTCGACAATCGCCAACCCGAATCCTTCGTACCGGGAGGGAAACAACAGCGCATCCGCCGCCTGCAGATAGGCCGGGATGTCCACAGGTGCCACGTCCGCTTGCACCCGCACCCGGGGATGATCCACGAATGGACAGGCCTGGCTACCGCTGGCCAGTACCAGCAACCAGTTCCAGTCCGGTTCCGCCGCCACCAGCTCCTCGATCACCCCGACTCCCTTGGTGGCGTCCCAGCGGCCGACGAAAATAATCCACGGTCCCGGCTGTACGATTCCCAGCGCCTGCCGGGCCGCCACCCGGTCCGCCGGCGCGAAGCGCGCCAGGTCCACGCCCGTGGGAGCAACGCGTGCGCCCTGCAGTCCGTAGTGGTCGGCCAGTTCCTGCGCCACCGCACCGGAAACCGCGACCCGCCGTGCATACAGGCCGCTGGCGGCCTCACCCATGTGGCCGTAAATACCGGTCCACTCAAAATGGGTGGCCGGGCCCAGGCAGTCCCGCACCGCTTCGCCGAAGGCAGCATAGGTGGAGTGGTAAATATTCACCGAGGGGATCCGTCGCGGAAACCAGCCCAGCCCGTAGAAGCCGTTGCTGATGACCCGGTCGAATTCCGCCTCGCGGGCAGCAAAGCGGCGTCCCAGGGAAAACAGCCGCCCCAGCAGTTCGTTGTTGAAACTCCCGTCGGGGCGCTCCGCATCTGCGTGCACGATCTCCACCTGGTCACCGTCTGCCTCCAGCAGCTCCCGCAGGGCGAGCACGTAGCTCTCGATGCCCCCGCGATGGCTGGCCGGATCATGGGCGGTAAGGATCGCGGTCCTCATCGGAAATCCGTGTCCCCGGACATCAACCACCATTTCCCCTGGTGTTCCGAAAGCTCCGGGCCATAGGTCCAGATATTGGTCGGGTTGACGATATCCAGATCGCGTTCGATACGTTGCGGCGAATCAAAGCAGTGGGCGAATGCGTCCGTGATCCAGCAGAACAACGCCGCTGCACCCATGCGCGCCGCGACGCCGCGCGCCTGCGCCAACGCCAGCGGAATATCCTTCGGGCTGGCGACTACATCCACCAGCTCGCAACGACTCTCTGCTTGCCGCAGCACGATTATGGCCCGGGGATCGCCACCGAACCGGCCTTGCACAACAAACAACTGGTAGGCCTGGGCGGGATGCTCGAGGTAGCGTTGCCGGAGGTGTTCGGCATCGCGCACTCCCACCACCGATTCCTCCAACGCATGGGCCATGATCTCCCATACACGATCCGCCATCGCGGCATCGGCCTGCGCGTCGTAGGGCCGTACCCGGGTGGTCAGGCGGGGCCGCGCCGTCGCGCAGGGCCATTCAAATTCACGCATGCGACCCAGGCGGCCGTAGATTTTCAGCAATGCGCCCAGCTTCATGTGCCGGCCGGTAGGAAACCCAAAGGCCGTCACGTATTTCAGCCCGTAACCACAAAAACTCTCAGCGAAGGTCGTCGTGGCCAGGCAGAAGGCGCCCTGGCGTGACATCACGCCGCGCTCGCTGGCATCCACCATGACGTCACAGATCTGGATACCCTGGTCGTCCCTGCCCAGGAACCGCAACCGGCGCCCAATACCCGCGTAGTGCGCCAGCATGCGTCCGTCCCGCTCCACGACCACCGCCATTCCGCGCCCGGCAAGATACTTCCAGCGCCAGACCTCCTCCGCCAGCTCGTGACCAAACACCCTGTGGAACAGCTCCGCGATGGCCGCATAGTCCGCTTCCCGGGGGAAGCGTAACCGCCAGCGAGGTTCGCGAACCGGGCGAAAATACAGTAGCGCCGCCGCTACTCGCTGCTCACTGGCCCATCGCTGTTCGCTGCATTCCAGCCCACAACGCGCCGCAATGGCGATTACGTATTTCTCGTGCCATGCGAAGTCCCGCACGCCTTTTTGGTATTCGCGCACGAAAACGTCCGCAACACCGATTTCCAGGTTGCCGCGGTGGGCAGCATTGAACAGCTCCAGCAGATCGGTCTCGTGCAGGTGATCCACGATCCAGGTGCCCTTACCAACCATGCCGCTGGCGTGCAGAAGGCGCAGCCCCGCATCCGCAGCGATGCCTCTTTGCTCCCGCCAGTCCCGATGCCTGGAACCGGGAAAAGCATGTTCGCAGTAACCCCGCTGCTCCGCGTCGCCAGCATCCACAACCGTGTCGATCACCGTTTGCATTGTCGTGTGGCCGCGGCGGCGGTGGCATAATCCCGGCAGCCATGTCCGACCCGCAGCGCACGGTTTTCGCCGTACTCAACAAGGACTTCGGGAGCCTGGGTGAGGCGGTCTATTTTCTGTCCGGCTGCGCGGCACCGCACCATTTTTTCGTTCCGTCCCGTTTGTTTCCCTTCTGCGATGTTGCCGGCCAGCTGAGCCGCTACGACACCCTCGCTGAAGTTGAATCCGCGATTCGCGCCGAACGACCACGCTTCATCCTTCTTGCCTCGGCCTATTTGCTGCAAGTCGAGGCGCCAAGCGGCGACCTGGGCTTGCGACGGCTGCTGGCCTGCGCGGCCGAACTGGAGATCCCGGTCGCCACCACGGATCCTTTTTATACCTACTGGATTGACCGGCCCTGGCTTTCGCCTTCTCCCGGTGAAGCCCTTCCTGATCCGTTCGTGCAAAAAATTGAGGAGCTTAGCCAACGACTCGATTTCGTGCGTCGCCTGCCGCATGTCCTTCCTCACCCGCCCCGCTCGGATTCGCCGCTTTGCCACGGCTACTTTCCACCCGGCTGCATCGACAGTCCGGAATCGATTTCCGAATTTCGGGTACGCACGCAACGGGAACTGGCCGATACCGCGCCGCTATGGCTCTTCTTCCTTGGCGAAGTGGACCTGCAACGCCTGGAAAAGAATGCAAGCGAGCTATTTGAAAATCTGTGCATGCGGGTCCGCGAAGGATTGCTGGCCGGGCGTCACGTTCACATGGTAGCTCCCGAAAGGCTGGCCAGCGCTCTCAACGCCGTATTTCGGCGGATTGACGGATTCAGTTGTGATGCCTTCTGCACCTTTTCGCGATTCCACCAGTTGATGATGGCTGCCGAGCTGGTTTTTTCGTGGCACCAGTTTGCTTTTTCGCTCACTCACCGATATCGGCATGGCCTTCCGGTCATCTTTTTTGACCGCGGACACATGATTGAACTTCCGGGCTTGCACGAACGCATTCAGCGCCATTTTTTCGCCGGCTGCCAGATCCTGTTCGCACCCTATACCCGACCCCTCGACGCGGCGAAACTGCTTCAGCATGCGGTACGGCAGGAACAGCAGATGACCGCGCCGTACCTGGCCGCCCTGCGGCCCCTGGCCTGCCCCGAGGATGTGATATCAGCCATCCCCGTCGCCAGCCACGGATAGACCTTTTTTCGGAAAAAATTCACATTGCAGGCACCGTACCAGCGTGTCACCACGCAAGTACGCAGCGATCTTTTCCTTGCGGGCGGCAGCAAACCCCGTCTGTGCCAGGTTGCCGAAACGATAGTCCCCGCGATGATCCATGGCGCAAAGCAACAGGTCGCCATCGGAAGTTACAAAATCGAGCTTCGCCGCCACGTTGCAGACCTCTTGTTCCGGTTGCGCCTCACCAACTACGTCAAACTCGACCCGCAGGTGCGGTTCATAGCGCTGCTGCCAACGCCGAACGTCCATGGCTTTCTGGCCTTCCTCCAGCAAACCGGCCCGCTCATTCAGCGGGTGCAGCATAATGCTGTCAACCGGGGTTTCCAGCCAGAAATCGACGAAACTTTCCACTTCATGGGAGTTGTCGCGACAAATCACCATGCTGACCTTTATGACGAAGTGCGTGGAACGGTTACGCAGGAGAAAGATTTCCTCCAGGGTCTCGCGAACCTGGTCGAGGTCATTCAGGCCCATCACTTTGTTGCGGGTTTCCGAAGTCGCCGCATTCAGGCTGACATGCAACCCGGCAAGACCGGCAGACACCAATGAACGGATTCCGTCCGCCGTCAGCGAGGTGCCGTTGCTGTTCAGGTATACCTCGCAGTCACTGGCAGCAAACAGTGACACGATTTCTTCGATGTTCGGGTGCAGGATGGACTCGCCGATTCCGGACAGGTAAATCCGGGCGCCGCGAAGTTCGCTGGCCATGCGCCGGACCACCCGCATGTCGAGAAATCGGGCATGCCGGGCCAGTTCGTCACGAGGACAGAACGTACAGGTTGCGTTGCAGACCCAGGTCAACTCAAGATCAATAATCATTTCGATTACGGCATGCGGCGAAAACGCCAGGTGCCGTCGGTACGCCAGCCGCCGCGGCGCCCGAGGCGAAGGTAGTACTCCGCCGGTGGCATCAGCGACCAGAATGCGTTGTCGAAACCAGCCTGGGGACCGCTTCCGAAATACACCGTGGCCGGTGAAAGGTCATCGCGGCGACTGAGCTCCAACGCCCAGGCGGAACGACTGCGCTGCGGCACTTCCAGTTGGAACGGTTTGTCCCGTTCTCCAAGATCTTCCCAGGCCGGCATCGGTGCCGGCGGGAACACGCGTTTCAGCCACCCAGCCAGTCTCCGAATCCGCCCTGCTGGATCGTACTTTTCGGAGTACGCCTGCGCCGCAGCTCCGCCGTATTCGAGTTTCTTGTTGTAGTCAGCATGGCAGCGATCGTAGTTATGGACCGCCTCCGCGTCGGGCAATACGTATAAGCGGTAGCCCGCCCCCGCCAGGCGCCGGCACAGATCGCTGTCTTCGAAGTACAGGAAGAATCGTTCATCGAACAGGCCGCCCGCCTTTTCGATAGCGTCGCGCCGTACAAGCATGTGCGCACCCGACAGGGCAGCCTGGGTATGCGCACCGGTCCGGGCCAGGGCCCGCAGATCACGCCGCCGCCGCCATTTGCCCGCCAGGGTGCGCAGCGGGCCAAAGGCGTTCAGCACCACCTCGCGCACCGCGTCAGCCGGCGCCGGCAGATGATTGGGTGGAATCAGGTGTGTCTGTGCGTCATCGATCCAGGCCCGCGGACTTACCGCTGCAGCGCGCGGATGATCCACCAGAAATTTTTTCAGTTTCCCCAGTGCGCCGGGACGCAGATACGCATCCGGGTTCAGGAGCAGGATCATTTCACCGCGCGCCCGGGCGAATGCCTGGTTGCAGGCAGCGCCGAATCCCTGGTTGCTTTGATTGAAGATGAGTTCCACCGAAGTATCCGTCAGCCGCGTCCGCAGACGCTCACGCTCCGATTCACGGGCCGTGTTGTCGACCACCAGGATCTGTATCCCGTCCTCACCCGCAAGGGAGGCCACAGCCCGCGCGGTCATATCCGCCGAGCAGTAGTTGACGATAATCGCGGAGATCAATCGGGTTGAACTGCCGGTGCAGGCGCCGGCCGCGGTTTGCCCTTGGGATAGGCGGGCGGCGAAAACTCCTGTTCCTGGAAATAGCCCGCCTTGCGTGCGCGGGTTGCGTAGTGAAACCAGAGACTGTCCATCTCCGGCACTTTGTGGGGCCGGTAGTGGATGCGCTCCGGATAGGGCCGCCAGGGCTGGCTTCCCATATCCGTATAGTGCACCAGGCGGGTTCGTGTCAGCAGAAATCCACGCCCGTCCAGGCAATTCCATTCCGGAGGCAACTGGCCGAATGCCTCCTGCTCGCTGAGCACCTGAATATAACGACGCAGGTCCCAACCCAGGTTCTTCATCTTTTCGATGCGCGGCCAGTTTCCCAACCGGCCGACCGCCGCGCAGTCCATGACCATGACGCTGGTCTCGCCGGGGTGCAGGGTCAGAATCGGTTTGTCCATGGGCATGGTGAGCAGTTCCGCCACGTCACCGAGCACAAGCATGTCCACGTCCATGTAGACCGCCCTGCCGGTAAAGCCACAGGCCTCCGGAATCGCCCACCGGTAGTTGGTGAAATCGGTAAACCAGATGCTATTCCCCTCGTCGTCCTTGCGGTGTCGTCCCGGCATCGCGCGGGGACGACCGATGTTCCACCCACCCCAGACGCCACCCAGGGTGTAGTCCATGGAAACGATTTCCGTTGGGATGGATGCATGGGTTTCAATGGAATAACGCAGTACGGTCTCCGCAGCCCACATTCGCGGCTCCGAACCGATAAAGATTCGCAAAGGTTGACTGCTCATGCTCTGGCCTCGCAATGCCGGAAAAGCCGCTCCGGTGTCGAAATAAAATTCGGGAAAACGATTTTCAATGCACGCAGGTTCGGATCCTCGATATCGTTGCCGGCGCAAATCTCACGTTGTTGTCCGGCGTCATGCCAGAAACGAATCGTGCATTCCTTCCGATTCGCCAGCGCCCGCGGCAGGCCTTTGCAACCCGTGGACAACCACTGATCGAAAGCGAAATGAAAGCAGGCTTCGAGGCGATCATCGTTTGCGGTCAATGCCGTGCGTCGCAACCGACTGAACTCCACCAGTTCCACATAGGGCTCGTGATACCGGGTCGGGAGCCGATCCAGGCCGGCCGCAAGCGCCACCCGGTGAATGGGGTCCGAAAATTCCAGGACACCACGGGCCTTGAGGGTTCCGAGGCTGTTTTCGTAGGGTACCGCCCGGCCCTCGACGTAGTCCCGCAGCGCCTCCGGCGTGGCGAGGGCCTCGCGGCACGCAAGCGCGTCTTTCCATAGTTCCGCATCCACCGCGAGGGCCAGTTCCCGGTACAAGCTGAGCAGCGCGTGGTCCCGCAGCGCACGTTCGTGGCAGGCCGTAACAAAATCAAAAATCGCGAGCCCGCGGCCCTGGAGGAAGCGGCGGATTTCATCCAGGTAGCCGTCGTTATAGAACAACTCCACACTCAACTGAAACTGGCGCGCACGCACATAATCGGCGTGCGGCAGCGAGTCCGTTTCCACCACGATCTCGGAAATTTCCGTGCTGGCTACCGTTTCTGCACGATCCTGAAAAAAACCGAAACAGTGCGGCAAGGGCCGGAAGTGCGTCCGGAGCCCGAAACGCGCGCGGTACTCCGGTTCCTCCATTTCCGTTCCGGGGAGGATGATCAGCGGATACTGCTGGATGCGATCGATACCCGCCGCCATACAGGTGCGCACCCCCGCCAGGTGGGACTCCAGGGTGTCGCCGGGCAAGCCGAGAATCAGCTCCGAGTAGGACCGTTGGCCCACCACATGTGCCTCCGCGGCGGCATCCAGCAGGCTCGCCTCGGCAACATTGTCTCGTCGGATGTTGCGCAGGCTCTGCGGATCGGTGGTCTGCAACGCCGCGAGGAAACGAAATGCATTATTCACGCGGCGGCCCGCCTCCACGACACGTTCCTTGTGGTTTTTACCGGTGGAGACCTCGATAGCCCGGGGCCAGCCGAACCGCGCCTGGGTAGCGGCGATGGCATCGCAGAATTCCAGGTCTTGCCGATACATGCCAAAGTTGGCATCCGCCAGGTGCAGGGGCGCATCTGCCACCATGTGCGCACCGATGTAGTCCAACTCGGCGCGGAACTGCTCCAGCGGGCGATGGCCCAGGGTGTTGTAGTAAGGAAGGCCTTCCGCGCAGAACGTACAACGAAACGGACAACCGCGCCGCGCCTGGGTGAGCGGCGTGTGGCCGGTTCCGAAAAATGGGTCCATCAGGCCGCTCAGGTACGGCGACGGCAGCACGGACAGGTCTCTCAACTTGGGAATCGCCGGACCGCGCACCACGTCACCAGCCGCCCGGTATTCACAGCCCGGCACCAGCGGTCCCTCGCGCAGCCGATCCGCATCCATGTCCACGTCCAGCAGTGCTTCGAGCAATCCGGCAAATGCCAGCTCACCCTCGTGGGGAATATAAAAATCGAAGGCGCCGTGGCGCGTCCAGAATTCTTCTGTGCCCTTCGCCTGGGTTGGATAATTCGGGCCACCAGCAACCAATACCGCGTCATGGCGACCACGGATGCGTGCTGCGACCGCCGAATTCAGATACTCGTTCCAGATGTAATTGCTGAAACCCACCACCGCCGCCGGCGCTTCCTGCATGCGTGCCAGCAGCAGGGCCGGGTCGCGGAACAATTCCAGCCGCACCACCTGTCCCTTCTCAGCCAGGGCATGCACGGCGTAGGCGCCCACACAACCCGCCGCGTAGGGAAAAGTGCGGTACCGGCTACGTTCATGCAGCAGGTCCGCCAGGTAGACACGGATCTCGTTCACTCGGCGTGAAACTCGCTGCGCAGCAGCGCCATCCAGGGTTCACAGAAACGCCGCTGCTCGATCAGGACCCGGCAGGAGAAATGCAATTCATCCCAGTCCGTGGTGCCTTCCAGGCCCTGTTTCAACAACGCCGCCGGGTACCGAAAGCGCATATCAAAGTCCCTCGGCTTCCCAGTCTGCAAAATGTCTGCCGCTTCCCGTCCGAAATCCAGGTAAAAATATTCGTTGTTATCGTTCTCGATTTCGAAGGCGATCACGTGATCCCGGAGCGCCCCGGCCAGGGCCGGCCGCCGCTTCAGCAACTCCCGGACATGATCATGGAAGCTCGGCGCCAGTTCACCACCGCCACGGGGCTCGGCTTGCCACAGGGCCCGGATCCATTCGCTTTTCTGATCCGACAATGTCGCTACCGCCGCGTCCTCTTCCGTGCGGCTGGCATAGCGCGTAGAAATCCGCTGCACTCCTCCATCGGCAGAAATGCGATCACCGGGCCCAAGTACCGCGCCCGATCCTTCGGAAAGGCGCGCCACCGCTTCTTCCGGCCGGTTGAACATGCGGTTCATTCGCAACATATCCGGATGCAGGAAACGAATACCCATGGCGAACGGTACCGCCAGGCGCGGACCCAGCGCCGCCGCCGCGTCGGTAAAATCCCGGTACTTTCGTTCCGACGCCTGGTGCAGCAGCTCTTCGCGCTCCGCTTCGGGCATCTGGAAACACACCGGGAAATAGGACGCCGGAGAAAACCCGAGAAAGGCGAAATCCACATCGTAGTTTTTGGCCACCCAGGCATATTTATCGGGTTTGAGAAAACAGTCATTGTTATTGAATAGCGTGTAGTCGGGTGTTCGCACGACGATCGAACTGTCGAAAGCAGCCGCTGCCCCGTAATCGGACTCCAAAATGGCGATTTCGAAGGGAGTGCCGGGAACCTGGAACGGTGTCTGAAACGGCACCTCCAGCACAGTAAACCCCAGCGCCTGGATCGCATTTCGGAACAGCTTTGCGCCGAACTTACCGATCACCACGGGAATCTGGCGCGGAAAGGACGCCAGCGTAGCCGGGTCAAAGTGATCCGGATGAATATGCGAGATGTAGATTACGTCGGTCTCTGCCGCCAGCTCCTCCACCTCATGACGCAGCGGTGGAAAATGGAACACCGTATTGCAACTGATGGGGTCCCGGTACCACGGGTCGGTCAGTAACGCCTTTCCACCGGCCAAGGCACGCAGCGATGCGTGGCCGATCATCTCGATTCGCGTATCTGCCGGTACCGTCGTCATGAAAACATCATGGCATACTTGCTAACTGACATACCGCGCCCGGCAGCCAGCCGCAGGGAAAACGCGACCATGCCTGACACCAAGATCCTGCTGGGAATCCCCACCTATCCCGGACACGCCTATTGCCGCGCGCCGTTTCTCGAGTCGCTGGCCGCGCTGGCGGACCCGGCCGAAGTGGATGTGCTGGTTGCTTGGAATGGGGAGCAGCGGGAACCGGCAGTGGATGCCTGGCCGGTGGTCGACGACGCGCCCGCAGCCGGTGACACCGGCGCCGCAATCCTGTGCCGCAAACAAAACACGCTGCGGCAGCATTGCCTTTCCGGCAACTACAGCCACCTGCTGCTGCTGGAATCCGACATCATTGCGCCGGCGGATCTCGTTGCCCGGCTGGTGGCGCACCGACAGCCGGTGGTATCCGGGCTGTATTTTCTTCGCGTAACCGAGGAACGGGTGCTGCCCCTGGACCCGGAGCATCGGGAGAAACTTGCCGCCCGCGGACACCCCGGGATCGAACAGGCCCTGGTGGTGCGCCAGCAGGCCGTTCCGTGTGCCTACGGCCGGTTTTCCTCCCCGGACGGGGACCCGGATGCGGTACGCCTGTGGAGCCTGGACGACTGGCTGCGCCAGCGCCTCGCCGGCCGTCGGCTGGTGCCGGTGGTGTCCGCCGGACTGGGGTGCTGCCTGATCGCCCGCGAGGTGCTGGAATCCGTCCCGTTTCGAATCGACACCGCGCACAAACGTTTTTCGGACTTTTTCTTCTATGCCGACCTGCACACCGCGGGCATCCCGGCGGCGCTGGATATTGAGCTGATTGCCCGCCACCGGAGCCGGGAGCAAAACCGCGCCCACCACTTCCAGACCTGGTACCAGGCCCGGAATCTGCCTGGCAAATAGCTTTAAAAAACGTCTGTTACTCATTGTTTTAAAAAGGTTTAGAGAAGGCCAGCGCGGCATTGTGGCCGCCGAAACCGAAGCTGGCCGAGACCACGCGATCGAGCGACGCGGACCTGGCTTTTCCCGGGGTGTAATCCAGATCGCACTCCGGGTCCGGATACAGCAGGTTCAGCGTAGGCGGCACCTGCTGGGCGGCCAGCGCCTGAACGCACAACACCGCTTCCAGCGCACCGGCCGCGCCCAGCAGGTGCCCGGTGCAGGATTTGGTCGCACTGATTGCGAGCCCGCGCGCAGAGCCACCGAAGGCCTGGTAGATGGCGCGGGTTTCCATGCGATCGTTGAGCCACGTCGACGTCCCATGGGCGTTGTAGTAGTCCACCATCCCGGGCTCCCAGCCGGCGGAGGCCAGCAGCTCCCGCAGCAGAACGGTTGCCATTCCGGCATCCGGCGCGGGCGCGGTCACGTGGTGGGCGTCGCAATTGGTGGCATAGCCGCTGAGTTCCGCCAGCGGCTCGCGGCCGGCACGCTGCATCGCCGCGGCGGATTCCAGCACCATCACCGCGGCCCCCTCGGCGATCACGAAACCGTCCCGCTGTGCGTCGAACGGCCGGCTGGCCGCGGCCGGCTCCTGGTTTCGTTTACTCAGCGCACCCATGGCATCGAAACCCGCCATGAAGGACAAGCTAATGGGAGCCTCCGCGGCACCACACAGGACACCCTGCAGATAGCCGTCCCGAATCAGGCG
>JAJDOE010000099.1 GCA_022340345.1 Gammaproteobacteria bacterium
ACATATTTGCATGCACTCCCCTTTTGGGCGCCGGGCGGGGACCCGGTGCCCGACCCGCAGTTCAACCCGGCAGCCCGGTCAGCACAGAGCGGCCGAGGCGTCAGTCTCCGGACCAAAAACCACAAACACCAGTCTAAACCAGTTTTCCGGGGCCCGTCAGCGACGGCGGGTGGACAGGCCCCGGTCCCACAAAGGAGGCCATCATGTCTGAAGAGAAAGTCTACAACGTGCCCGAAGCCTTTGCCGCCCAGGCCCACGTCAACGCGGAACAGTACCAGGCAATGTACCGGAAATCAGTGGACGATCCGGCGGGTTTCTGGGCTGAGCAGGCGGAGAAATACCTGACCTGGTTCAAGCCGTGGGACAAGGTGCTCGACTACAGTTTCCGCGACGACGTGCATATTCGCTGGTTCGAAGGAGCCAAACTGAACGCCTGCTACAACTGCCTGGACCGGCACCTGGATAGCCGCGGCAGCCAGACCGCGCTGATCTGGGAAGGTGATGACCCGAACGAAGCAAAGACCATCAGCTACCGGGAGTTACACACGGAAGTCAGCAAACTCTCCAACGTCCTGAAGGGCCGGGGCGTCAAAAAAGGGGACCGGGTATCCATCTATATGCCGATGGTCCCGGAGGCGGCGGTGGCGATGCTCGCCTGCGCCCGCATCGGTGCGGTGCACTCCGTGGTTTTCGGCGGTTTTTCACCGGATTCCCTGCGCGACCGTATCCTGGATTCGGACTGCCAGGCCGTCATCACTTCGGACGAGGGCATTCGGGGCGGTCGCCCGGTTCCCCTCAAGGCCAACACCGACAAGGCGCTCAAGGAGTGCCCGAACGTGCATACCTGCATCGTGTTGCGACGCACCGGCGGTGATATCAATTGGGTGGAAGGTCGCGACGTCTGGTATCACGAAGCCATGGCCGACGCCTCAACGGAATGCCCGGCGGAAGAGATGGATGCCGAAGACCCGTTATTCATCCTGTACACGTCTGGCTCGACGGGCAAGCCCAAGGGCGTATTGCATACCACCGGCGGCTACCTGCTGCATGCCGCGGTTACCCACAAACTGGTATTTGACTACAAGGAAGGCGAGGTGTTCTGGTGTACCGCCGATGTGGGATGGGTAACCGGGCATACCTATATCGTCTACGGACCACTTGCCAATGGCGCCATCAGCCTGATGTTCGAGGGCGTACCCAATTATCCGGACGTATCCCGGTTCTGGCAGGTAGTGGACAAGCACAATGTCTCCATTTTTTACACCGCACCAACCGCGATTCGCGCCCTGATGGGCGCCGGTGACGAACCGGTAAAGAAGACCAGCCGCGCTTCCCTGCGCCTGCTGGGTACGGTGGGCGAGCCCATTAACCCGGAGGCCTGGGAGTGGTACTACAACGTGGTCGGCGACGCGCGTTGCCCCATTGTGGATACCTGGTGGCAGACCGAGACCGGTGGGCACCTGATTACGCCGCTGCCCGGCGCCACACCCCTGAAACCGGGATCCGCTACGCTCCCGTTCTTCGGCGTGCAGCCGGCGCTGGTGGACGAAACCGGCAAGCTGCTGGAGGGCGCGGCCTCCGGAAACCTGGTAATCACCCATCCGTGGCCGGGGATGATGCGCACCGTATACGGCGACCATGCGCGCTTCAAGGAGACCTATTTCCAGATGTATCCAGGCTACTACTTTACCGGTGATGGCTGTCGCCGGGACGAGGATGGCTACTACTGGATCACCGGGCGAGTGGATGACGTGCTCAATGTCTCCGGTCACCGGCTGGGGACCGCCGAAATCGAGTCCGCGTTGGTGCTGCATGACAAGGTGTCCGAGGCGGCGGTAGTGGGGTACCCCCACAAAATTACCGGCCAGGGCATCTATGCGTACGTGACCCTGATGGGCGGAGAAGAGGGCACCGACGAGTTGAAAAAAGATCTGGTCAAGCTGGTCCGTTCGGAAATCGGTCCGTTTGCCAAGGTCAACGTAATCCAGTGGGCCCCGGGGCTGCCAAAGACCCGGTCGGGAAAAATCATGCGCCGCATCCTGCGCAAGATCGCGGAAAACGAAACCGACAACCTGGGGGATACCACGACCCTGGCGGACCCGGGAGTGGTCGCCGACCTGTTGGAGAACCGGGAGGATACGGAAAACGCCTGAGAAGTGTTTCCGGGTTACGCTTGAGAAGCCGGCCTTGGGCCGGCTTTTTTTTGTGTGGGCGCAGCGTGGCCGGGCCGGAATGCGTTGCAGCTGCCCGGAAGGCTCAGGAAGCGACCAGCAGCAGGGCGTTGCGCCGGCGCGCCCACTCTTTTTCGAACCTGGCGCGGCGCATGGCGCGCACGCCGTAGGCTGGATCCATGACCCAGAAATTCCGGTCATCGAAACCAAACACGATCACGAAGTGGCTGTAGGTCGGCATGAAGGTCTCGTAAACCAGGCGGCTCAGCGGACCCAGCAGCCAGGTGCCGAAGACGCCCGACAGGTACTTGGTTTCCAGGGGTATGATCACCGGCCGTCCGGCGCGTATGTGTTTCTCAATCAATGCCGGCGTCCCTTGCACGGCATAGCCCTGCAGCGTGGCCTGTTGCGCTATGGACCGCAGTTCCGCCAGGCTGTAACCGGCTTCCTGGTGTGCGGGTGGCCGGTTTTTCAGGATCCATGCCTCGCTCACCGGCTTGTCCCAGTAGCGGGTGACGCTCTCCAGGGCCGCGGCCCCACAACTGTAGGGAGTGGACTGGGCGACGAAATCCACTCGCACCCCGGTGAGATCCGGCGCCTTTTCCGCCATGCGCGGGTCATCCAGGGAGCGCATCGGGGTTCCCGCGCAGCCGCCGAGCAGCAGCGCGGCCGCCAGCAGAAGGTAAGGGTGTTTTTGGATCACGATGTCGTGCAACGACAAAAGCCGCGCGAAGGCGCGGCTTTTGCGGGCGATAGCGATCGCCTGGTGGTCAGTTGGTAACCAGCACCGCGACAGCGGCAGCGACGATAATGATCACCAGCAGGCCGCCACCGCCACCACGGTACCCGGCGGTCATGTCGTCCACGGAACCGGTGTCGAGGACCTGCAGTTCCGCAACCTCGTTCCCACTCAACGGGGTCTTTTCGACGATCTGCTGACCCGCCATCGCAGGTGCTGCGGTGATCAGGAACAGGGCGGTAGACCAGGCGAATAACTTCTTCATACCACACACCTCCACGGTGAAACCGGGCGACACAATGCCGTCCCGGAACTAGCCTAAACCTCGTCGTGGGCCGACGCAAGCCCGCGGCTCACGAGCGCGATGAACCGGTATAACGGCCCGGATGAACAGCGGTTGACCGTCTTTTCAGGATGCTCCCGCGGAAATCCGGCCGGGCGCTGTTGCGTTGGTCCGGTTCGATTTGATCCGGCAGTGGCAAACCGGGACGTGCCCCCCCGCGCTACCGTAGAATCTCCATCGATACCCCGGCACCCAGGAATGAAGGCTTTTCTCCGGTCAATCAGCGACAGCATTCGCGACTTGCTTCCGATTATCCTGGTGATCGGGTTCTTCCAGTTTGCGATCCTGCGTCAGCCGATCCCCAACCTGGGAGAAATCGTTTCCGGCGCCATCCTGGTAATCCTTGGCCTGACCTTCTTCGTGCGGGGCCTGGAGATGGGTCTGTTCCCTATCGGGGAAACCATGGCCTACGGCTTCGCGCGCAAGGGTTCGCTGGGCTGGTTGCTGATCTTCGCTTTCGCGCTGGGGTTCGGCACCACCGTCGCCGAACCGGCGCTGATCGCGGTAGCCACGGAGGCGGCGGAAGTTGCCGCCCACGGGGAGGTGATCGCCAGCGATACCGCCGCCCGTGCGAGTTACGCCATGGGCCTGCGCATCACGGTGGCGTTTTCCGTGGGATTTGCGATTTTGGTTGGCGTGATTCGCATCATCAAGGGCTGGCCGATCCACTACCTGATCATTGGCGGCTACCTGGGCATCGTGGTCATGACGTCCTTCGCGCCCCCGGAAATCATCGGTATTGCTTACGATTCCGGTGGCGTCACGACTTCCACGGTGACCGTGCCGCTGGTTACCGCGCTGGGGGTGGGGTTGGCCTCCAGCATCCAGGGGCGAAGCCCCATGATCGACGGCTTTGGCCTGATCGCGTTCGCATCCCTGACCCCGATCATGTTTGTCATGGCCTACGGCATTCTGATCTGAACCATGCTTGAGCACCTGTTCACCACTACGCTGCTTACCATCCGCGATGTGCTGCCCATCGTCGTGGTGCTGGTGGGTTTCCAGGTGCTGGTGTTGCGGCGCCCAGTCCCCCACCTGAGACGCACCCTCGCGGGTTTTGCCTACGTACTCGTGGGGCTGGCCCTGTTCCTGGTGGGCCTGGAGCAGGCGCTATTTCCGTTAGGAAAACTCATGGCCCGCCAACTCACCGACCCGCAATTTGTCCATGGCGGAGCGGTTGCCGCCGGTACAGTGGTGCATTGGTGGAACTACGGCTGGGTTTATGCATTCGCGGCGGCGGTCGGTTTCGCCACTACGATCGCCGAACCATCACTGATAGCGGTGGCCATCAAGGCCAATAGTGTCTCCGGCGGCGCCATCGGCGTGTGGCCGTTGCGGATCGCGGTAGCCATCGGCGTGGCCGTGGGTATTTGCATTGGAACGTTTCGCATTGTTACCGGCACACCGCTGCAGTACTACATTATCGCCGGCTATATCATCGTGGTGGTGCAGACACTGTTCGCGCCGCGCCTGATCATTGCGCTGGCCTACGATTCGGGCGGGGTGACCACGTCCACCGTGACGGTGCCGCTGGTGGCGGCGCTGGGGCTCGGACTGGCCAGCACCGTGCCTGGGCGCAGCCCGCTGCTGGACGGCTTCGGGCTGATTGCATTTGCCAGCCTTTTACCCATGATCTCGGTCATGGGCTATGCGCAGATCGCCGAATGGCGTCTGCGTCGATCCAAACCGGAAATGAAAGGACCGGACTAATTCCTCAGAACTGCCTGATTCGCGGAGAACTGCCATGCATTTCAAACTCATAATCGCGCTGGTCGAGGATCACCAGACGGATGCCGTTATGGAAGCAGCACGTACGGCCGGAGCCACCGGTTGCACGGTGCTCAACCAGGCTCGCGGCGAGGGCGTGGAAAAAGCCCGCACCTTTCTGGGCATGACCCTCAGTACGCAGCGTGACATGCTCCTGTTTCTGGTGGAGGAACACCTGAGCCGGGAAATCATGGAAACCATAGCCAGCGTAGGGGAGTTCGACAGCAAACCGGGCACCGGGATTGCCTTTCAGATTGACGTGGAAGACGCGGTGGGCGTCAACCATCAGATCAGCCAGTTGGTGAATATCGTGGAGGAAAAGTTATGAGTGAAAATCCGATCGTTCGGGTTCGCGATGTCATGAAACGTGAATTCGACGTCGTGGAAGGCCTGGCCACGGTTGCGGACGCCCTGCGCGACATGCAGCAGGTGGACAACAAGTGCATGATCGTCAACAAGCGGCATCCGGATGATGAGTATGGCATCGTGCTGCTCGGGGATATTGCCCGCCAGGTACTCGCCTGCGACCGGGCGCCGGACCGGGTGAATGTCTACGAAATCATGAGCAAACCGGTGGTGACGGTGCATGCGGGCATGGATATCCGGTACTGCGCACGGCTGTTCGAAAAGTTCGGCCTGACCCGCGCGCCGGTAGTGGAAGGGGAGGACCTGGTCGGCGTGGTCAGCTACACGGACATGGTGCTCAAGGGCATGCGCCCGGCGGCGGGGTAGCGGGGGATGCTGTTACGTTCCCTGCTGTTCGTTCCTGGCGACAGTCAGCGCAAGCTCGCCCGGGGGCCGGATTCCGGAGCGGACGCCCTGATCCTGGACCTGGAGGATTCCGTGGCGCCGGAGCACAAACCGGCCGCGCGGGAACAGGTGGCGGCGTTCCTGGCGGACCATCCACCGGGCGCGCGGACGGTTCCCTTGTGGGTGCGGGTCAACCCGGTGGATACAGCGGATTGCCGGCTGGACCTGCGGGCGGTGCTGGCGGGAGAACCGGACGGAATCGTTCAGCCCAAGCCGCGCACCCCGGCGGACACCCGGCAACTCGTTGCCTGGCTGGAAGAGATGAGGCACCCGGGGGCCGGCATTCCGATCCTTCCGCTGGCTACCGAAACGCCCGGGGCGCTGTTTTCCCTTGGCGGTTTTGCCGAGCTGGCATCGCACCTGGCGGGACTGACCTGGGGCGCGGAGGATCTGGCTGCCGCCATCGGCGCTCTGAGCAACCGCGACGCGGCCGGCCAGCTCACCGAGCCGTTTCGGTTGGCGCGGGCCCTGTGCCTGTTTGCCGCCGCCGCGGCGGAAGTCCCGGCCATTGACGCGGTCTATCCGGACTTCCGCAATAGCGAGGGGTTGCGGAAGGACTGCGAGGTTTCGCGACGGGATGGATTCAGTGGTCGGCTTGCCATCCATCCGCAGCAAGTGGCGATCATCAATCAGGCATACTCGCCCAGCGAAGCAGAAGTGGCCCATGCTCGCCGCGTGGTGGAGTTGTTTGACGCCAACCCGGGCGCCGGGACCCTGGCGCTGGACGGGCGCATGCTGGATATCCCACACCTGAAGCAGGCTCGCCGGATACTGCTGGCGGTGGACGAATAGCCGGGGATGATGCCGCTGATATTCCAGGTTTTTTCGTATCGCGAGGGAATGGTCCCGCCATCCCCGCGATTTGCGATGACCGGTGCAAGCCGGCGACGGAGCCATCCTTGATCTCCGGGGTCCTGCGCTCGGCGCTGGAATCGCTTGGGCTTGCCAGTCCGGACCGGGACGAAACGCCGGTGTCAGGGCACAGGCTGCGGGAGGTCCGCCGGCGCCTGAAACTGATGTCCCATCACGGCATCGACCTGTTGCTGGATGTGGGAGCCAACGCGGGTCAGTATGGTGACAATATTCGTGCCTCGGGGTATGCGGGCCGGATTGTCTCCTTTGAGCCGGTGGCGTTGGCATTCGCCGCGCTGGCGCGGCGCGCCGCTGGCGATGACAAATGGCGGGTTGAAAACTGCGCGCTGGGTGATCGCCCCGGGCGCCAGCCCATTCACGTGGCGGCCAATTCCTTTTCCAGTTCCTTTCTCGATATGTTGCCGGAACACCTGAATCGGGCGCCGGATTCGGCATACCAGGGAGCTGAGGAGGTCGATGTTCGCACCCTGGATGCGGTTTTCCCTGGTGGTTTTCCGGAAGCCGCGAGGGTGTTCCTGAAAATTGATACCCAGGGTTTCGAACGAAAGGTCCTCGAAGGCGCTCGCAGCAGCCTGGAGTCCATCACTGGCGTGCAATTGGAGATGTCGCTGTTGCCGTTGTACCGGGGCGAGACGCTGTTTCCGGAGATGCTCGCCTACATGGGGGAGCGCGGATTCAGCCTGCAGCTGATTGAACCGGGGTTCAGCGACCGGCGAACCGGCCGTCTGCTGCAGTTGGACGGAATTTTTTTTCGCGACTAAACGATGGCGGGCGATGGCGGGAACCGGATTCGCCCGCGCGAGCCGTGCTTAGCCGGTGGAGCAGCTCATATCCTGCCCGCAACACATGGGCGACTTGATCTTGCCGTGCCCGTTCGGACACTCCGAGATCTGTACCTGGTTGCCGTCGTCCAGCTTCAACATGCCATTGCGAAGCGGCGTGTCGCATTTTCCGCAGGTGGCATTCACGCTCATCCCGCAGACCTTGCATTCGTAGGTGGCCATATTTTCTCTCCTGGTGCGCTAAGGCGTCTGATTCTACCGGTTACGGACCGGTACAGCGAAGCCGGGCCGTTATCGGCAACTACCGCGATCCGGGGGTAACCTGATTGATTACCAGGTCCAGCACTTCGGTGCCCCCCACCGCCGCCATCGGTATTTCACCAAACAGGTCGCCGGGGCTGGCAGTTGGCTGACCGGAAGAGGAGACCCGCGCCACCAGGCGGACCGCCTGGAACCCGGAGATCCGGAGGGCCGGGGTCATGGCCTGGCGGTCATCGAGGGTCACCGTCAGGGGCAGCTCCGCCACCGTGCGACGTACTGCCGCCAGTGGCATGGGCGGGCCCTGGGGAGCCCGGGCGAAGATAAATACCGTCTGCTCCGGCCGGGCCTGCGCCGCAATGGTCGGATCCAGGCGTACCCGCAGGCGTACTCCGCTGCCACTGGCCGCCGCCGGTGTCGTTGGTTCGATGGTTGTTTCACTGGTGGCGGCCGGTGCGGGCGCCTGTCCCAGGCGCGCGCGCACTTCGGCGATCTGCTGATCGAGTTCGGCCCGGTCGCTTTCGCTGGTGAGGGCATCGCGGGCCCACTCCCAGTAAACCAGCGCCTGCTTGTCATCACCGCCGTCGGCGGCCGCGATTCCCGCCAGCCAGAGGGCCTGGGGATGGCGCGGCTCGAGCTCCAGTGCGCGTTGGATCAGCTCCATCGGGCGGCCCTGCAGGCTTCCTCCGCTCGCCATGGCCAGCGCATCGGCGTAGCGCACCAGTACCGGCGCAGTCTCGCCGGATATCTCGATCACGCGCTTAAAGGCATCCACCGCAGCGGTGTAATTTCCCTGGCTCAGGTGCCCCCGGGCAAGAAGGAACCAGCCCTGGGCATCGTCCGGATTTTTGGCCAGTCGCGCCTGCAGTTGACTCATCATCTCCGCAACGCTGGGCAGGCGCTGGCCTTCCGCGGTTGGGTCGCCCTGGGCCATGGCGGCCAGGCTAGCCGCAGCGGGCGGGGTCATGGTGCCCAGCCACAAATACAGGCCACCGGCGCCCACCGGTATCAGGAAGGCGAGGGCGATGGCGGCCCAGGTGGCTTGCGAGTGGCGGCCATTGGATGTCGCGGGATCCGCCGAGTCTTCGAGGTCCGCCCCCAGGCGGGTCTCCAGGTGGCTGCGCGCAGCGTCGAAATCCACATCATCCAGTTCGCCACGTGCCCGGGCGTTTTCCAGTAGCCGCAATTCATCCCGGGCCATCTCCAGGTTGACCGTGTCCCGGCTGATTGCCGGCAGGTGAGAACGGCGCAGCAATACCGGCAGCAGCACCGCAAGGGCCAGTACCAGCAGCGAGACTCCGGCGAGCCAAATGGTTAGCAAGGCGGTCCTCCTTTTTCATCACCTGCGTCCAGCAACCGGCGAGCCTTCTCGCGTCCCGGGTCGGGAGCGCTGAGGTCAGCGGATACCCGGCCGCGCTGCAGCGCCCGCCAGCCGACCAGTATGGCGACTAGCAGCAGCAGTGCAGGTCCCAGCCACAACACCAGGGTCTTGGCTTTGAAGGGTGGCCGGTACAGGACAAAATCGCCGTAGCGCTGCACCATGAATTCGACGATCTGCGCGTCACTCTTGCCGTCCTTGATCATGCTGCTTACCTGATGGCGCAGGTCCTGGGCCAGTTCGGCGTTGGAGTCGGCCAGGTTCTGGTTTTGGCACACCAGGCAGCGCAGTTCCTTTATCAATACGGCGTATCGGGCGGCGCGCTCCGGGTCCTCGAAGCGCGCCGGGTCCACATTCGCGATTGCGGCGGTTGCCAGTAGCAGGCCTATGGACAGTGCCAGGGAGCACAGTCCGGTTCCGGATCGACGTCGTACCATCGCGCGCATCATCCTTGGACCGGTGCCATCAACCGGCTCACCAGCGGCATGATCTCTTCGGCGACGATGGCATCGCTCAGGGGACCAATGAACTTGTAGCGCACGGTTCCGCTGGCATCCACGACGAATGTCTCCGGCGCGCCGTATACGCCCCAGTCAATCGCGGCGTGCCCGGCCTGGTCCACCGCCACCTGGCGGTAGGGATTGCCGGTCCGCATCAGCAGGCGGCGGGCCTCGGCGCTATTGTCCTTCCAGTTCAGGCCCACGATCCCGCCGCTGGCGTCCGGTAACTGGCTCGCCAGCCGCATCAGCACCGGGTGCTCCAGGTGGCAGTTGGGGCACCAGGTACCCCATACGTTCAGCAACCACACGCGGCCCTTCAGTTCCGCCACGTCGACCACGCGATCGGCGGCGTGCAGATCCGGAAGGCGAAAGACCGGTGCCGGCCGGTCGATAAGCGGTGAGGGAATCTCGCGCGGGTTGAGTCCCAGCCCCACCGCCAGGAAGGTAGCGATGACCAGGAAAATTCCCAGCGGCAGAAGGAACCGGCTCATGGATCAGGCCCCAGCGGCAGCGGTGGTCTGCGCGCCCTGCCGCACCCGGCTGGCTACCCGCCGGTAGCGCCGGTCACAGGCGGAGAGGATACCGCCGAAAGCCATGAACAGCGCTCCCAGCCAGATCCAACGCACGAACGGCTTGTAGTACAGCCGCAGGCTCCAGCTTCCCTTGTCGTTGAGCGGGTCCCCAAGCGCCACGTACAGATCACGGAATAGTCCCGCGTCAATAGCCGCCTCGGTCATCGGGTTGCGTTGCACCCGGTAGACCCGTTTTTGTGGATGCATCACGGCGACTTGCCGGTCACCGAGAAATGCGGTGACGGTGCCGGCGCGGGCGGTGTAGTTGGGGCCGGACGCGTCGCGTACGCCGTCAAACCGGAAGGTATAGCCCGCCATCTGGTGACTGGTGCCGGGGTCCAGGCCAACGTCCTCCTCGGCGCTGAAGGTGCTGGTCAGGGCAATGCCCACCGCGAAAACCCCCACGCCGAGATGCGCCGTGCTCATACCCCAGAAGGCCAGGGGTACCCGGGCCAGGCCGCCGTGCCCGGCCACCCGGCGCCAAATGCCAAAACCGGTACTCGCCGTGACCCACAAGCCAAGCGCGATTCCCGCGATCGCCTCCCAGCGCAGATCGTAAAAACTTGCCGCCAGCGCCACCGCGCCGGCAACCGCGGCCAGCGCCAGCCAGCGCAGGGGAGTCAGCAGCCGCGCCAGGCTGTCCTTTCGCCAGCGGGCCATCGCCCCTATCCCCAGGACCAGCGCAAGCGGGGCCGTAATGGGGATAAATACGCTGTTGAAGTACGGCGGTCCCACGGACACTTTGCCCAGGCCCAGGGCATCGATTACCAACGGGTACAGGGTGCCGAGCAGCACGGTGGCTGTGGCCACGCTCAGCAGCACGTTGTTAAATAGCAGGCCGCCTTCCCGGGACACCAGGGAAAACCCACCCAGGCTGCGGATGCGTGGTGCGCGCCACGCATACAGCAGCAGGGAGCCGCCCACCACCACCCCCAGGAAAACCAGGATGAACACGCCACGCGTCGGATCCGTGGCGAAGGCATGTACGCTGGTGAGCACCCCGGAGCGCACCAGGAAGGTGCCCAGCAGGCTCAGGGAAAATGCAAAAACCGCGAGCAGTACGGTCCATGCCTTGAAGATGCCGCGGTTTTCGGTGGCCGCCAGGGAATGAATCAGCGCGGTCCCCGCCAGCCAGGGCATGAACGAGGCGTTCTCCACCGGGTCCCAGAACCACCAGCCGCCCCAGCCCAGTTCGTAGTAGGCCCACCAGCTGCCCAGGGCGATGCCCACGGTAAGGAACACCCAGGCAACCAGGGTCCAGGGCCGCGACCAGCGTGCCCAGGCCGAATCCAGCCGGCCGCCCATGAGGGCCGCCACGGCAAAGGCGAAAGCGACCGAAAACCCCACGTAGCCCACGTAGAGCATCGGCGGGTGGATGGCCAGTCCCGGATCCTGCAACAACGGGTTGAGATCGCGGCCGCTGAGGGGTATTGGAAACAGGCGCTCAAACGGGTTGGACGTCAGCAGCAGGAACAGGAGAAAGCCCACACTCACCAGGCCCATCACGGCGATCACGCGGGCCGCCATAACCGGCGGCACGCTGCGCGAGAACAGGCAAACCGCGCCGGTCCACAGGGAAAGGATCAGCACCCACAGGAGCAGGGAACCCTCGTGGGCGCCCCACACTCCGGAGATGCGGTACATCAGCGGCAGGTCCACGTTGGAGTTTTGCGCTACATACGCGACGGAAAAGTCGCTGACGATAAACGACTGGGTCAGGCAGGCGTACGCGATGACCACGAACAGCACCTGCAGGCCCGCCGCCGGCCGGGCAATGGCGACAAAGTTTCCAATGTGCCGGGCGGCACCTACCAGCGGCAGGATACTCTGCACCAGCGCCATGCACAGGGCCAGGATCAACGCGAAGTGGCCCACCTCCGGTAGTAGCGTCATTTGCTGGATCCCGTGTCGAGGGTTTCGGCCGCCTTGAGGGCGTCATGCGCCTCCGGCGGCATGTAGTTCTCATCGTGCTTGGCCAGCACCTCTTCCGCCACGAACACCCGGTCGCTGGTGAGCGTGCCGCGGGCGACGATACCTTGCCCCTCGCGAAACAGGTCGGGGAGGATACCGGTGTATTGCACGGTGACGTCCTTGGCCTTGTCGGTGACGATAAAGCGCAGCGTCAGGCTGTCGCCGTCGCGCTGCAGGCTGCCTTTTTCGACCAGTCCGCCGATGCGGAACGGCCGGTCCTGGGGCGCCTCACCGGCGGCCACCTGACTCGGGGTGAAAAAGAACAGCAGGTTTTTCTGAAAGGCATTTAGCCCCAGGGCAGCGGCGGCGCCAAGTCCGGCGATCATCAGCAGGATGAGAAAAAGTCGTTGCCGGCGTGCGGGTGTCATTCCTCGTTCTCCAGGTCATCGTAATCCTGACGCAATCGGGCACGCTGATTGCGAAGCAGGCGGATGGCAGCCACCACATTGGCGACAAGGACCACCAGGGTAATGCCGTAAGCGCTCCAGACGTAGGTGGCATAGCCACCCATGTGCAGGAATTCCGTCATCGACCGATGATCTCCCGCACCCAGGCGCTGCGTGCTTCGGCTTCCAGGATGCCGGCGCGCATGCGTACCAGCAACAGAGTCAGGTAAAACAACAGGAACGCTACTGCCATCATCAGCAGCGGGTACAGCATGCTCGGGTGAATTGATGGCTTGTCCAGTTTGCTGACGGTAGCGGCCTGGTGCAGCGTGTACCACCATTCCACCGAATAATGGATGATCGGGATATTGATTACTCCCACCAGCAGCAGGTACGCGCCGGCGCGCGCTGCGATGCGCTTGTCACCGATGCTGTTGTACAGGGCAATGAAACCCAGGTACAGAAAAAGCAGAATCAGTTCCGAGGTCAGGCGAG
>JAJDOE010000131.1 GCA_022340345.1 Gammaproteobacteria bacterium
GTTGTTGGAACAGTTGGAAGTCACCACCGGCAATCCGTAGGTCTGGTGCCAGGCCCGGGCCAGGTGGTCCGAGGCGGCCTTGCTCGCTGAATAAGGCGAATTGGGTTCATAGGCCATGTCCTCGGTAAACAGGCCATCGGCCCCCAGGGATCCATACACTTCGTCGGTGGAAACATGCAGAAAACGAAAATCCGGATTGGAGCTGTGCCAGGCCCGCGCCACATCCAGCATGGTGTAGGTGCCCACCACGTTGGTATGAATGAATTCCGCCGGACCATCAATGGAACGGTCCACGTGGGATTCCGCCGCCAGGTGCATCACCGCATCCGGGCGATGGCCGGTGAATACTTTCTCCACCGCTTCCCGGTCGCATACATCCGCCCGCTCGAAGGCATAGCGATCGGAACCCGCCACATCCTGCAGTGACTCCAGGTTGCCCGCGTAGGTGAGCTTGTCCAGATTCACCACGGAGTGATCGGTGCACTGGATCAGGTAACGGATCAATGCCGACCCGATGAATCCTGCGCCGCCGGTAACAAGAATTTTCAACCTCCCACTCTCCCCCTTCAACCACCAACGACCCGGTCGGGGACGCTCACCAGTTTCCGATCCACCAGGTAGCGAATCACTTGTTCAACGCAATCTTCAATGGAATCGCTTCCGGTATCCAGAACCACATCGGCGGCTTCCGGAACTTCGTAGGGCGAGGAAATGCCGGTGAAATCCGGGATCTCGCCGTTCCGGGCTTTCTGGTACAGGCCTTTCACGTCCCGCTGCTCGCAGACCGCAAGCGGCGTGTTGCAAAACACCTCGATGAAATTTCCGGCGCCAATCGTGTCCCGTACCCGGTGCCGATCCTCGGCGAAGGGCGAAATAAAAGCCGTAAGAGCGATAACGCCCGCCTGGTTGAACAGTTTGACCATTTCGCTGATGCGTCGCAGGTTTTCGGCTCGATCCTCGCGGGAAAACCCCAAATCCGCGCACAGGCCGTGGCGCACGTTGTCCCCGTCGAAAACGTAGGTACGACAACCCATCTGGTGGAGTCGTTCCTCCAGTGCATGGGCGACGGTGGACTTTCCGGCGCCGGACAGGCCGGTGAACCACAAGGCAACCGCACGATGCCGGTTCAGGGCCTCGCGGCGTTCGGGGGTCACGGTGGGTTCATGCCACACGGTATTCGACGAAGGCATCCTTTTGTTCCTCAGCTGATCTCAAAAACACGAATTCGGTCGCGCCCCCACAGCACGCGGAAACGATCCGGTCGTGAACGAAGCAGTTTACGAAACTGCGGTGAGTAGTACTGGCTAACCCGGAGTACGTCCTCCGGCCAATGCCGGGAAAGCCGCCCGTTGCGGCTGGGTTCCCCATCGCGGAGATTCACCACCAGCGTCCAGCCCCGGTACTTGTCGAAATCCGCCACCTGGAGCTGTCGCCGGTTAAGAAGATATTCGGGCATCGGCCAGTACTTGTATCCGCCGCGATACTTTCGTCCGGTGAGGCCCGGTACCGCGTAGCCCGTCACGGGGTCGGTAAGGATATTTTGTTTACCCTGCCCCCGCAAATAGGCGTACAGATCGGCCCACTGGCGATGGTCATTGGCCGGCGATACGGGTAGCACACTGTACAGGCGCGTGTCCCAGCCACGAACCGGGGCGGGATCCAGCGGCCACAACAATCCCAGCAGCAGCGCCGGAACCGCCCAGCGCTGCCAGCGGGCGGGCTGCGGCAGCCACACCAGCAATGCCGCCGCGAATCCCAGCGGCATCATCAGCGCGAAGCGCCACAGTACCTCGGGATAGGAAAACCGCAGAAACAGGTCCACGAACACCGGATTGAACAGGGTCACCAGGGGCGTAACCAGGGCGGCAGCCAGGAACCACTGCTCCGCGAGCCGGCGCCATTGCAGCAGGCTGAGCGCGCAAACCGCCAGCCCCCACAGGCCCACCACATCCAGAAATCGGCCACCGGGGTCCGCGGCGAACATTCCACTATCCCCCAACGCAACCAGGTAGCCATGCTCCAGGGCATTGTGGGGCCGCACATATATATAGGAGTACAGGTGTATTCCGATGTATGCCCCCAGGCCGCCGAAAAACAGCCAGTAGGCCGCCTGCGGCGCTCCGGTACCAGCGCGGCCGCGGAACACCGAGATACCGGCCAAAAGCAAGCCGAGCACCGCCAGGAAGGCCATCTCCTGCACGTGGGCCAGCGCCAGCGCCGCGGCGATGGCGACCAGCGCCAGCAGCCGCCCGGCTGCCGGGCGGCGTTCCTGCAGGATCTCGATCAGCAGCAACGCGGCGCCAAAAAACGCCAGCATGTTGTGGTAACCCGGCGCGAACACGTAGTAGCGGAAGTAGGAAAACACGTGCACCCCGGTACCCAGCACAAAAAGCACCACCGCGGTGGCTGCCATCGCGGCCGATCGCGCCGGTGGCAATCCCGCCTGCTCCGCCAGAACCAACGCGAACAGGTATACCCCGGCGACCATCATCAGGCTGCGCACCAGGCTCAGCTCTGCCAGCGCATCCGCCGGGGCCAAACCCGCCAGCTGCAGCGTCAGCGCCGGCACCAGGTACGCCGGCCCGTTCAGGCCCAGCGGCAAGCGCGCGCCCAAGGCGGTGGGCGAAGCCAACCAATCAGCCTGGCGCTGGAGCACCTCCAGGTGCCACCAGGCATCGGATGGCAGTTCCAGGTAGGGCCCGGTCCAGATCAGCCACAAGCCGGCGGCCGCCAGGCTCAGCAGGCCGCCGGCCAGGGCCGGGGCAGTCCAGTGGATCGCGGGCCGCCCCCGGCGCCAGGCGAGCCCGCCCAGCAGCGCCAGTTCCAGTACCAGCAGGCCGGCGAATCCCGCCGCCGTCAGCCCCGCCATTCGCACCAGCACCGCCCCCGCCACCGCCAGCACCCAGCCCGCGCTCAACGCCAGCAACAGGCCGCGGGCGTCCAGCGGTCTGCCGGTGGCCCGCACGCACAGCAGGCCGGGAACCAGCAGGACCACTATATATATAAGTGTAAGCACGTCGCGAAAGACAACCTGGCGCGACCGGTATTGCATCGTCGCGCCGCCGGTAACCAGGCGTGGAACCGATCGGCCAGGCGGCCGTGGAAAAAGCTACAGCTTCACGTCGTAGGTGAGGTGCTGCCGCAGGTCACGAAACTCGCTGTTGCGCGAAAAGATGGCCTTGAGCAGCGAGCGCCGCCAATGGGTGCGGCGACCGTACTGGCGATAGGTCTCCTTGCGCCAATCGAAGTCTTCTTTCCATACGACCTGGGGATTCATATAGCGCAGCACCGCGTCCAGGATTTCGCTGCTTTGGTTATCCGCTTCGTAGGTCGGGTCTTCGGTGGTCGCCAGGAAGATGATCCCGCGCTCGCGGCATTCCTTTTCCAGTTGCGCCACGATCTCGTTGTACCGCGGTATCAGTGGCTCGAAGTTCTCGAATTTGTAGGAAGTGTCGCCCACATCCACCATCGGACGCAGCTGCAGGGTTCGAATTCCGTATTTTCCAAACACGGTAAAAAAGTCCGCCATTTCCTCCAGATTGTCCTTGTTCACGGTGTAGTTCACCCGCAGGTACGGTTTGTCACTGTCGTGCCGCAGCCGCACCACCCGCACCGCCTCCAGGGCCTCATGGAAGCGTTCGTAACTGGCGTTGACCATCAGGTCTTCGTAGGTTTTTTTGTGTACGCCATGCAGGGACAGAGTGATTTCATCGAGACCGTAGCGCACGAAGTCCTCCACATGGTCTTCGGTCAGACGCTGGGCATTGGTGGTGAACCCCACGTAGGGGACGCCGTAGGACTTGCCCAGACGCACCAGGTCGGTGAAATCCTTATACAGGGTCGGCTCGGTGCCGCAGCCGATCATGAATTGCACCGCCCGGGGCAGAAACATCTCCGCGATCCGCTCGATCTCCGCGGGCCGGAAAATCCCCTTGGTGCGTTTCACATATTCGCGATCACTGAAGTAACACATACCGCACTTCAGGTTACAGGCGTTCACCGGATCGAAGCGCACGAACAGGTGCCGGATGCCGATCAGGTCCGCCAGCAGCACGAAGGCATACTTCAGGCGGGGACTTTTCAGGCGCCGGTTGAGGCGGATCAGGCGGTATAGCGAGTCCATGACGGACCTCCGGGGCTTACGCGGCAGGCGCGCGCGAGAATACCAGCCAGTGACTGGCGGTCAACCCGCCTCACCGGCCTCTCCCGAACAGCACCACGCGCAGGGTTTTGAAAACAATGATGAAATCCAGCAACAGGCTGTAGTTCTTGATATAGAAAAGATCGTACTGCAGCTTGACCAGCGCATCCTCCACCGAGGCGCCGTAGCTGTAGTTCACCTGGGCCCAGCCGGTGATTCCAGGTTTCACCAGGTGGCGCAGGTCGTAGTAGGGAATCTCCCGTTCCAGGCGGAGATTCAGCGACGGACGTTCCGGGCGGGGCCCGATCAGGCTCATATCCCCGCGCAGCACATTCCAGAGTTGCGGCAGCTCATCCAGCCGCGCAAGGCGCAACACCCGGCCAACCGTGGTGATCCGTGGGTCGTTTTCCACCGCCCACTGGGCATGCCCCTGCTTTTCCGCGTTCTCGATCATGGTGCGGAATTTGATGATCTGGAAAAGTCGCCCGTTCACGCCGGTACGCTGTTGCTGGTAGAACACCGGACCCCGCCGATGCTCCGGCCGGTCCAGCTTGATTGCCAGCGCCACCAGCGCGCCCACCGGAAGCGCCGGAATCAGCAGCAGCAGCGAAAACACCACGTCCACCAACCGCTTGAGGCGCAGGCCAATGCGGTGATGCAGCAGGTCGAATCCGTGGGACAGCGCGAACCAGCCGTCTTCCAGGTGCCAGACGGGCAGTTTCTGGATGAAGCGTTCATAGAAATCGGTAAGGTCGTATATCCGTACGCCCCTCAGCCGCATGTTCATGATCTGCGCCACCATCTCCGTGGGCAGGTTTTCGCGCGGCGCCAGCACTACGCCATTCCAGGGTTTTCCCGCGCATTGCTCCAGGTCGGCATAATGACCGGTTTCCAGCTCGCGCTCGCTGCGAAATCGCGCCCGCTGGTCCGGTGGCAACAGCACGGCCATGCTTCCGCCGCCGCCAATACCGTCGAAATCCCGCAACAACAGGCGTACGCGCTCTTTGTCGCCGATTACCATCCAGCGCCACTCGTCGAAACGGTGTTCCTCCCAGGCCGAAACGACCAGGCGCCAGGCGACGGCCCACACGGCAAACGCCAACAGCGAGCCCGGCAGCACGCCGCGCAGCACCACCGGGTCGGTATCCCAGGTCTCGGTGATGTAGATCAGCCCCGCGGTGAGGATGCCGGCGGCGGTCACTGCCACCAGGGTGCGGATCGCCAGGCGCCAGCTACCCTCCCCTTCCCGCGCCTGGTAGCACTCCAGCACGTAGGACATCGCCACGGTGACCAGTGAGATGCCCCAGAACGCCCATGAACCCGTTCCCAGCCACAGGCGGATGCTGTACAGGTAAACCAGGTTGAAACACAGCAGCAGACCCGCAAGATCGAGGGCCAGCAATAGCGCTCCCATGCGCAGCCAGTTCATTGGCACGATCGGGTCTCCCGGGTTCCTGTGGCCAGCAAAACCTTTTTGCGCGGCCCGTTCATTGACGTGTTTGTTGTTCGCCCTGGTCGATGTATTGCAACAGAAATTCCACCACCTTGTGAACATTAAAGCGATCGCAGGCC
>JAJDOE010000013.1 GCA_022340345.1 Gammaproteobacteria bacterium
CAAACGCCTTGGTCACGCCACCGTACTTCGCCGACAACACCTTCGTCATCGCCGCCGTCAGCGTGGTCTTACCATGGTCCACATGACCAATCGTCCCCACATTCACATGCGGCTTCGTACGTTCGAATTTCTCTTTGGACATGTTCTTTCCTCGTACCTGCTTTTCCCCGGGCCGTCAGCGTCAATGCGGCCGGTTACCTGGTTACTATCGAATCTGGAGCCCACAACCGGATTTGAACCGGTGACCTCTTCCTTACCAAGGAAGTGCTCTACCGACTGAGCTATGTGGGCATAACAGAACAGTCAATACAGAGTTCCCGGTTCCGCCCCCCCGCTTCCCAAAATATGGAGCGGGTGATGGGGATCGAACCCACATCATCAGCTTGGAAGGCTGAGGTTCTACCATTGAACTACACCCGCCTGATCCGCAGCCAAGTTCCAGCACCATCTGGTGGAGGGGGGAGGATTCGAACCTCCGAAGGCTGAGCCGTCAGATTTACAGTCTGATCCCTTTGACCACTCGGGAACCCCTCCGGGGGCGTAAACCGGGGAATACTGAGGAAAAACTCCGCCAGAGTCAATTTTTTGGCCCAATTTTTGGAGCCCGCAGAGGGAGTCGAACCCCCGACCGGTTGATTACAAATCAACTGCTCTGGCCAGCTGAGCTATGCGGGCTTGCAGGACCGGCCCTCCGGGGGGCCGAATTGTAGGGGCTGGCCGGGGCCAAGGCAATGACCTTCCGGTCCCCGCGCGGCCGGAATGCCGCCGCGGGAGAGGAATTTAGCCGCCGAGACTGCGGCAGGGACGGGCCTGCAGGCTGATTTCCGCCCCGAATTCGGCGGTTGCCAGGCCCCGCACGGACTTGCCGGCACCACGCACCGAGCCCAGGTTGAGCCAGAATACCTGGCCCGCAGCCAGGGTTCGGGGTTCCAGGGCGGCCTGCAGCCCCTTGCCCGCCAGCCGCCGGAGGTAGGCCTCGGCGCCCGGCAGCCCCTGGAAAAACGCCAGCGCCACCGAAAACTGGCTATTTTCCCCCCGCACCAGGTAGTGCCCGGTCTCGCCCATGGCATTCAGGCGCTCCTGCATGCGGCGCGCCGCCTCGCGGTTCTCGAACGGGCCGGCGCTGACCCGGTAGCCGGCCACCGAAGTACCCTGCACCGCCCCTACGGTGTAGGGGACGCCGCGTTCGCGCAACAGGGCCTCGGCCTGATCGACCTTCTCCCGAGCGGGGAATGGTCCAATGGCGAAACAGTCGTCCGCCAGCGGGCTCCCGGCCTCTCCTCCCGCGGCCAGCAGCCGCAGCGCGCCCGGGTTGACGGGCGGACGCGGCTGGGCAACCGGAGCCTCGTAGTGGTACAGGCCCCACAACGCCAGGGTGACATTGGCCACCAGCAGGATGCCAACACTCAGCCTCATGCCCGGGCCTCGGCTGGTTCCCGGGCCAACCGGGCCACGCCACGCAGCACCAGGTCCGGGATGACCTGGTGCCGGACCGCCAAGAAACCGGCCAGTTGCGCGGCGCCGCCGCCAGTCAGCATCAGCCCCGGCGCGCTTCCCAGTTGCGTGGTCCAGGCCCGGTGAAAACCTTCGATGGCATAGACGCTGCCAAGCACCACGCCGGTGGCCAGGGCGTCGGCGGTACCCCGGGTATGCAGGCCCACCTGGCCCTTCTGCTCGCGGTCGCCGGAGGCACGGGCCCCCGCCGTGCCGCCACCCAGTGCCTGCAGAGCAATCCGCTGCCCGGGGAGAATGGCGCCCCCGGCAAATTTTCCATCCCCCTCCAGCAGGTCCACCGTGGTCGCGGTGCCGCAGTCCACTACCAGCACCGCCCCGTCCGCCAGGCTGCGCGCCCCCACCAGGGCCGCCCAGCGATCCGCTCCCAGTTCCCCTGGTTCCCGGTAGCAATTGCGCACCCCGCCAGCAGCAGAGGTGGCAACGAAGAATTCCGGTGGCCGCGACCAGAGTCGCAGGCACAACGCCACCAGCCGGTCCCGCGCCTCCGGTGGGACCACCGCCACGGCCACGATCCGCGTCGGCGCCAGTGGTTGCCAGTCGCCGGCCAACCGCTGGTCCCAGTCGCCATCCAGGTTCCGTGCGTGAACCCGCAGCGGATCGTCCCCCTCGATGGCCCACTTCAATCGGCTGTTGCCCATGTCGATCAGCAGTGTCATTTCGGTTCCCGTTATCCGCGACGCAGGCTCAGTTCGCCACTCAGCACCCGGTGCTGGCGGCCCGTAGCGTCCCGCAGCACCAGTGCCCCCACGGGGTCAATTCCCACCGCGGTGCCCGAAAGGGCGTCGCCGGCGCCATCGGCCGTGATGACCACTTCCTCACCCTGCATGGCATGACGCTCCAGCCAGGGCTCGCGAAACGGAGCAAATCCCTGGCGGGCGAAGATCTCCAGGGATTGCAGCAGTTCCGCCACCAGTGCCGCCGCCAGGCGGTTGCGGCTGAGCGCGGACTCTCCGGCCACTTCCCGCACATCGACCCACGGCTGGGCTATTTCGGCAGCGTCGCCCGGTTCCAGGGCCAGGTTCAAACCGACTCCCACCACCACGAGGCAGGGGTCGCCCAGGACTCCCGCCAGATCCACCAGGATGCCGCCGAGCTTGCGTTGCCGCCACAGCACGTCGTTGGGCCACTTCAGGCGCACGTCCCGGATGCCGGCAGCTTCCAGCACCCGCGCCACCGCCACTCCCGCCGCCAGGGACAGGCCACCGATCTGGTTGGCCCCGGCTTCCAGTTCCCAGGAGACCGACAGCATCAGGTTGCGCCATGGCGAGGCCGCCCAGTTTCGCCCTCGCCGCCCGCGGCCCGCGGACTGCCACTCGGTCAGGCAGGCCGCCGGCGCCGCGCCGCGCCCCCGCCGCAACAGGGCGCTGTTGGTGGAATCCACCTCCTCCAGCACCTCCAGTTCGCGCAACTGCCCGACCACCGCCGGCGGCAGGCCGGCCCGGATGCGCTCCCCGTCCAGCACCTCCACTGGCGTCGCCAGCCGGTAACCGCGTCCGCGCACGCTGAATATCTCCAGTCCCTCACCGATGAGACGATGTACCGCGTTGTGCACCGCGCCCCGGCCCACGCCCAGGGCCCGGCCCAATTCGGAACCGGAGTGAAACCGGCTATCCGCCAGGAGTCGCAGAATCTCGGTGTGGGAAGGCATAATGGCCGCGATTATTTCAATACCGGACGGGGAAAACGAATTTGGCTCTCAGCTACACGGAGCTTCCGGCCAGCGCCGTACGCGGCGGGCGCCTGGTGGGCTTCGGCCTGAAAACGGGTGAACGGATCGGCGACAAATACACCGTGCTCGGCCTTCTGGGTCGTGGCTGGGAAGGCGAAGTGTACGGAATCCGCGAAAACCGCACCGGCATCGAACGCGCCGCCAAGTTGTTCTTTCCGCATCGCAACCCGCGCAACCGAGCGGCTATTCGCTACGCCAAGAAACTCCATCGACTGCGACACTGCCCGATCCTGGTCCAGTTTCATACCCAGGAGGACATCAGCTTTCACGGTTTCCCGGTGAACATGCTGGTATCCGAGTACGTGCAGGGAGACCCACTATCCGTCTTTCTCGCCAGGCAGCCCGGGCGCCGACTGAGCCCTTTTGCAGCACTGCACCTGTTGTATGCCCTGGCACGTGGAGTGGAACCGATTCATCACGCCCGCGATTACCACGGCGACATCCATCAGGACAACCTGATGATTCAGCGTTACGGGATTGGCTTTGATATCAAGCTGCTTGACCTTTACCAGTGGTCGGGACCGGTGCAGGAAAATATCCGGGAAGATGTCTGCGACATGGTGCGCATCTTCTACGATGCCATGGGCGGCAAAGCGCGATACTCCGGCCTTCCCAAGCAGATCAAGGAAATCTGCTGTGGTCTCCGCAAGACCCTGATCACGCGCAAATTCCGCAATGCCGGACAGCTGCGAGCGCACCTGGAATCCATTGAGTGGGAAAGCTGAGCCGCCAACGGCAATAGTCGTTATTCGCACCGCGGCAGCCACTGGCCAAGTATCCCACCCTCCGGCTTGAACGACCGCGGGTCAATACACCACGTAACCCAGCTTTTCGATCTGGTCGCAAAACGGCGGTGCCCGCAGGATTTCCAGGTGGGCATCCGTCAAATGATTGCGCCAGTCCCCCACCATGCCCTTGCGCACGTGCCCGGTCCGGTCACGCTTTTTCATTTTTTCCATGCTGCAGGCGTCGATCGCGGCGCGGATGGTCTCCTCCGGCAACGGCAGGATGCCCTCGGCCAGTCCACGCAGCGTTTCCAGGGGTTGCCGGCGCAGATCTTCGTACCGCAGCATGATGGAGCGGCCGGAGTCGTGCCACAGTTCCATATGACGGACGACTCCGGTGAACTGGTCGCGCAGGAAATCCAGTGCCGCGGGCGTGTCCAGGTCCTCACCAAGAAGCGGGTTGTGCGGATCGTCTTCCTCGAAGAACAGGTGGTCCTTGTTCTGCACATGAAAATACAGGGAGACAAATACGTCGTAGGGATGGCGAATTGTGGTGATCACCTGGCAACGCCAGGGTTCAATCAGCTCGAAAAAACGCGCCGAGGGAAGAAAGTGCTGGTGGGTTACGGACCCCGGTCGGAACATGCCAACCCGCAGGTAGTCAGCAAAGGAATCCAGTTCATCGAACTCGTACTGAGGCGGCGTAGCCATCCGCAGTCCATACATGTGGGACAACAGGTTCTTCAGCCACACATTGCCGGTCTTCACCGGGGAGGCGATCAGCAAGCGTAACTGTTCCGCACGAAGCGGCGGATCCAGCGAGAGGTCCAGCGTCAGTGGATCTCCGCGCACCAGCTCGCGCCCCGATGGATCGCACAACACTATCGCGAGCGGCAGCTGGCCACTACCCAGATCACCCAGCGCCAATTCGCACTCGAACCCCGAGTAGCGATATCCCGGATCACCGAAGGAATCCGCCACATCCGGCCGGTCCAGGCCGTAGTAGGCTTCCTGGCGCGTAGAACCGAGGTCCACCTGTAGCCTGCCGTTCTGCACCGCACCGGAGTGGGTGGCGGCCCAACCCACCAGGCGGACGCGCTCACCGGGGCGGCAGGCCAGCTGCACCCGCGACGGCAGGTGGCTATCCGGATCGAGCTCGGCAGCGGATGCCCCGAGGCGGTCCACCACTGCGTGCCCCGGGGGGCTGCGTCTGAAAAGGGAGGCCAAGCGGCTCAGGCGCTGGCGACGAGCAAATCGCCTTTGCGGGCGCTGTGGGCCGGTACCTCGATCTCCACCACCACGGGCCGATGGTCGGAATAACCCCGATGCAGGGTAGTGGCGGAGCGCACTTTCAAATCACTGCTCACCAGGATGTGGTCCAGGCGTCGGCTCGGCGCCCAGCTCGGGTAGGTGGCGAGTCCGTCACCCGCGGCCACCAGGTTGCAGCGGTCACGAAACCAGCGAAGTTCATCGCTGCCTTCAACACAATTGAGATCGCCCATCACCACCACATGCTCGAAGGGATTCAGAACCGAGGCGATATGCGCCAACTGCTGCCAGCGGGCCTTGCGGCCCAGGGCCAGGTGAGCGATCGCCACCGCCAGCGTCGTCCCGGCTACCGGAAATTCCGCCAGCACCAGTCCGCGGCCCTTGAAGCGTCCGGGAAGTGCATCGTTGCGCACCGAAACAGGATGTACGCGGCTCAGGAAGCCCATACTGTGCCGGGCGATCCCCGCCACCCGCCGGTTGGCGCGATCGTACCAATAGGGAAAA
>JAJDOE010000153.1 GCA_022340345.1 Gammaproteobacteria bacterium
CGCTACGTCGTCGGAGGTTCGAACTCTGCGTTCAGGCCCGCCAAACAGCAATGGGCCCCAAAAGGGGCCCATTGCTGTTTGGCGCGCCCGGAAGGATTCGAACCTCCGACCCCCTGGTTCGTAGCCAGGTACTCTATCCAACTGAGCTACGGGCGCGTGTCTTTATTGCTGCGGAATCTGGCGGAGAGAGAGGGATTCGAACCCTCGATGGAGCTATTAACCCCATACTCCCTTAGCAGGGGAGCGCCTTCAGCCGCTCGGCCATCTCTCCAGTGGAAAGACGGGGCGGGAGGATAGCGATCCTCCTTCGCCCCGTAAAGTGGGTCAGGTAAGCTACTCAGCCGCGGCCTGCGGCTCCTGAGCGCGTTCCTGCTTGATCCTCTCGTATATTTCTTCCCGGTGAACGGGAACATCCTTTGGGGCGTTGATCCCGATGCGGACCTGGTTGCCCTTGATTCCCAGTACCGTCACCTGCACTTCATCCCCGATATTGAGGGTCTCACCGATCCTTCGTGTCAAAATCAGCATGGCGATTCAATCTCCCGATATTCAACTTGACTTCCCCTCCCGTCCCTGAGAACCGCGGCTCCCCAGCCCCGGTTACAGTCCAAAAAAACAGGTCATCCCAACCCGTCATCCATCTGCGCTCCAGTATACACCCCCGCCCGTGAGGTCAAAAAACCCCCGATAACCGGGCCGTTTCAGAGGTCCTCCGGCTGCCCCTCCAGGCCGAATGCGCTGTGCAGGGAGCGCACCGCAAGTTCCAGGTACTTCTCCTCGATCACCACGGAAATCTTGATCTCCGAAGTGGAAATCATCTGGATGTTGATGCCCTCTTCCGCCAGGGTCTTGAACATGGTGTTCGCGACTCCCGCATGAGATCGCATGCCCACCCCGACGACCGAGAGCTTTACCACGTGATCGTCTGATTTGACTGCGCGGGCCTTCAGCTCCCGCGCAATTGCCTCCAGGAACTGCAGCGCACGCTTGCAGTCGTCGCGATGCACGGTAAAAGTCAGGTCCGTGGTGTCGTCGCCACCCACGTTCTGCACGATCATATCCACGTTGATGTGGGCATCGGCGATGGGGCCGAGAATCCGATGGGCCACGCCGGGCTGGTCGGGCACTCCCATGATGGTGACCTTGGCTTCATCACGCTCGAAGGCAATGCCGGAAATGAGCGGCTGTTCCATGTCCTTTTCCTCGTCGTAGCTGATCAGCGTCCCCTGTCCTTCTTCGAAGGAGGATAGTACGCGCAGGGGAACCTTGTACTTGCCAGCGAACTCCACCGCCCGGATCTGCAGCACCTTGGCCCCGAGGCTGGACATTTCCAGCATCTCCTCGCTGGTGATGCGATCCAGGCGCCGGGCCTTGGGAACGATACGCGGATCGGTGGTATACACGCCGTCCACGTCGGTGAAGATCTGGCACTCATCCGCCTTGAGGGCAGCGGCCATGGCCACGGCGGTCGTATCCGATCCACCTCGGCCCAGCGTGGTGATATCACCCTGGTCGTCCACTCCCTGGAAGCCCGCCACCACCACAATCCGTCCAGCCGCCAGATCTTTGCGAACGCGCTGGTCATCAATGCTCAGGATGCGCGCCTTGCCGTGGACGTTATCCGTGAGAATATTCACCTGGGCGCCCGTGTAGGAACGCGCGTCCTGCCCGCGCCGGTGCAGGGCCATGCTCAACAGCGCGATGGTCACCTGCTCACCGGTGGACAACAACACGTCCACTTCACGGGCCGGCGCATCCGGGTTGAGTTCCGCCGCCAGTGCCACCAGGCGATTGGTCTCACCGCTCATGGCGGAAACCACAACCACCAGGTCGTGTCCCTGGCCGCGGTATCTGAGCAGCCGATCCGCGACCGCGTTGATACGCTCCACGCTGCCGACCGAGGTGCCGCCGAATTTTTGAACCAGTAGAGCCATGGCGGGCGCGGATTAAAGCGCGTTCGGAGGGAGAAGTAAAACGCGGGCCGGCGTTGTACCGGCTCCAGGTCAGCCCGAACCGAGCAGTTCGGCGACCTGAGCGGGCACAGCCTCCAGGGCCGCCGCCAGTGCGGCGGGGTCACTGCCACCGGCCTGGGCCATGTCGGGCCGTCCGCCACCGCGTCCGCCGACGCGTTTTGCCACCGCACCGACCAGTTTGCCCGCGTGGACCCGGTCGGTCAGATCCGCGGTCACGCCCGCTACCAGCACCACCTTGTCCTCTACCACCGAACCCAGCACCACGACCACGCTACCCAGCTTGTCGCGAACCCGGTCCACGGCGGTCCGCAGGGTCTTGGCGTCGGCGCCATCAATACGCGCCGCCAATACCCGGGTATCGGCCACCGCCTGGGCCTGGTCGGCCAGGTCGCCGCTGGTGCGGGTGGACAGCTTGCCCTTGAGGCGTTCGATCTCTTTTTCCAGCTCGCGGATGCGCTGGCTTGCCTGCATCGCCCGCTCCACCAGATCCTCCGGGTTGGCCTTGAGGGCCGCCGCGCTGGCGCGGATCCAATCCTGCTCGTTACGCATGCGCTCCACCGCGGCTGCGCCACTGACGGCCTCGATACGGCGCACGCCAGCGGCTACTCCGCCCTCGCTGCTGATGCGAAACAGCCCGATATCCCCGGTACGGCTCACGTGCGTGCCTCCGCACAATTCGGTGGAAAACTCACCCATGCCGACCACTCGCACCCGTTCCCCGTATTTTTCTCCGAACAGCGCCACCGCGCCGGCCGCCCTCGCTTCATCGAATCCCATGATGCGGGTACCGACCTCGGAGTTGGCGCGGATCTCGCGGTTGACCAGCGCCTCAATCTTGCGCAACTGGTCGTCGGCAACCGCCTGGTCGTGGGAAAAATCGAACCGCAGGTGTCCGGCATCCACCAGCGAGCCCTTCTGCTGCACGTGCTCGCCGAGCACCCTGCGAAGGGCGGCATGCAGCAGGTGGGTAACCGAATGGTTGGCGGCGGTGGCGGCACGCGATTCGGCGTCCACCTCCGCCCGCAGGCTGGTTTCCTTTGCTATCTGCCCCATGCGCACAACGCCCACGTGGCCAATGGCCTGTTGCCCGATTTTGCGGGTGTCGTTGACCTCGAAACTTCCGTCCTTGCCGCGCAAGCTGCCCCGGTCTCCAACCTGCCCGCCGGATTCGGCATAAAACGGCGTGTGGTCCAGCACCACGATGCCGGATTCGCCGGCGGACAGGGTCTCCACCGGCCGCCCGTCCCGGAACAGTTCGATTACCCGGCCTTCGTCCCGCACCCGCTCGTAACCCGTGAATTCCGTCGCCACCGCGATTTCCAGGTCTGCATCCTGCTGGTTACCGAATCTGCTGGCCTCCCGAGCCCGCCGCCGCTGGTGGGACATTTCGTCCTCATACCCCCGCATATCCAGCGTCAGGCCCTGCTCCCGGGCAATGTCCGCGGTGAGATCTACCGGGAAACCAAAGGTATCGTAAAGCCGGAAGACCACCTCACCGGGAATCTCCTTGCCGTCCAGCTCCGCCACTTCCTGTTCGAGGATGCGCAGTCCCTGGCTGAGGGTCTCGCCGAACCGGATTTCCTCCTGCCGCAGAACCTGCTCTACGCGCTCGCGGGCCGCGACCAGCTCCGGGTAGGCCGCACCCATCTCCTCCACCAGCAACCCGACCAGCTTGTGGAAAAAAGGCTCGCTGGCACCCAGGCGGTTTCCGTAACGGGCGGCACGCCGGATGATGCGACGCAGTACGTAGCCCCGCCCTTCGTTGGAAGGCACCACGCCGTCGGTGACCAAAAAAGCGCAGGAACGAATGTGGTCGGCGATCACATTGAGTCCCTTCTGACCTTCCGCCCTGACACCAAGCACCTTCGCCGCACCCGCGATCAGGCGACGGAAATGATCCGTGTCGTAGTTGCTGTGCACTCCCTGGATAACGGTAGCCAGGCGTTCCAGCCCCATGCCGGTATCCACCGAAGGCCGCGGCAGCGGGTTGAGCTGGCCCTGGGCGTCGCGGTCGAACTGCATGAACACCAGGTTCCAGATCTCCACGTAGCGGTCGCCGTCCTGCTCCGCACTACCCGGAGGCCCGCCGGCGACATCCGGCCCATGGTCATAGAAAATTTCGGTACAGGGACCGCAGGGGCCGGTATCCGCCATGGACCAGAAATTGTCGTCGCCGGCGATTCGCGTCAGGCGCTCTTCCGGAAGGCCGATCTCATTGAGCCACAAATCCACGGCTTCATCGTCGCTTTCGTATACCGTCACCCACAGCTTTTCCGGCGGCAGCCCCATGTCCCCGGTAAGAAACTCCCACGCAAAGCGAATGGCGTCCCGCTTGAAATAGTCGCCAAAGCTGAAATTGCCGAGCATCTCGAAAAACGTGTGGTGCCGGGCGGTATAACCCACGTTCTCCAGGTCGTTGTGCTTCCCGCCCGCGCGAACACAGCGCTGCACCGAGGTGGCACGTACGTAGGGGCGGTTTTCGCGGCCGGTGAATACATCCTTGAATTGCACCATGCCTGCGTTGGTAAACAACAGGGTTGCATCGTTTCCCGGTACCAACGGACTGCTGGGCACAATGGTGTGCCCATTGCGCTCGAAGTACTCGAGGAATCGTTGCCTGATTTCCGCTGTCTGCATCAGTCGCTCTCGCCCATCGCACGCCGCACCTGATCGCCGGTAAAACCACGCCGAACGAGAAAGTCCGTCTGCCGTTTTCGTTCCCGGACATCCGCTGCCGGCTGCGTACCAAAGCGCTTTTCGCGCTGTTCGCGGGCCGACTCGGCCCAAACCGAGTCGGAGGAATCCACGTGGGCCGCGATCATCTCGTCGCCAACCCCTTTCTCCCGTAACTCCCAGACGATGCGCCGGGGGCCATAACCGTGCTGTTGGCGGGCAAGCGTCAGGGCCTCGGCAAAACGCGCGTCCGATTGCAAGCCCTCGTCGGCGAGCCGGTCCAGCGCCGCCCCAACTTCCGGGGCGCTGAAACCGCGCTGCTTCAGCTTACGGACCAGTTCGCTGCGGCTGTGTTCCCGTCGCGCCAGGAGGTCCATGGCAACCTCCCGGGGACTGCGCTCAACCGCCGGCTTCCTCAGCGGCGGCCTCCGGTTTTTGCGGTTCGGCATCGGCCGTTCGGTGGGCGATTCCCAGGGACTCACGAATCTTGCCGTCGATCTCCGCGGCCGTATCCGGGTTCTCCATCAGGAACTGGCGGACGTTGTCACGTCCCTGGCCGATGCGTTGTTTGCCATAGCTGTACCAGGCCCCGGACTTTTCCACGATGCCTGCTTCGACACCCATGTCCACAATTTCGCCCTCGCGGGAAATTCCGTGGTTGTAGAGGATATCGAATTCGCATTTGCGGAAAGGCGGCGCTACCTTGTTCTTTACCACTTTCACCCGGGTCTGGTTGCCGAGAATCTCCTCGCCCTTCTTGATAGCGCCAATGCGACGGATATCCAGGCGTACCGAAGAATAAAACTTCAGGGCGTTACCGCCGGTGGTGGTTTCCGGGCTTCCGAACATGACTCCGATCTTCATACGGATCTGGTTGATGAAGATCAGCATGGTGTTGGATCGCTTGATATTGGCGGTAAGCTTGCGAAGCGCCTGGGACATCAGGCGTGCCTGCAGCCCCACGTGGGACGCCCCCATTTCCCCCTCAATCTCCGCCCGCGGGGTCAGCGCCGCCACCGAATCGATAACGATGACGTCCACCGCCGCCGAACGCACCAGCATGTCGGCAATCTCCAGCGCCTGTTCGCCGGTATCCGGCTGGGAGACCAGCAACTCGTCCACATTTACCCCCAGTCGCGCCGCGTAGGCCGGGTCCAGGGCGTGTTCCGCATCGATAAAGGCAGCGGTGCCGCCCAGTTTCTGGGCCTCCGCAATTACCTGCAGGGTGAGCGTGGTCTTACCCGAGGATTCCGGGCCGTAGATCTCCGTAACCCGGCCACGGGGCAAGCCACCGACCCCCAAAGCCACATCCAGCCCCAGGGACCCGGTGGAAATCACCTCGATGTCCTCGATCGCCCGGCCGTCCCCAAGGCGCATCATCGCGCCCTTGCCGAACTGTTTTTCGATTTGCCCGAGCGCCGCGCTCAGGGCCTTTGATTTGTCTTGTTCCATGGATACCTCACCGGATTTGCGAGAGCGATTATCCCATAAATCCGCCGGGGCCGACCCCGACTCCATGCAACGCACCCGCGAGCTGCTCCGAAAAACGCGACCCGGTGGCAGCCAATCCCCTCCCGATTTCGCGCCGACCCGCCATAGTATCGGGCCAGCGGGCCGGCAACCGTCGCCGCCCGCCCCCCCCGGGGGGCCGTCAGGCCGCCAGCGTCTCCAGCAGGCCCTGAAGGGCGGCTGCGACGCTGGCTGCACGCACCGCCGCGCGGTCACCGTCGAAGCGAAACCGCTCCACCCGGCTGCCCGCGCCACGGCGGGCCCAGGCGATGAATACCGTGCCCAGCGGTTTGTCCTTGCTGCCGCCGTCGGGTCCGGCGATACCGGTGACCGCCAGCGCCAGGTCGGCCGGGCTGTTGGCCAGCACGCCTTGCGCCATGGCCAGTGCACAGGGCGCGCTGACCGCTCCCTCGCGGCCGATAAGCTGCCCGTCCACGCCGAGCATTTGCTGCTTGGCGGCATTGCTGTAGGTGATGAAGCCACGCTCGAACCAGGCGGAACTGCCGGGCAGGTCGGTGAGCAGCTTGCCGATCCAGCCGCCGGTGCAGGATTCGGCACAGGCCAGGCACAGGCCGGCGGCGGAAAGTTGCTCGGCGACGGAAGCCGCCAGCGCCGGAAGCATTGTCCCGGCGGCACTCACGGCAAGCCGCCGGTGCTCCGTTGACGGCGCGCCTCGAACAGGCAGATCCCGGTGGCCACTGAGACATTGAGGCTCTGCACGGTGCCTGCCAGCGGAATCGACACCAGCTCGTCACAGTGCTCGCGGGTCAGCCGGCGCAGACCCTTTCCCTCCGAGCCCAGCACCAGCGCAAGCGGCCGGCGGAGGTCGCACGCAAACAGTCCGCTAGCGGACTCTCCGGCCGCGCCGACGATCCAGATTCCGGCCTGGGACAGGGAATCCAGCGCCCGCGCCAGGTTGCGCACCGCGAACAACTGAAGGCTCTCGGTGGCGCCGGCGGCGGTGCGCCGTACCGCGGCGCTCACCGGGCTGCCCCGGTGGCGGACCAG
>JAJDOE010000169.1 GCA_022340345.1 Gammaproteobacteria bacterium
ATCCTTCCGGGCGGGCCTGAACGCAGAGTTCGAACCTCCGACGACGTAGCGTTCGACCACCGGAATCGCGAAGCGATGCCGGTGGCGGTGAGCGGCACCGCCGCGAGCCCATCCTTCCGGGGCCCATTTCTGTTTGGCCGGCCTGAAAGCAGGGTTCAAACCTCCGAAACCGCCGCGGCGTTTTTAACCGGTCGGGCGTGCATAATCCCCGGCATGGAGAATCCGTCGTGATCGGGGAACTGCCGGGAAGAATCGCCGTCGTCACCGGAGATCCGAGCCTGCCGGACCCGACCAAGTACGGGCAGCGATACGGTCCGGAGGATTTGAAGGTTCACGCTGTGTTACGCGAGGCCCTCGCTTCTCTTGGCAGCATGGAGTTTCAGGTGCTCGAGCGGCATGCAGACCTGATTGAACAGCTGGACGCCCTGCGACCGGAGCTGGTGCTCAACTTCTGCGACACCGGCCTGTTCAACCGGCCGGAGCAGGAAATCCATCTCGGGACCCAGCTCGAACTGATGGGCCTTGGGTATTCCGGTGCACCGGCGCGCGCAATTTTGTTGTGTTTCGACAAACAAGTGGTCAGCCTGCTGGCTAACTCTCTGGGCGTGGCGGTTGCGAACGAGTACTTCCTGCCGGCCGAGGCAGTTGCCACCGCGGAGATTGATACCTTCCCGGCGCTGATCAAGCCGAATCGCGCGGATGGAAGCGTGGGCATCACCAAGGATGCCGTGGTCCGCGATGCCGGGCAGGCCCGCGCCTATCTGCGCTGGCTTCGCGCCGAGCTTCCTGGAACGGACCTGCTGGTACAGGAATACCTGCCGGGCCCGGAGTACGGCTTGGGCCTGATCGGCAACCCGGAGACCGGCCTGGAGGCGCTGCCGATGCTGGAAGTGGATTACGCGGGCCTCCCCACGGGTCTTGCGCCGATCCTTTCCTTTGAGTCAAAGACCCAGCCGGATTCACCGTATTGGCAGGACATCCGCCTGAAGCCCGCCGAATTGTCCATGGTTGTGCAGCAGGACCTGGCAGCCCGCTGCCGGAAACTGTTTGCGCGGCTCGGTTTGCGTGATTACGGGCGTTTCGATTTCCGGACCGCGGCGGACGGCAGCATCCGACTAATGGAGGTGAATCCGAACCCCGCCTGGGGCTACGATGCCAAGCTGGCGATCATGGCGGGATTCGGCGGCTGGTCCTACGCGGAGATGCTGGAAAGACTCGTCGCCACCGCGTGGGAGCGCATCAGACGAAACGCCGGGGGAGGCTGAGGTCCCAGTCGCGGCTAAGGAGTGGGGTGTCGTTCTCGTCGGCCTGCAGGGCGCCGTGCAACTGGAAATTATCGGCGGTAGCCGTGAGCGTCATCGTCATTCGTACGGTGATTTTCCAGGACCCCCGCGCGAGCGTCGATCGTTGTTCGATCGTCTCGCGGGCGGACAGGGGATCATCTTCACGGATACGGAACCGTTTGCTGAGCGTGTAGCCGACTCTCAGATCGATGTCCTCGAAATGCACCAGGCTGGCGTCATCAAATTCGCTGCCATTCAGTTCGTATTCGAAATCGTTGGAGGTCAGATCGACTTGCAGCCGACGGCGGAATTCGTGGTGGCGAATGCGCTTTGCCGGCACGGATGCCGCCATATCCGGTGGATCAAAGGGCCGCAAATCCGCGTCCTCACCGCGCGGCGGACGGACCGGGAGTTCCAGGGTGCTCTTTCCGGTGAGTATCCGGATGTGCACCTTTGCGCTGCTGGGCCATACGATCGGCCAGTAGGCGCTCGATATGGCCAGGCGGATGCGGTGGCCCGGCGGGAATGCATGGGCAATATCATTCAGGGCCAGCACTACGGAACAGAACTCGCCGGGTTCTAGTGGCTTCGGGCTCGAGTGGGAGGCGCGATGCGCCAGATTCAATACTCCGTAGCTGACCCGTAGCGATGAACCGTCCGGCGCCACATCACACAGGCGAACGATGAGGTTAGCGGTTGGCTGGTCCGCGGCCAGTGTAATTCGCACCACCGGGGCTCCAAGGATCTCGGTACGTTTTTCGAGCCGCCGGGTATCGAATGTCAGCGAAAAGCCGTCGTCGGGACGCTGGTCCCGCGGCATTTCACCGTCGCTGCCAAAGGCGCACCATTCGCCGCCGCGAAGGCCACAGGTCTGGGGGGAGGAGAGAATGCGTTCTTCCGTTTTTCCCGGGTCAGTTCCCAGGCCGCCGGACGCCAGGTGAAGAATTTCGGGCGTGATGCGCGTGCTGGGCCAGGCAGTCTCGGCAACCCAGCGCCCCGGTATTTCGGCGTACTGGGGTGCGGGCGTGACGCTCTCCTGCATCCATACCCGCAGGACGGGCTCCTGGTCGATGCCGTTTCGCTGGCCTTTGAGCCAGCGGTCCCACCAACGCAGCGCCTCCTGCAGGAAACCGATGGCCGGCCCCGGCACGCCGAGGTGCGGGAAGGTGTGCGCCCAGGGCCCGATCAGCCCCTTGCACGGGACCTTGAGGGCCTGCACCAGGCGCGGTACCGCATTGGAATACGCATCCGCCCACCCGCCGATGGCGTACACCGGCACCGCGATGCGCTCGATGTGATCAGCAACGGATCCCGCTGACCAATAGTCGCTGCGCAAGGGCTGGCGCATCCAGATTTCCGGAAAATTCGGAAGCCGTTCCAGGCGTAGTCGCCATTGTTCCCGCCATGCGTCGCCGACGATCTCCGGGTCCGGGGGCAGTGCCTGGTTCATCATCAGGATCGCACCCCATTGCAGGTTTTCCGTCAGCAGGCAGCCGCCCATGTAGTGGGCATCGTCACGGTAGCGGTCATCGGAGGCACACAAAGAGATGACCGCCTTCAGCGCCGGCGGCCGGCGGGCGGCGATCTGCAATGAGTTGAATCCACCCCAGGAGATGCCGAACATGCCGACAGCGCCGGTGCACCAGGCCTGGGCCGCCAGCCATGCGATTACTTCAACGCCGTCCGTGTGCTCCTGCTCGGAGTATTCGTCGAAGAGCAGACCGTCCGAATCACCCGAGCCGCGCAGATCAACACGCATACAGGCATAGCCGTGTTGCGCAAAGTACCGGTGCATGGGCTCATCACGAGCGCGCATGAAGTCACGCTTCCGGTAGGGGAGGTACTCGAGTAATGCCGGCACAGGTCGTTGCCGGGCGCCTGCCGGCAGCCAGATCCGGGCTGCCAGCCGGCAGCCGTCCGCGAGCGGAATCCAGGTATTCTCAATGTCCTCAACGCCGTCGATCACGAGTCGCTGCGCCGCTTGCGGCTAAGAAGTTGCTGGGTGGACCAGAAGCTCAAAGCGAGTTCCTGGCGGGCCGATCGGCCGGTGTCCAGATTGAAAGTATTCACGATGGCGAGACGAAATCCTCCCGGCGGCATGGAATGACTGGCCGGGGGGCGGTCCTCGTGGAACGTGATCTGAACACTGGATACCCCTGGCATAGCGCGTACCCGCTCAACAACTTCCGCTGGCGGATGACGATACTGAATGCCGTGAGCGCCAAACAGAACCACGCTGTAGCCGGTGCGTGGTTCGTCGTCGACAAAATCCCAGCCACCACAGGAATACAGGTTGACCAGGGCCTCTACCCATCCCGTTCCGTAAAGATCGGGCCATTGGTCCGCAAATCGCATGTGGATTTCAATGATACGGGCGCCAATGGTTTCGAAATTCAGCATTCCGGTATACGCCGCCAGGTTTTGGTGTACCCACGTCTGGATATACTGCTCCACGTGGGGGCGGTCGCTGGCGAGAACCGTCCAGTAGTCGAACATGCCGCCTGCCAGGGGGGCGCCGACGGTATGGCGCATCCACCGCACCTGTCCGGCGACGACCGCGCAATCGGTACTCACGTGCTCCCCGTCCAGCAACTCCATCCACATGTGCCCTGGACGTTGCCGATGACGGTACTCCTTGAGAGTTCGCAGCACACCGCTGCCAGCGCCCATGCCTCGCATGTTGTAGATCGGTTTGCTGAATACAGGGAAATGCTCGGGGTCGATCCCATGCGGAGCGCACAGCAAGTCCTGGCTCTCGGCGATGGCCAGTTTGTTGTAGATCCACTTGTGCTCCGGATACCACTTCCATGCATCGCCGTCCTCGGTAGGGATGCGGACATCCGGCGGGCAGGCGACGTTCTCGAAATATTGCCGTCGCCACGGATCGGCTTCACATACGGGCATATGGATTCTCCGGTCAGCTGTTCATTGTCCGGCATGGCAGCACGGCGCTCAAACAGAATTCGGGGCCGTGCCATGCAGTGTGGCCCGGATCGTTAGCCGGACCGGGATGCCTGCGGTATCGTAAAAATCCCGTTTCCGGTGAGTCCCGTCGAACGTGAAATCCCCCAACAGCTATCACAGGGTGTGGCAAATCGTGGCCAGGATACCGTCCGGCCGGGTTGCCACCTACGGCCAGGTTGCGCGCCTGGCCGGGCTCGGCGGTCATGCGCGGGTGGTGGGGTACGCGTTGCACAACACACCGGAGCAGCAGGATTTGCCGTGGCATCGGGTCATCAACGCTCGCGGCGAAATTTCCTTTCCACCCGGGAGTGAGGAGCATGCAGTGCAGAAAGAGCGTCTGGCCGAGGAGGGCGTAGCATTCCGTGGGAGCCGCATCGACCTGGCGCAATTCCGCTGGCGCCCGGAGTGCGACGGTCCCGGGTGGGACCCTGGCCGATGAAGCCCACGGACGGGTAATCGGTCGGTTGACTGCGGCAATACGTGTCTTCCGACCCGGGGGGCCGCGCGGAGTATGTGCATCGCCGGTCGGCGAGTTCCTTTGTGCTGCCCGGGACCGACAAGAAGAAGCCGGCCCCGACGGCCCCACCCGGGTAGGGCAGGACCGTGGGGCCGGGGCGATGGCTTACTGCTCGATACCGATGGATTCGAGGAACGGATCCAGCGAACGCTCGCGCCCAAGGAAGGCGGCGATGGAATCGGTAATCTCGCGGGAACCACCGGGTGCGTAAATTTCGTCACGCAGGCGCCGGCCGATGGTGGTGTCCATCAATCCGCCCGGACTTTTCTTGAACACCGCCGCCATGTCGGCAGCGATTGCGTCCGCCCAGGCGTAGCCGTAGTAGCCGGCGTCGTAGCCGCCACCCAGGTGGCCGAAGGAGGCGAGCATGGAGGAATCGTCCGGAACCGGTACGTACGTGCGGCTCAATAGTTCATTAGAAACCTTTTCTAAGTCTTTGAATTGACTGACATCCTTGGTTCCATGCAGGGCCAGGTCGAGGATTCCGAAGGAAAGCTGGCGGCGGTAATGAGTGCCGATGGTTGCCAGCCGCGCTTCTTCCATCTTGTCCAGGATCTCCTGGGGGATTTTCTTCTTCGGGTCCCGGTAGTCGACCGCGAAGCCATCGAGCACCGATTTATCCCACACCCAGTTCTCCAGCATTTGTGAGGGCGCTTCCACGAAGTCCCGTGGCACCGAGGTACCCGAGAAGGTCGCATAGCGGGCACGGGTCAGGATGGAGTGCAATGCATGGCCGAATTCGTGGAACAGGGTTTCGGTATGGCTGTGGGTCAGCAGGGACGGCTCCTTGTCGCTGGGCTCCGGGAAATTACAGATCAGGGCAACCACCGGGCGTTGGTAGCTGCCGTCTTCGAGCTGTTTGCCCGGGGTGACCCCGAACTGGGCAAAATGTCCGTATTTTCCCTCGCGCGGAAACATATCCAGGTACAGCAGGCCCAGTGGCTCACCGGTGCCCGAGTCGGAGATCGCATACAGGGTGACTCCATCCGCCCACACATACGGGGCCTGGACCTGCTCGATCTTCAGCTGAAACAGCTTTTCGAACACGTCAAACATGCCCTGGAGCGTTCGGTGGTACTCAAAAAATACCCGAAGCTGTTCTGTATCAATGTTATAGCGGGTTTTCTTCAGCTGGTTTTTGAGGTAGCGGATATCCCACAGGGCCAGCTTGGCGTCCGGCTTACCGGTCTCCTCCGCCTTGATCTGGCGCAGGACTTCCAGTTCCGCCTGGTACTTCGGTTCCAGCCCGTCACGCAGTTTCTCCAGGAAGGCCTGTGCGGTCCGGCCATTCTTGGCCATCTTGGGCTCGATGCGGAAGTCCGCCCAGGAATCGTAACCTGCCAGGTTCGCGATCCGGGCGCGCCGGTCGAGTAGCTGGGAAAACAGCGCCAGGTTGGCCTCGCGAGCGCGGCGGTAGCGCGCCAGTTTGAGGGTCTTGCGGGTTTCTTCGTTACGCGCGTTCTCCATCACGGTGGTGAAGTGCCAGGTGATGTTGCCGTCCACCGTGTATTCGTCGTCGCCGGTTTTGACCTTAACGAGAAATGCCGCGGGCACGCCTTCGAGCTGTGCGGCGGTGTATTTTACCGGCGCGCTGGCGGCATTGATGTTGTTGCCGAACTCGATTTCGAGGTTGTTGAGTTCGGTTTGCAGAGTCTCCAGTTGCTTGCGCTTGTCCGCATCCAGATTCAGGCCGCGGCGACGGTAGTCGCGCATGGTGTCGGACAGCAGCTTGGCGTCTTCGCCGCTGAGCTGGGGATTGTTATCCGCATAGGCCTTGACCACCTGATAGATATCCTCGCGGAAACCGACTTCGGTGAACCATTGGGCGAGGCGTTTGTTCTGTACCGTTGCCGCCTCGCGAAAGGCCTTGTCCGGGTGCGTCTGCTCAATCAGCCCGACCCGGTTATAGACTTTGGATGGTTCGTAGAGGATGTCGTCCAGCGCGGCCACCGTATTTTTCAGGTTTAGACCGTCCCGGGGCAGGGCGGCGACACCATCCAGCGCCTTGTTGGCGGTTTCGAGGGCTGCATCCACCGCGGCGGTCATTTCTTCTGGTGTCTTTTCCCATTCCGGGACGTCGAAATGCACCTTGAACTGCTCGGCAGTAGCCTGGAATTCCGCCAGCGGACGCGGTCCGCCCGGTGCAGCCGGCGCCGCGGCGGTGCCTGCGGCCGGGTCGGTTGCCGGCGCCATGGGCGCCGGTTGCGGTGCCGCGGCAGGCTCCGCGCTGGCGGCGGGTGCCGCCGCGGGCATGGCAGCTTTTTCTGCCTGGGGTGATTCCGCCGGGTCGCTGCAGCCAAAGATGAGCAATGCGGCGGCGCCCAGCGCCCGCCCGAAATACTTGGTCGGCATCAAACTTTCCCTCCTTCAGGAATGCGAAAAATGCGATACGGACCGAACACTACGGGCATAGGCAGGTCGGTGCAATATGCCCGCCAATGCTTGAGCCCAGGGGCCGCGGCTGGCAGAATCCCGCGCCATTGTGGGCGTACCGCCCGGGAGAACCCCCTCGCGTGTCTGAGTGCAAGTCGCTGCTGCGCGCCGGCCTGATGGTCGTCGCCGTCGCCGCCCTGGCGGGCTGCGCCTCCTATGGCGCGGCCTTTCTTCAATCCTCCCCCGACGGTGCGGAAGTCATCAACCTGGAGGACGATTCCATCCTGGGCACGACGCCGGTACGCGTGTGGTGGAAGGGCGAAGGCAAGGGTCCCCAGTACATCAACGTCCGGTTCCAGAAAGACGGCTACCGGGACAAGGTGGCGGCCTTCTGGGTCAACATGCGCCACCGGTCCCGGGAGGATGCGCTGGCCGAGGCGGCACCGGTGAAGGTGGAAATGGAGAAAAACCAATGAGACACAAGCTCACGGTCCTGTCCCTGGCGGTCCTGTCCCTGGCACTGGGGGGCTGTGGTGCCAGCCACAAGCCGATCAAGTTTGCGGTTCACTCCGAACCACCCGGCAGCTACGTGGTCATGCAGGTGGTGGACCGGGAGGGTGGCCGCAGCGACTGGACCTACCTGGGAAATACGCCGCTGACCCTGATTCGCGAGATGGACCTGCAGGCGCTGCGTTCCGCCCAGGCGGTATCCCTCAAGGTAATGAAGGAAGGCTATTTCGACCAGACCAAGGAGTGGGGTGGAAAACGCTTCGCGGAGGAGACAAAAGAAAAGGGCCGGATTTACTGGAACCCGCGGCTGGTGGTAACCGGCCAGCGCTAGTTTTCCCAGCGCAAGTTTTCTAGGTCGCGCCGCAGGCTCCGCCGCGGCGCGGGTCGCCGGCTGCCTGCGCCCGCCCGGTTGCCGGGTCCAGACTCGCGGCATGCACGCCACCGAAAAACAGGTTTCGCTCCGGCCAGTCCTGCCGCTGAAAGTCCCCCCGCAGTGCCGGGTCCGCCGCGTTCGTATCACCGCCTTCCACGCTCAACAGCCCGTTCTCGAAGTGCAGGCGCGTCGCGTTGACCGCGTCCGGCAGCGGCTTGTCGGCCACCAGCAACTGCGCCAGCACCTGCAACACCGCGCTGCGAATGCGGTTGGACCCGCCGGATCCGAGAGCCACCAGCGGTCCATCCGCGTGCCGCACACAGGCCGGACACATCATGGAGCGCAGCCGCTGGTTGAGCGGCCAGCCGGCGCCGCCCCCCGGATTGACGTCTTCTTCCCCGAGCATGTTATTCATCATGATGCCGGTGCCCGGGATCACGTAGCCGGTGCCCTCGCCGTTGGATGAGGTCAATGCCGCTACATTGCCGTCGGCGTCGATGACGCTGATGTGGGTGGTGCCTCGTTGTTGTTGCGTCCCGCCCAGACTTTCGTCAAGTGCCGCACGCAATCCGGCTGGCAGGTGGTCGGCCATCGCGGCGGGCGTGGCGCGCAGGCGGCGAACCCGTTCCATGCCTTGCAGGGCCACCAGTACCCGGGCCGGCAGGGTCCGGCCCGCAGGTTCGCCGGCCAGCAGTTCCATTCCCAGGGCCACCAGTGCACCGCCGCTCGAGGGTGGCGGGTTGAGCAGCAAACGGTGATTGCCGGTAGTGGCCTGCAGTGGCGCCTTGCGCAGGGTTTCAAACTGGAGCAGGTCATCGCGACTCAGGCAACCGCCGCCGCTCGCCGCGTCCCGCGCCAGGCGGGCGCCGATTTCGCCCGCATAGAACAGCCGCGGACCTTCGGCGGCAAGTGCCTCCAGGGCGTCGGCGAAGTCCGGGTTTACGAACCGCGCTCCGCGGCTCAGCGGCGTTCCCGCCGGGTCACAGAAAATCGAGCGGCTGCCGGAACTGACGGTCAGGATCGGGCTGACCACGGAAAACAGGTATTCCTGGAACGGCGATATCGGTACGCCGTCGCGGGCCGAAGCGATTGCGCGCTCCGCGAGGCGTTTGAACGGCAATCGGCACAGGTCCCGGTGTATTTCGAACAAGCCATGGACCATTCCCGGGGTTGCCATGGCCGCCATGCCAATGTGGAACTCCTGGGTAGCGGGACCAAAGTTCGCGTGGATCGGATAGAAGTCGGGCTCCGCGGCCCGTGCCCGGGGCGTATGCACAAAAAAATCGTACACCCGCGGCGGGGTGTCCGCCGGGGCCGCGAGCAGGAACCCGCCGCCCCCCAGAGAGGTGAGTACCGGCTCGCTGACGCATGCCGTGAGCTGGGCGGCGACCGCGGCGTCGAAGGCATTGCCACCGTCCTCAAGCACCTCGAGGGCGCTGGCGACGGTCTCCGGGTGACCGGCGGCCACCACACCGCGCCGGACAGTCAGACTCTGTTCACTGGAAATGGAAGACAACTCCCTGCAGGCTGGACGGCCTGGCCGAGCCAATCCTATTATGCGGGGTATCCTTGTCGCCACCCCAGCCCATGCAAAGAATCCTGACCTCTGTGTTGCTGGCCCTGGCGTTGCCCTGGGCGTTCGCCCAGACGCCGGCCCCGGACCCCGGCCGCGACGCCTACGCCCGAGAAGACTACGCTGCTGCCCTGTCCGCCTGGCAGCCACGGGCGGAGCGTGGAGACGCGTGGGCGCAGTTCGGGCTCGGGGTTATGTACGAACGCGGACAGGGGGTGGATATGGACCCGACGACTGCCGCACGCTGGTATCGCAGCGCGGCGGAGCAGGGTTTCGCGCCCGCGCAGTTCAACCTGGGTTCCGCCTACGAGTCGGGCCGCGGGGTACCCAAGGATCTTGCCCTGGCGGGCCACTGGTGGAGGAAGGCCGCCGAGCAGGGATTCGCCCGCGCACAGTACAATCTCGGCGCCCTGTACTTCTATGGCTGGGGGGTGGCAAGGGACCAACAGCAGGCGGCGCGCTGGTTCCAGCTGGCCGCGGAGCAGGGAGATCAGACCGCCGCGCGGATCCTGGCCAGTATGCAAAAGCCGACTCCCGTGTCCGGTGCGGACGCACCAACGGCCAAGCCCGCTGGCGCGCTGGCCACGGCGTCAGCCCAGCCCGCCGCTGAAGGGGAGCAATCATCCGCGCCGGGCGACGACGGGGTCCGTGGGCCGGAATGGATCGCCAGCCTCCCGTCCCGACAGTACATATTGCAGGTTTTCGCCAACTGGACCCGGGAATCGGTGGAACGTTTCGCACGGGAGCGGGAATTGCCCGGTCCGCGCGCGATCCTGCGCACACGGTTGGATGGCAAGGATTGGTACGTGCTGGTAGCCGGGGTCTATGCCGAACTGGGAGCCGCGCGCGAGGCCCTTCGCGGCCTGCCCCGGGAAAGCCAGGCGATGGGCGCCTGGGTCCGGACCGTTGCGAGTTTGCAGGAAGTGCTTGGCCGGGGCGAAGTGGCGGCCAGCGTTCCGCAGTCGCTGGATGACATCAGCGAGATGCAGGTGGTCTCCGTACCGGAACCGGCCTCCCGCGTCGAAAAACCAGATCGCCCGCCGGAGTCGCCGGGGCTGTCAACGGAAGCGGCGGTGGTCGAAACCCCTTCCGTACCGCCCGCCGGGGAACGCGGCGCGGCGTGGATTCTTGCTCAGGACCCGAGCGCTTACACGGTGCAGGTTTTTGGAACTGACAGCGAATCAGCGGCGCGGGAGTTCATTCGCAGCCAGGGTTTGACCGGGCAGGCCGCCTGGTTTCGTTTCGTGCGGAATGGCAGCCCGTGGTATTCCGTGGTGCTGGGTGTGTATTCCGATTCTGCGCAGGCAAACCGGGCCCTTGCTGCGCTTCCCGCCCAGCTGCGACGCTGGTCCCCGTGGGTGCGGCGCCTGGGGTCGGTGCAGGCGCTGATCCGCAGTGGCAGCGAGCCGCCCGCCGCGGGTTCGGGATCTGCGCCGGCCGCCGCGGCGGCCCCGCCACCGGCCCCCGCCCGGCCGGTGCGGGCCGCGGACCCGGCCGACCTGGCGCGGGGCCAGGCGGCCTTTAACCGCGGGCGCTATGCCGAAGCCCGGCGCCGCTGGCAGCCGCTGGCGGATGCGGGGCAGGTGGAGGCTCAGTACAACCTGGGGTTTTTGCTGGAGAGCGGCTGGGGTGGAAACAAGGATCTGGCTGGCGCCGCGCGCTGGTATGCGCGGGCCGCGGTCCAGGGGCATGCCCGGGCGCGGTACAACCTGGGCGTAATGTTCATCGACGGTCGTGGCGCGCCGCTGGACCTCGCGCGGGGCGTGCAACTGGTGCGCATGGCTGCCGAGGCCGATTACCCGGTTGCCGCGGAGTACCTGGCTGGCTGTTACCGATCCGGCACCTGCGGCCTGGAGCGGGACGCGCAGCAGGCGGCGCGGTGGCAGGAGCGCAGCGAACGGCAAACCCTGGTTCGCTGAACCGTTGCCGGGGTTTTGCGTCGGATGCCGGTGGTCTATAGTTGCGCAAGCCCAGCGTTCGGCCACAAATCTCGTGAATTCCCAAGCCAAAAGCCTGCGGGTGTTGCAGATCACCGACAGCCACCTGTTTGCCGAGTCTGGCGAGCGCCTGCTGGGGGTGGACACCCAGGCAACCCTGGATGCGGTACTGGTGGACGCGCACGAGCAGCGCGGCGCGCCGGATGTGTTGCTGGCGACCGGCGATCTGGCGCAGGACGGCCAACCGGCCACCTACGAACGTCTGCAGCGCCAGCTGGAAGCGTTCGGTGTACCGGTGGTTTGGCTGGCGGGCAACCATGACGATCCCGCGGCCATGGCCGCTTTCGGTATGGAGATCAACCGAACCTGCCTGGACCTGGAACGCTGGCGAATCCTGATGCTGGACAGTACGGCTCCGGGTGAGGTGGGCGGCCGGCTGGGCGAAGGCAAACGGCAGCGCCTCGCCGAGGCCTGCTCCGGTGACCAGCAACACCTGTTGGTTTGCCTGCACCATCATCCGGTGAAGCTTGGCAGTGGCTGGCTGGATGCAATCGGCCTGGAAGATCGCGACGAATTCGTATCGGTGCTGGACCTGCAGCCCACCTTGCGGGCGGTGCTTTGGGGGCATATTCACCAGGAGTACGACCAGACCCGTGATGGCGTACGTTGGCTCGGATCCCCGTCTACCTGCTTCCAGTTTCGCCCCGGGACGGCGGAGTTCACCCTGGATGACCGGGCCCCCGGCTATCGCTGGCTTGAGTTACAGGCGGATGGCGTGGTGCAGACCGGGGTGAACCGGCTGGACCTGCAACTCGAGACCACCGCCGCCACCCGCTACTGATTCCCAATCCGAATTACGCGTCGCGGGCAGACCGGTGGCTTCGCGCCCGCCGGATTCCTCTCCCCAATCGCCACAGATACAGTCCCGCCAGCGGCCAGCTGCGCTGGTGTGGAAATTGTTCGCGCATGAACCCCGCCGAAGGAAACAGGTGCGCATACAGCCAGCGCATGCGTGCCGGCGTTCCGGGCAGGGCGCGGAAGTCACGCCACCACAACTGCCCGCGGCTCATGTCGCCGCCCAGGTAGGCGCGGGTATCGTCATTGCCGCCGGACAGCTGCGCCAGCGCCTGCTCACGCACCGGGGTATCGAACCAATCGCGGGCGCGGACCAGGCCATCGGCACAGATGGACGCCAGCCCGCGGTCCCGGGCCAGTTCCAGAAAACTGCGCTGGCCGGGGGCATCCAGTGCCCGATATAACTGGTCAATGTCATACAGCCAGATCAGGCGATCGCGTTCTGCGTGGTGGGCGATCCGGTGCAGAAGCGCGTGCAACAGCGCGTGGAGCTCGCAGGGTCCCCGGGCCGCGGCGATACCGGGAACCGGGACCGATTGCCGCCACATTTCGTCGAATCCCAGGCGGCTCGCGAAGGCCAGCGGGTTGCTAAGTCGCCAGTGCAGATCGATACCGTGCACCAGCTCGTTGTGATCCCGGAACAGGGCATGGCATTGCCCGCTGGCGGCGGGTCCAATCGCTTCCGGTACCCGATAATCGAGGCTTGCCAATTGGTCAATCGCGGCCCGCCGGTCGGTCTCCGCCACCAGCAGGTCCGTGTCGTCGCGAAACCGTGTGTACGACCTCGGGTACAGCCGGGTCGCCAGCGCGGCGCCCTTGATCAGAAGGCAGGGCAGGCCAGCGGCGGCGAAGGCCGTTGTCACCCGTGCGACCTCCGGCTCCCGCAGGGCTTCCAGGGTGGCCTGCTGGCGGGCGAAGCGGGCGAAGTCCGGGTGTAGCCGGTGCCGGTCCGGAGCGGCCCATTCGTACAGCAGCGCCGCCATCCCCTGGGCGCGGGCCCAGTCGAAAAAGCCTTGGGTGTTCACCATCGCTGGCAACTCGCCACTACCGGTTCGCAGGCGGCGCAGGGCGGTCCGGCAATCGGGCTGGGTGGGCAGCGGGTGCTCGGTTTCCCGGGCGGGTGCAGTCATTCCGATATACTACGCGCTATGGATCTTGCGGACATGCTGCGCCAACGCCCCACACTGGCGGCATCGATCAACCTGGCGGTGCTGGCAGTGGTGGTGTACCTGCTGGCGCGTTCCGGGCTGGATTTGTACCGCAGCTGGAAACCCAGCGCCACGGAACCGGCGGCCGCGGTGCCGGCAGGCCGCGGACCCGGCCCGGTATCGCTGACGGAGATCGTCAATGCGCAGCTGTTCGGCCGCCCCACGGCGGGACCGGTGGTGGTAGCTGCCCCGGAAACCCGCCTGCAGCTGCGTCTCAGCGGAGTGATGGCGAGTAATGACGGCCGGCATGCGGCGGCCGTGATCAGCGTTGAATCCGGGCCCGCCCAGGCCTACCGGGTGGGAGAGGTCATCGAGGGCACCGACGCCCGGGTGCAGGCGGTGCAGGCCGACCACGTGGTGCTGGAACGGGGCGGGCGCCAGGAGACGCTGAGCCTGGAAAAGCCACAGCTGCAGTCCGCGGAGGTGGGCGACACCGAGCCGCTGGATGACGCCAGTCTGCCGCAGCCGGTGAGTGAGGAGCCCGGTAAGGAGGATATGCTTGAGCGCTTCCGGGAGGAGTTGAAAAAACGGGGGCAGCAGGCGGCTTCTCAATAGCCCGCCGCGGCAGTATACTCGCGCCCGCAAATCCGCAATCACTCCTTGCCGCACCGTCTTTAGCGCGGGCGGCAAACCCGAAAGGAGCACGTTTTGAGACACTACGAAATTGTGTTTCTGGTCCATCCTGACCAGAGCGAGCAGGTCCCGGCCATGATCGACCGCTATCGCGGCATGATCGAAGAAGGCGGGGGCACCATCCATCGTCTCGAGGACTGGGGCCGCCGCCAGCTGGCGTTTCCCATCCACAAGGTGCACAAGGCGCATTACGTTCTCTTGAACGTGGAGTGCGGCCTGGAGAGCCTGCGGGAGCTGGAGAACGCGTTCAAGTTCAGTGACGCAGTTCTTCGTTCCCTGGTGTTGACGGTCAAGACGGCAGTGACCGAGGCTTCTCCGCTTGCCAAGGAACTGGAGGCCGAGGCCAAGGCCGAGGCGGAACGCGAGGCCCGCGAGCGCGCGCGTGCAGCGGCGGATCGCAAGGCCGCCGAGCAGCCAGTGGAAGAGGAAGACGCCACCGGGGAAACGGTGGCCGGCACGAAAGAGGAGACCGCGCCCGCCGACGCCGAAGAGGCATCCGCGGATGATGCCGCCTCCGAGGGTGACGCCGGAACGGAAACCGATACCGCCGCCGATGACGAAACAACGGAAGATGTAACGAAAGAAGAGGAGAAGGCCTGATGGCTCGTTTCCAGCGACGCCGCCGCTACTGCCGTTTCACGGCCGCCGGCGTGGAAGAGATCGACTACAAGGACCTGGCCACGCTGAAGAGCTACATCAGCGAGACCGGACGCATCATGCCCAGCCGCAATACCGGCACCAAGGCGCGTTATCAGCGGCAGTTGGCGCGAGCGATCAAGCGCGCTCGCTTCCTGGCGCTGCTGCCGTACAGCGATACGCACAGCTAGGGGGTCGAAATGAATATCATCCTGCTTGAGCAGATCGGCCGACTCGGCGAGCCTGGCGACGAAGTTCGGGTCAAGGCCGGCTATGCGCGTAACTACCTGTTTCCCCAGGGCAAGGCCCTGCCGGCGAACAAGGAGAACCGGGCGGAGTTCGAAGGCCGTCGCGCGCAGATCGAGGCGGAGGCCAACAAGGCGCTGGCCGAGGCCCGTGGGCGCGCCAGCGGAATCGAAGGTGCCGTGCTCGAAATTCACGTACGCGCCAGCGAAGAAGGCAAGCTGTTTGGTTCGGTCAATGCCGCGGATATCGAAGAGGCGGCTGGGAAGAAAGGGCTCGAACTGCAGCGTTCCGAAGTACATCTGCCGGACGGACCGATCAAGGAAATCGGTGATCACGAAATCCTCGTGAGCCTGCACGCCGAGGTCGATTGTCATATCACCGTTTCGGTGCTGGCCGAGGGTGGCGAGTAGGCAGTCCATCGAGCAGGTCTGGTACCATGGAACACCCGGCAATCGCCGGCCGCAGATCAGCGTGCGATGTCCGGGGACAGGTACGCAATGAGTCCTGACCCGGAAATCGCCCAACTCAAACTCCCGCCTCAGGCCCTGGAGGCCGAACAGTCCGTGCTCGGCGGACTGATGCTCGACAATGCCCGCTGGGAGCAGATTACCGATCTGCTCGGACCCCGCGACTTTTACCGCCGTGACCACCGTCTGATTTTCGAGGCGATTGCCTCGCTATGCGCGGAAAATGAGCCTGCGGACGTGGTCACGGTGCGCGACTGGCTCGACAAAGGCGGCCAGCTGGACGAGGCGGGAGGCCTCGCCTACCTGGGGCAACTCGCGAGCAACACACCGAGCGCCGCCAACCTGGCGGCGTACGCGCGCATCGTTCACGAACGCGCCCTGCTTCGCGACCTCATCGAGACCGCCGGCGAGATTACCACCCTGGCCTACCGGCCCGGGGAGCGCAACGCCGAGGACATCGTCGACGAGGCGGAAAAGCGGATCTACGACCTGGCCCATCGCGGTGGGGCACGGCGGGTGGGTTTCCGGTCGGTAAAGGATATCGTCGGCCCGGTACTCGATCAGATTGATATCCTGTCCCGCAGCAAGAACCCGATCACCGGGGTGGCAACCGGCTACAAGGATCTGGACGACCTGACCTCGGGGCTGCAACCCGCGGACCTGGTGGTTATCGCCGGGCGGCCGTCCATGGGCAAGACCAGCCTGGCCCTCAACATCGCCGAGAATGCCGCAGTCGGACTCGAATTGCCGGTGGCGTTGTTCAGTATGGAAATGCCGGCGAATCAACTTGCCATGCGCATGCTCTCTTCCCTGGGGCGGATCAACGCCAAGCGGGTGCGAACCGGCCGGCTGGAGGACGACGACTGGCCGCGGCTGACTTCGGCAGTGGCGCTGCTGGAGAACGCACCAATCTACGTGGATGACAGCCCGGGTCTGACGCCCACGGAATTACGTGCCCGCTCGCGGCGGCTGGCCCGGGAACTGGAAAACGGCATTGGCCTGATTATCGTCGACTACCTGCAGCTGATGCAGACCGGATTCACCAATGAGAATCGCGCCACCGAAGTATCAGCGATTACCCGCGCGCTGAAGTCGCTGGCCAAGGAGCTCAACGTGCCGCTGATTGCGTTGTCACAGCTCAACCGCAGCCTGGAACAGCGCCCCAACAAGCGGCCGGTGATGTCCGATTTGCGCGAGAGTGGTGCCATTGAACAGGATGCCGACGTGATCCTGTTTATCTATCGCGACGAGGTCTACGATCCGGATACCCAGGACAAGGGGATGGCGGAGATCATCATTGGCAAACAACGGAATGGTCCGACCGGGACCGTGCCGCTGACATTTCTTGGCGAATACACCAAGTTCGAGAACTACCTGGACCCGAGCCGGGAAGGCACCTACGGTTACTAGGCCTTGAGCCGCCCGACTGTCGCGCACATTGATCTGGACGCGTTGCGCCACAATCTCGGGCGTGTTCGCGAACTTGCGCCCGGACGACGGGTGATGGCCGTCGTCAAGGCAGACGCCTATGGGCATGGCCTGCAAAGCGTCGCCCGCGCCCTGAGCGGGCGCGTCGAAGCGTTCGGTGTAGCCTGCCTGGAAGAAGCGCTGGAACTGCGCGAGGCGGATATCGCGGACCCGGTGGTGCTGCTTGAGGGCGTCTTTGACGCCCGCGAATTGCCGGAGCTCGTCCGGCACCGATTACAGGCAGTGATCCACCAGCCCTCCCAATGGCAAAGCCTGAAAACCTTCAGGCCGTCCACCGCGATCCCGGTATGGCTGAAGCTGGATACCGGCATGCACCGGCTGGGACTGAGCCCGGAGCAACTCGGCAGTCTGTATGCAGAGATGAGCGCCCACCCTTCGGTGCGTGTTGAGGGGTTCATGTCCCACCTGGCCAATGCCGACGACAGCAATGACCAATTCACCCGCTATCAGCTCGCGGATTTCCGGGACCATTGCGGTGAGTTCGGACTACCCCTGAGCCTGGCGAATTCGGCGGCTATCTGTGCCTGGCCCGATACGCACCTGGACTGGGTGCGTCCGGGATTGATGCTGTACGGAGCCAGTCCCCTGGCGGGGCGCAACGCCGCGCAACTGGGCTTGCGCCCGGTGATGCGCCTGGTTTCCGAATTGATGGCGGTGCGGCAACTGGCGGTCGGGGATCCGGTTGGCTACGGCGGAAGCTGGGTATGCCCGGAGGCTATGCCGGTGGGAATCGTCGCCTGCGGCTACGGCGACGGTTATCCGCGGCACGCCGTCAACGGCACCAGCGTGTCGGTCGGCGGCCAGCGTGTCCCGCTGGTGGGGCGGGTATCCATGGATATGCTGGCGGTCGACCTGCGCCAATGCCCGCACGCCGTTCCCGGAACGCCGGTCGAGCTGTGGGGACTGGAGCCGGAGGTGAACACCGTGGCGACCCAGGCGGGCACCGTAGGCTATGAATTGCTGTGCGCGGTATCAGCGAGGGTGCCGCGGCAGGTGCATGGTGCATAAAGATTATCGCACCACCGGATAATCAGCCGTGGATTGCCATGGCGGCAGCCGCCCGTAGAATTACCGGCAGGCGGCGCGCAGGCGAGGTGTCCGGGTGAATTTCAGCAGATCGATCCGTATTGGGCGGCGAGTCGCCGGTTTCGGAATGCGGTGGAACACGACACGAAAGCTTGCCGCGCGGGCTGCTGTGGCGCTGGCGCTGGTGCTGGGAAGCCCGGGCCCGGTCCGGGCAGATTCGTTCAATGCCGGTGTGGCCGCATTTCAGGCCGGCGATTACCAGGCCGCCTGGCGCATGTGGCTGCCACTGGCGGAACAGGGGGAACCGGCGGCCCAGTTCAATATCGGCCTGATGCTCGAGAACAGCCTGGGTCAGCCACGGGATCTGGGGCAGGCCGCCGCCTGGTACCTGAAGGCCGCCCGTGGCGGCTACGCGGATGCGGCGTTCAACCTCGGCAACCTGTACCTGCAAGGGCGAGGAGTGCCGGTCAGTCACGGGGCCGCCAAACACTGGTGGTCGATTGCCGCACAGGCGGGTCACATGGAGGCGCAGTACAACCTGGGCCTGACTCTCGCCGCGGAAGGCCAGGTGGAAGACGGCAGTTTCTGGCTGCGCGAGGCCAGTGCCCAGGGGCACGAGGCGGCACGCGCAGAGCTGGTGCGTCTGGCGAAGCTTCCGGCGACCGCGAAAAAAAAGCCCAGCGGTACTCCGGGCGTGCCGTCCAGTGGCAGCCCTGGCCACGGCAACGTGTGGGCGTTGCAGCAACCCGGCGATGCCTACACCGTCGAGCTGTTTGTTAGCGCCAGCTTGCCGGAGGCGCAGCGCTTCATTCGTGATCACGGTATCACCGGCGCGGCGGTGGTGATTCAGACCTGGAGTACCAACCGCTACAAGGTTATCGGTGGCAGCTTTTCCAGTCGCGACGCCGCGGCGAGTGCCATCGGCCGCCTCGGCAAGGATTTGCGTGACCAATCTCCCTGGGCGCGGACCTTCTCCAAGGTCCAGGCCGAGATCCTGCCGCCACGATCCTGACGCCGCGGGCTCTCAGGGTCCGGCTACCCGCCGGTACACATCAATCACGATGCCGGAAAGCCCACCGTAGGGATACCGTGCGACACGCACGAATGTTCCCTTGTGCCGGGTAAGAAACACCTGCCGTGGCAGACCCGGCTGACCATCAAAGTGGTGCAACATCAGCCAGTTCGCCTGGTCCGTCAGCGGATGCCCCTGGCGAAAGTAGATGATGCGTTCGAATCCCGGCAGGTTTCGCCCATGGTAGGAAATCAGCTTACCCAGGCGGAATGGGTGGTCGACGATCACCGGTATCCGTCCCGGGGGGCTGTGGGCGAGTATCTGCTGCAACGCTCCGCGATAATCGCCGCGTCCCAGGGCCAGCTGGCGCAGGTCGGCGCCCAAGTTGCCGAGCAGGCCGGCGAGTAGCGCGGTGGCGGCCAGCAATCGCAGGCGGGGCCGGGTGCCATCGGCGATCCATCCCCCCAATGCCGTGCCAACCAGCAACAGGCTGAAGTGCGCCGGCACCAGCAGGTAGCGCGGGGCGGATACCGGCGGTTGAAAAAGCACGATGATCGCCAATGGCGCGAGTACAGCGGTGACCAGCCATGGCACCCACAGGTCGTCCCGTTTCGCCCGGCATCGCCACAGGCTGCCCACGACCAGTCCCAGCATCAGCGCGGCGGCCAGCCAGTGCAGTGGGCCAAACTGGATGCCGAATAGGGTCAGGGACAGGCTGCGCGCGATCAGTGGCAACGCGTCGATCTGCGGCGCGCCGATGAAGTGCAGGCCGCGGATGAAAGACAGATACAGTGCCACCAGCATGGCCCCGGGCAGCGTATGCAGCAGGACCTGTTCCCGCCATGGCAGTCGGCGCCACAGGGTCCAGGCGCCGAAGCCGGCGAGCGCGAACACGAAACTCAGGTGCGCCAGCAGGCCCGCGGTTGCCAGCAGGCCGAAGATCAATCCGTCCCGGGGTACCCGATGGTCCAGGTAGCGTTGCAACTGCCACAGGGCGAGTGCATTGAAAAACAGCAGGTAGCCGTAGCCGCGCGCTTCGCTGCCATAGGTCACCAGGAACACCGAGGCGCCGGTTAGCAGCAGTACAGCCGCGGCGGCATGCCGGCCGTAGCGGCGCGCCCACCAGGCGTTGACCAGGCACGCGGCGCCGCTGGCCAGGGCCGGAATCAGGCGGTACAGCCAATCCGGGTGCCCGGCCCCCAGAATGTGGATCACCAGTGTGTTGAGCAAGTGGTTATTGTCCGTGGGCTCGGCCAATACCTGCCAAAGGGACGGATCGGAAAGAGCAATCTCCAGCGAGATGATCTCGTCCAACTGGAACTGCCCCCCGCTGGCCGCCAGGCGCAGCGCGACCGCAAGCACTCCGAACAATAGGAAGAACACGCAGGCGGACCGGCTCATGGTTTGTTTCCCTTGCGGCGCATCACCAGCAGGCCGAAATCGCGGCTGCGGGTCAACGGCCGCTTGCCGATTACCTGCACCTCCGTGTAGTTGCGGACGATCCAATCCCGGATGGCCTGGGCGTAGTCCCGCCCGTAGAACTGGGGCCCGAACTCGGAAGTGTCCTTGTGGGTGATCACCAGCCAGTCCGGCGGGTGGCTTTCCAGGTCCTCGAGAATGCGTTGTTCGCCGTGCAGGCTGAACATGGTGGGGGTGTGATTCAGGAATGCTCCCGGGTTGGCGCGCCGGGCCAGGTAATTGAGCATGGTGCCTTCCGGCAACACACCGAGGGTCTGTTCGGGGCCCATTTTGTCTTTCAGCAACTTCAGGGCGGCAAGCATATGCCGGGCGCGGAAATCGCCCAGAAAGCGATCACCGGCCTCCCCGATGGCTACATTTCGAAATGCCTGGCGCACGGCGGTCACCTGGGTGAGGTGCGCGCACAGGCCAGCCAGGGTAGCGACGACCAGGGCACGAAACAGGTTGCGGTTGCTGCCGCGGCTTGCCAGCCAGCCAGGGAGCTGGTGCTGGCTTATGGCCACCGCCAGCAGCGAGGCAGGCATCGCCAGGGCAAATCCGTAGTGGTAGATGCGCGCGTTGAGTGCCATTTTCAGCAGCAGCACTCCGGCGAAAACGCTCAGGCCGATTACCGCGCTGTGGGAGCGACTGGGGTCGCCGCGACGCCAGGCCGCGGCCAGGGCAACGGCCAGCGCCGCCAGCATCACCAGCGGTAACGGCCGGCCCACAGCGTCCAGGGAGACATAGCGCAAGCCCACCTGGGCGGCGATCGCCATCAGCACCAGCGCAAGCGCCCAGCCCCAGCGTTGCCCCGCCGGTACCAGCCAGGCGACGCCGGCCACAACCGACAGGTACAACAGTAGCCCGGCGCCCGCCCACAGCATGTGCAGCAGGTTGCCGGCGGGATCATCCAGGCCCAGGCCGGAACGGTAGAAGGCCAGTTCCTGTGTGGCCGAGCGGAACAATGCCCGCCAGGAACCGATTACGCCCTCCAGTGCGGTGGCCGGGTCCGCGCCCGCCAGCCAGAGCGCGAGGAAAGCCACCAGCACCGGGCTGGCCGCCGCCGCCAGCAGCCACGCCAGCCGGCCAAAGCGGTAGTGGGGGGCATCGGCCAGCAACACGGCAAAGCAGCCGGCCAGGGCGGCCAGCCCGGATTCCGGTTTGGTCAACAGGCACAGGCCCAGTAGCAAACCGGCCAGCACCGCCTGGCGCCGGCCACCACCGGCGCTGAAGCGCAGGGTATGCCACAGGGCGCCCAGACCCAGGGTCAGTCCGACGCTAAGGCTGTTCTCGTAAGGCGTCAGGTAATTGTAGTTGGCGATCCCGGTATAGGATCCCGCCAGGAACACCAGGGCAAATACCAGTAACGCCACCCACGCCGCCCAGGCGCTGCTGGCGGCGCGCAGCAGGCGGTATAACCACGGCAGCAGGGCCGCCAGCACCAGCAGGTTGACCAGCACCAGAGCCAGCAGGCTGCCGCCCAGCCACCGGAATCCCAACGCGTTGAGGTACGGGCTGACGGGCCCGTAGTTGTAAACCAGATCACGATACAGCAGGCGGCCTTCGCTAAGTTGCCAGGCAACGTACAACTGCTGGCCATAATCCACCAGCACATCCGTCCAGCGGCCCCAGGTCCACCACAGTTCCACCAGCACCACCGCCGCCAGCAGGAAATGACCCAGCTGGCGAAGCGGCAGACGTTGCCAGTCGACGGTCGGCCTCATCAGTCGCGAAAGAATCTCCGCACGGCCTTGATGACCCGCTGCTGGTCGCTTTCCAGCAACTCGTGGAAAAAAGGCAGCCGCAGCAGGCGCGCACTGAGGTCTTCGGTGACCGGAAACTGTCCGTCCCGGTATCCGAGTTGCTGACCCATGGGGGAGGTGTGCAAGGGAAGGTAATGAAAGGTCGCTTGAATCTGCTCTTCGCGCAGGTGGTCCATCAGGGCATTGCGGGTTCCGGCGTCCCGGGTCAGCACGTAGAACATGTGGTGATTTACCACGCGGTCCGTCGGTACAACCGGCAGACGCAGGTGCCCGGCAGCGGCCAGCGGTTCCAGCCCGGTGGTATAGGTGTCGTAGATTTCGCGGCGGCGCTCGTCGATCTCATCCATGCGCTCCAACTGACCAAAAAGGAATGCGCTGGTCAGTTCACTGGGCACGTAGGAACTGCCCACATCCACCCAGGTGTACTTGTCCACCTCGCCGCGAATGAACTGGGTGCGATTGGTTCCCTTTTCGCGCAGGATCTCGGCCCGCAACGCGAGTTCATCGTCGTTGATGCATAAAGCACCACCTTCTCCACAGGTATAATTCTTGGTGGCGTGAAAGCTGTAGGCCGCAAGCGGCGCAATGGACCCCAGGGCGCGGCCCCGGTACCAGGCATGCACGCCCTGGGCGGCGTCCTCGAGAACGCGCAGCTTGTGCCGCGCGCCCAGCGCAAGCAGTGCGTCCATGTCGGCGCCTACTCCCGCATAGTGAACAGCACAGATCGCGGCGGTGTTTTCATTGACGGCGTCGGCTACCGCGGCGGGATCCAGATTCAGGGTTTCGGGGTCGATATCCACGAAACGCGGTATCGCGCCGGTGCGCAGGAATGCGTTGGCGGTGGATACAAAGGTGTACGACGGCATGATTACTTCCTGACCGGGGCCGAGTTCATAAAGCCAGGCAATCAGTTCCAGGGCCGAGGTGCAGGACGTGGTCAGCAGCACCTTGTGGATGCCGAAGCGCCGCTCCAGCAGGGCGCAGCATTCGCGGGTGAAATGTCCGTCGCCGGAAATATTGCCGCGGCTGATGGCCTCCTGGATGTGCGCCAGTTCGTTCCCAACGATTGTCGGGCGGTTGAAGGGAATCGGATTCATACTTCGGTCAGCGCCTCCAGGCGGGAAGTAGGCCGGTCCCAGTGGTCGAGGTCCAGCCCGGTCAGCGTGGCCAGCCGCTGGTTGGGTTCACGGAACCGGGCCAGCAGCCGTTGCAACCCGGACCGGTCCAGCCGGACCTGGTTCCACGGGCTTTCATTCTGTCGCTGCGGCAGCTCGGGTCGCACGCCGGGATCCGCGCCGAGGAACCCGATTACACGGGCAAGCTGGTGGGCCGGTTCGGCGAACAAATCCTCGTACAGCAAAATCCGCAGTTGCTCGCGGGGAAAAGTATGGAAATACGGAACCAGCATTTCGTGATACTGCCCGCGCGCCAAATAGGCATGGGGCGTTGATTCTTTCGCCCCCAGTGGCTGCCGGGCCAACCGTTGCGGTTCCGCCTCCAGCGCCGCCTCGAAGTCCAGTTCCTCGCGGTGGTGCATGCGGGTGTACTCGTAGTTGGATACGGCGCGTTCCGCGGGATGGCGCAACACGAACAACAGGCGGATGTCCGGAAACAGCGCGTGGATGTTTTGCGCGGCCCTGGGGTGTTCCAGGTAACGCACGGATTTTTCGCCGCGCGCCGGGAAGGCGCCGGCGCCTGCGAACCAGCGGCGCAGGTACTCGTCACGCCGGTTCAGGCAGTCATCGGCAACGAAAAATTTGGGTTCCGGTCGCGGAGGGCTGGCCAGAAAAATCTGCGCATGGCCGGCAAGCGCCTGGTACAACCAGGTGGTGCCACAGCGCTGGCCGCCGGCAATCAGAAAGGTCGGCGCGGGAGCAGCACCTGGATTCAACGAATTTCCCGTATGCGGTATGCCTGGGGCGCGGAGATATCGGTCACCAGGCGCACGACGTATTCACCAATCGCACCGAGCAGGGCGAGCAGTAAGCCATTGTAAAAGGACAGCAGCACCACGGTGGTGGTCCAGCCCGGTACCACGGTCACGCCCAGCAAGCCCTTGACGAGGTAATAGAGTCCGAATCCGAACGAGATCGCGGCGGTGACCAGGCCGATACTGGTAAGTACCCGCAATGGGAATGCCGAGTAGTTGAAAATGATGCGCCAGATCAGCCGGGCAATTACACGGACGGTATAATTGCTTTCACCGGACAGGCGTGGATGGTGTTCTACGGTGACATTGGCGAAGTTGTTGGCCGTCACCAGCAACAGGCCCGGCAGATAGGGAAACGCGGTGCGGTGCTCACAGACCGCACGCGCGATTTCCTGGCGCATGATGCGGAAGTTGGTAAGCACCAGGTCGGCGGGCTTGTTGAAGATCCGGTAGTTGAGCCAGCCCACCACGCGGGTGCCCAGGCGACGCATCGGGCTGTGCATCTTCTGGCGGAAATCGCCGAAAACCACGTCGTAGCCTTCCTCGATTTTTTCCAGCAGCCGTCCGATCTGGTCAGGCGGGTTCTGCAGGTCGTCGTCCATGGTCACCACGTAGCTGCCCCGGGCATGGGCCAGCCCGCAGATCATGGCGTTGTGCTGGCCGTAGTTGCGTAGCAGATTGATGATCTTCAGGTTGCGTTTGCGCCGGTTCTTTTGCAGTCCACAGAGGATTTCCCAGCTGTTATCCGGGCTACCGTCCACCACGAAGATCAGTTCATGGCGAACGCGGCTTTGTGCGAACCACGCGTCCAGCCGTTGCAGGGTGGTCGGCAGGATCGCCGCGGAACGGTACACCGGGATGACGACGGAAAGCAGGGGCTGTGGTGTGGAACGCTTTTTCGATGCTGGCACGACGGTCCTCCCGGACGGGATTGTACGCGGCGCGGGATGGAAAAATCAGCCGCTGACGCGCGCCAGTACAACGGTGATGTTATCCGGCCCGCCGCCCTCGTTGGCGGCATCGATCAACGCCCCGGCAGCTGCCTCCAGGTCTTTTTCGGCTGCCAGAATCTTCTGGATTTCCTCATCCTGCACCACGTCCGTGAGACCGTCGCTGCACAGCAGGTAGAGGTCTCCTTTGCTGAGGTCGCCATCCGTAAACTCGGGTTCCGGATTCTCCTCGATCCCAAGGGCGCGGGTAACCAGGTTCTTGTTGATCGACAGGCGCGCTTCTTCCGGTGTCAACACGCCCTGGCGGATAAATTCCTGCACCACCGAATGGTCTTCCGTGAGCTGAAACAGTTTGCCAGCGCGCAGCCGGTACAGACGTGAGTCCCCCAGGTGCATGACGGTGAACCCGTCGCTGCCAAAGGTCACGGCCACCACGGTAGCCCCCATGCCCAGACACTCGG
>JAJDOE010000177.1 GCA_022340345.1 Gammaproteobacteria bacterium
GACGTATCGCCGAAGAAATCTTCATGCAACAGATGACCACCGGCGCGGCCAACGATTTCGAGCGCGCAACCGAAATGGCGCGCAACATGGTGGCCCGCTGGGGCATGAGCGACAGGCTCGGTACGCGTACCTATGGCGAGAATCAGAGCGAGGTATTCCTTGGTCGGGATGTCACTACCCACCAGAACCTCAGTGATGCCACGGCGGAGATCGTGGACGAGGAGATTCGCCGCATTATTGACGAGCAATACCAGCGCGCGCGCAAGATCCTGGAAGACAACCGCGAAAAGGTGGAGATCATGACCGGGGCCCTGCTGGAGTGGGAGACCCTGGAATCAGACCAGATCGATGCCATCATGCGTGGCGAAAAGCCCCGTTCTCCGGAGGATGGGAGGCCGGCCGACGGCGCGGGCCCTTCCCCGGACGAAAAACCGCGTAAGCCGCGCATCAAACCCCGTATGGACTCGCCTGCCGGCGAGCACTGAACCCCGTGCAGCGGTTGCGCTGTGGTACCAGGGAACTGGACCTGGCGCGGCCGTGCGTCATGGGGATTCTGAACGCCACCCCGGATTCTTTTTCCGATGGCGGCCGTTTCCTGGACCGGAGTGCCGCCAACCGGCGTATTGACGAGATCATCGCGGAGGGCGCCGATATTATTGATATCGGTGGCGAGTCCACCCGCCCGGGTGCCACGGCGGTAGGGACAAATGAGGAGATGGACCGGGTGCTGCCGCTGGTGGAACAGGCGCGTGGCGCGGGCGATATTCTCATCAGCGTGGATACCATGAAGCCAGAGGTGATGTCCGCCGCGCTGGCCGCTGGTGCGGATATGATCAACGACGTCAACGCGCTGCGTGCGCCCGGTGCGCTGGAGGTGATCGCGGCAAGTAACGCCGGGGTATGCCTGATGCACATGCAGGGCACTCCGCGGGCGATGCAGGATGATCCCCGGTATGGTGACGTGCTGGCGGAAGTTACGGAATTTCTCACCGAACGGGTTCGCGCATGCACGAGCTCCGGTATCGCTCAGGAACGCCTGCTGGTGGACCCCGGCCTGGGTTTTGGGAAAGACCTCTCGCATAATCTGCAACTGATGGCGGGTCTCCCGCGAATTCAGGAAATCGGGCCTCCGGTGCTGGTGGGCCTTTCGCGAAAAACCATGATCGGAAAGCTGTTGAACCGGGAGCCCCACGAACGCCTGTTTGGAAGTCTCGGTGGCGCGCTGGCGGCGGTATGCGCCGGCGCCGCGGTGTTGCGGGTGCACGACGTGGCCGCCACCGTGGAAGCGCTGACGGTGTTCCAGGCCTGCCGGATCGGAACCGCGCCATGAGTGCGCGTCGCTTCTTTGGTACCGATGGAATTCGCGGGCGGGTCGGCGTCGAGCCGATCACGCCACGCACGGTGCAGCAACTGGGCTGGGCGGCCGGTCGCGTCTTTTCCGGAGACGCCCGCGGCCAGGTATTGATCGGAAAGGACACCCGGGTCTCCGGCTACATGCTGGAGTCCGCACTGGAGGCGGGTCTGGCCGCGGCGGGCGCGGACGTAGCCCTGCTGGGACCCCTGCCCACCCCCGGTATCGCCTATCTCACCCAGTCCTCCCGGGCCCGCGCCGGCATCGTCATCAGCGCGTCGCATAATCCGTATTCCGATAACGGCATCAAGTTCTTCGGCCCGGACGGATCCAAGCTGGATGACGCCACCGAACACGCCATCGAGGCCATGCTGGACGAGCCGCAGGTGGTGGTGAAGTCATCCGAACTGGGAAAGGCAACGCGTTTCTCCGACGCCCAGGGCCGGTATATCGAGTTTCTCAAGTCGAATTTCCCCGCCGGCGAAACCCTGGGTGGCCTGTCGCTGGTGGTGGATTGCGCCAACGGCGCCGCCTACCAGATCGCGCCCCGCGTATTTTCCGAATTGGGCGCGCGGGTGATCCCGCTGGCCTGCGAGCCGGATGGTTTCAATATCAATCGTGACTGCGGTTCGACCTCGCCGCAAATCCTGTGTGACGCGGTGCGCGAACACGGCGCGGACCTGGGTGTGGCGCTGGACGGGGATGGCGATCGCGTGGTCCTGGTGGACGCGGACGGCACGGTGGTGGACGGTGATGGCATCCTGTACGCACTACTGCACGCGCGGCACGCCGCCGGCCGCTTTGCCGGTGGCCTGGTGGGCACGCTAATGACAAACCTCGGCCTGGAGGAGGCTTGCGCGGAACTCGGGGTGGCCTTCGAACGTACCGCCGTGGGCGACCGATTTGTTCTCGAGCGCATGCGGGCCCGCGGCTGGCAACTCGGTGGCGAGCCCTCTGGCCACATTATCCTGGCGGACCGTTGCGCAACCGGTGATGGCACGCTGGCGGCCCTGGAGGTGCTGGCGACGTTGCGGAGCGGAAACCGGTCGCTGGCGGAACTGGTGGCGGGCATGAAACGCTACCCCCAGCACACCATCAACGTGCGCCTGGCGGTGCCGGGCTTCGATCCGGATGCTCACCCGGTGGTGAAGAGGGCGCTGGAAAAGGCGCAGCGGATTCTGGAAGGCCGGGGCCGGGTCGTGCTGCGCGCCTCTGGCACCGAACCGGTGGTGCGGGTAACGGTGGAGGCGGCGGACGCGGAGCTGGTGGCACAGGTGAGCGGGGCGCTGGCGGACAGCGTGCGCGAGGCGGCCAGTGCCTGACAGGGTATGAGTTCCCGCGGCGCGAGCGGGCACCGGCGCAGGGGCAAATTGCTTTCGTGCCGGTGCGCCGGTAACATCGCGCCCGCTTTTTCCCCGGTATCTGATTAGGACACTCCTGGAATGCGAACTCCCCTGGTAGCAGGAAACTGGAAGATGAACGGTACCCGCGCGGACAGCGCGGCACTGGTGGACGAAATCGTCGCGGGTATGGAAAGCGTGCCCCGCGCGGAACTCGCCGTGTGCCCGCCGTTCGTTTTGCTTCCGGAAGTCGTGGCGCGCCTTGAGGGCGGTCCTGTGACCTGGGGTGGCCAGAACCTGGATGTGCATTCGTCCGGTGCCTACACCGGCGAGATTTCCGGACCCATGCTGGCGGAGTTTGGTTGCCGCTACGTGATTGTCGGCCATTCCGAGCGGCGCAGCCTGTATGGCGAGGACGACGCGCTGGTGGCAGAGAAATTCCGCGCCGCCCAGGCCGCCGGCCTGATCCCCATCCTGTGCGTGGGGGAGCTGCAGGCAGAACGGGAGTCCGGGGAGACCGAGGCGGTGGTGGCGAGGCAACTGGACGCGGTACTGGACGCCGTCGGCGTCGAGACCTTTGCCAGGGCGGTGGTGGCCTACGAGCCGGTTTGGGCCATCGGCACCGGACTTACCGCCAGCCCCGAGCAGGCCCAGGAAGTGCATGCCTTTATCCGCGGGCGGGTCGCCGCTGGCTCCGCCGGGGTGGCTGGCGGATTGCGTATCCTTTACGGCGGCAGTGTGAAGCCGGACAATGCGGCGGAATTATTCGCCAAGCAAGATATCGACGGCGGCCTGATTGGCGGAGCATCCCTCAAGGCGGATAGTTTTCTGGCGATCGGCGCCGCGGCCTGAGGAAATCATGCTACAGATTCTTATAAGTATTCATATCCTGGTCGCGATCGTGATGGTCGTGCTCATCTTGCTGCAGCATGGAAAGGGCGCAGACGCCGGGGCCGCTTTTGGCGGTGGTGGTGGCGGCTCCCAGTCGCTTTTCGGCGCCCGGGGATCGGCGAATTTTCTGTCCCGGACCACGGCGATGCTGGCTACGATCTTCTTTGTCACCAGCATTTCCATGGCCTATATCTACTCCAAGGTGCGGGAGCCCCAGAGCGTGACCGAGACGGCGCCCGCGAGCCAGGAGAGCAGCGCGGAGGATGTTGCGCCGGGCGGCACCGAGCCGGTGGTCCCGGCGGTGCCGGAGTCCCCGGTCCCGGCGGTGCCGGAGTCCCCGGTCCCGGCGGTGCCGGAGTCCCAGGCCCCGGCGGGCGATACCGCCAGCCCGGGACAGGATCCCCCCAAGGTCCCGGACTAGGTTCCGGATCCCGACCCGGGATCGTTTCAAATTGCCGAAGTGGTGGAATTGGTAGACACGCCGTCTTGAGGGGGCGGTGGCGCGAGCCGTGCCGGTTCGAGTCCGGCCTTCGGCACCAGCTTTGATTTCAATCAATGCCCGCATTTCGCGGGCATTGTTGACTGTGCTGGGGCCTGCACCTAGACTCCCGTGCGCTGGCCGGAGCGCGATTTCCTTACACTAACAGCGCGGATTTGGCCGCTTCCGCGGGTCCCTGTTTCCCCATGCTGGACAATTACCTGCCCATCCTGATCTTCCTGCTCGTCGGTCTGGGCGTGGGAACCGCGCTCACCATCCTCGGGCGCCTGCTTTCCACCAGCCGACCGGACCCGCAAAAAAACTCCCCCTACGAGTGTGGTTTTGAGGCCTTCGAAGACACGCGCATGAAATTCGACGTTCGCTACTACCTGGTGGCGATCCTGTTCATTATTTTCGATCTGGAGATCGCCTTCCTGTTTCCGTGGGCCGTGGTCCTTGAAGACATCGGCGTATTCGGCTTTCTTTCCATGATGCTTTTCCTGGCAATCCTGATCGTTGGATTTATCTACGAATGGTTTCAGGGGGCCCTGGAATGGGAGTAGAGCAGCAGTACGCGGAACGGGGTTGGGCGACTACCACCCTGGATACGCTTATCGACTGGGCGGAGGGCGGCAAGGCGCTGGCCCGCACCAACTCCATGTGGCCGGTCACCTTTGGCCTGGCCTGTTGCGCGGTGGAAATGATGCATGCCGGTGCGTCCCGCTACGACCTGGATCGGTTTGGCGTGATTTTCCGTCCCAGCCCCCGCCAGTCGGACGTGATGATTGTCGCCGGCACCCTGGTGAACAAGATGGCCCCCGCCCTGCGCAAGGTGTACGACCAGATGGCGGAGCCCCGCTGGGTAATTTCCATGGGATCCTGCGCCAACGGTGGTGGTTACTACCACTATTCCTATTCCGTGGTGCGAGGCTGTGACCGCATCGTGCCGGTGGATGTGTACGTGCCGGGGTGCCCGCCCACGGCAGAGGCGTTGATCTACGGAATCCTGCAACTGCAGAAGAAAATCCGGCGCAGCCGGACCATCGCGCGCTGATTCATGGATGGAGAAACACTGGCGTGACTCGTACCGTCACGGAAATAGCCGACCGCCTGAAGCAGCTCAGCGGGGAGTTTCCCGGTGGCGTGGATGCGCAGGTTTCCGGGCTTACCGGCGAATTGACCGTTGAGGTTGGCGCGGCGGACCTGATCGCTTTCGTACTTCGGCTTCGCGACGATCCGGAACTGCGCTTCTCCCAGCTGACCGACCTGTGTGGCGTGGATTATCTGGAATACGGCGCCGAGGGCGAAGCGCCGGTGCCGGAGCGGCCTGCGCGTTTCGCGGTGGTTTATCACCTGCTTTCCATGAAGCACAACCAGCGGTTGCGGCTTCGCGCGTACGTGGCCGGCGAGCCGCCGCTGATTGCCACGGTTACCGATGTCTGGCCGTCCGCCAACTGGTTCGAACGCGAGGCATTCGACCTGTTCGGCATCGTCTTCGATGGACATCCGGACCTGCGCCGCCTGCTGACCGATTACGGATTTATTGGTCATCCGTTTCGCAAGGATTTTCCCCTGATCGGAAAGGTGGAGATGCGTTACGACCCGGAAAAGAAGCGGGTGGTATACGAGCCGGTCAGCATCGAACCGCGTGTGCTGGTGCCGCGGGTGATTCGTGAGGAGGGCTACGGTGACTGAGATTCGTAATTACACGATGAATTTCGGCCCCCAGCACCCGGCCGCCCACGGGGTATTGCGACTGGTGCTGGAACTGGATGGTGAAGTCATCCAGCGGGCGGACCCCCACGTGGGCTTGCTGCACCGGGCCACGGAAAAACTTGCCGAAAGCAAGCCGTACAACCAGAGCATCGGTTACATGGACCGCCTCGATTACGTGTCCATGATGTGCAACGAGCATGGCTACGTGCTCGCCATCGAAAAACTGCTGGGCCTGGAGCCGCCAGTGCGCGCCCAGTACATCCGCGTAATGTTCGACGAGATCACCCGCATCCTCAACCACCTGTTGTGGATCGGCGCGCACGCGCTGGACGTGGGCGCCATGACCATGTTCCTGTATGCGTTCCGCGAACGGGAAGACCTCATGGATTGTTACGAGGCGGTCTCCGGTACGCGCATGCACGCAACCTACTACCGCCCCGGCGGCGTGTACCGCGATCTCCCGGAAAGCATGTCGCGCTACGAACCGTCGAAGTGGCACAACGAAAAAGAAGTCGAGCGCATGAACGCGGATCGCCAGGGTTCGCTGCTGGATTTCATCGAGGCCTTTAGCGACCGCTTTCCGGGCTACGTCGACGAATACGAAACGCTGCTGACGGATAATCGCATCTGGAAACAGCGCACCGTGGGCATCGGTGTGGTAGAGCCGGAACGGGCCATTGCCCTGGGGTTTACCGGGCCCATGCTGCGTGGGTCCGGTGTCGAGTGGGACCTGCGCCGCAAGCAGCCCTATGAAGTCTACGACCGGCTGGATTTCGATATTCCGGTGGGCGCGACCGGCGACTGCTATGACCGCTACCTGGTGCGCATGGAGGAAATGCGTCAGTCCAACCACATCATCCGCCAATGCGTGGCCTGGTTGCGGGCCAATCCGGGTCCGGTGATGGTGGACAACCACAAGGTCGCGCCGCCGCACCGGGAAACCATGAAGCGGGACATGGAGTCCCTGATCCATCACTTCAAGCTGTTTACCGAGGGCTACTGCCTGCCCGCCGGGGAAGCCTACGCAGCGGTGGAGCATCCCAAGGGGGAATTTGGCTGCTACCTGGTTTCCGATGGCGCCAACAAACCCTACCGGCTGAAAATCCGCGCGCCGGGCTTCGTGCACATTTCCGCCATGGACGAGATGGTGCGCGGACATATGCTTGCCGACCTGGTGGCCGTGATCGGCAGCCAGGACATTGTCTTTGGCGAGGTGGACCGGTGAGCCTGTCCGCCGAAGTCCGTGAGAGCATCCGCGTGGAATGCGCCAAATACCCGCCGGAACAACAGCGCTCGGCGGTGATGGCGGCGTTGACCGCGGCCCAGTCGGAACACGGTTTCCTGGACACGGGACTGATGGACGAAGTCGCCGCACTGCTGGAGCTGCGGCCGATCCAGGTCTACGAAATCGCCACCTTCTACTCAATGTATGACCTCGAACCGGTTGGCCGTACCAAGATCTGCGTATGCACCAACGTGTCGTGCATGCTGTGCGGTTCCGATACCGTGCTGGAGCACCTGAAGGAACGCCTGGGCATCGGCCCCGGCCAGGTCACCGAGGACGGCCGGGTCAGTATCCACGAGGTGGAGTGCCTGGCGGCTTGTGGCGGCGCACCGGCGCTGCAGATCGGCACTACCTACCACGAGAACCTGACGCCGCAGAAGATCGACCGCCTGCTGGAGCAGCTGCCATGAGCAGTGAAGCCCGGCAGGTCTTTATCTGCCTGCCCGAGCCCGGCGTTGATCAGCCCTGGACCCTGGCAAGCTACCGCCAGCGGGACGGATACGCCGCCTGGCGACGCATCCTGGAGGAGAAGCCGTCCCGGGAATCGCTCATCGAGGAGGTCAAGACCTCGGGCCTGCGCGGGCGGGGAGGCGCCGGTTTCCCCACCGGCCTGAAGTGGAGCTTCATGCCACGCAAGGCGGAGGGTCAGAAGTACATCGTCTGTAATTCCGACGAGGGTGAACCCGGCACCTTCAAGGATCGTGACATCCTGCGGCTGAACCCCCACGCGCTGGTGGAAGGCATGGCCATCGCCGGCTACTGCATCGGCGCCAGTGTGGGCTACAACTACATGCGCGGCGAGTTCGCCGGGGAAGCGGGCCAGCATTTCGATCGTGCGGTGGAAGATGCGAGAGCCGCCGGCCTGCTGGGAAGGAATCTTCTGGGCTCGGGAATCGATTTCGAGCTGCACAGCCACTACGGCGCCGGCGCCTACATCTGCGGCGAGGAAACCGCGCTGCTGGAATCCCTGGAAGGCAAGAAGGGCCAGCCACGGTTCAAGCCGCCGTTCCCCGCCAATTACGGATTGTACGGGCGTCCAACCACGATCAATAACACCGAAACCCTGGCGTCGGTGCCAGCCATCCTGCGCAAGGGTGGCGCCTGGTTCCGCGACCTGGGGGTACCCAACAACGGCGGCACCAAGATCTTCAGCCTCTCCGGGCACGTCAACCGGCCGGGCAACTACGAGGTGCCCATGGGCACTCCGTTCGTCAAGCTGCTGGAAATGGCTGGCGGCATGCGCGGCGGCAAGCGTCTCAAGGCGGTAATCCCCGGCGGTTCCTCGGTGCCCGTGTTGCCCGGGGAGGTGATGATGGGCGTCACCATGGATTACGACTCCCTGGAGCAGGCGGGTTCCATGCTCGGTGCCGGTTCGGTAATCATCATGGACCAGGACACCTGCATGGTGCGGGTGCTGGAGCGCATTGCCTACTTCTACTACGAGGAATCCTGCGGCCAGTGCACGCCGTGCCGGGAAGGCACCGGCTGGCTGCATCGGGTGATCCGGCGCATCCGCAGCGGCCAGGGCCGAAGCGAGGACCTGGAACTGCTGGTGGATGTGGCGCGACGCATCGAGGGCCGCACCATCTGTGCCCTCGGGGACGCAGCGGCCATGCCGGTACGCAGCTTCCTGCAGCATTTTCGCCACGAGTTCGAAGGCTATATATCAAAGGCCCGCCAGGGGGCGGCGGCCTGATGGGAGGAAACGAGACAACGATGCGTACCGTTTCCCACGCCCGCTGCGAGGTCGAGGGCTTTACTACCAATTCGCGCCAGGGGGCGGCGGCCTGAGCATGGCGGAGACGGGCAAAACCGTGCGCATCGAGATCAATGGCCAGACAGTGGAGGCCCAGGCCGGCAGCATGGTGATCCAGGCCGCCGATGCCGCCGGCGTCTACATTCCCCGATTCTGTTATCACGAAAAACTCTCGGTGGCGGCCAACTGCCGCATGTGCCTGGTGGAAGTGGAAAAGTCCCCCAAGCCGTTGCCCGCCTGTGCCACGCCGGTGGCGGAGGGAATGAAGGTGTTCACCCATTCTCCCGCCGCGGTGGACGCCCAGCGGGGCACCATGGAGTTCCTGCTCATCAATCATCCGCTGGACTGCCCGATTTGCGACCAGGGCGGTGAATGTGACCTGCAGGACCTGGCGGTGGGCTACGGCGACGACATCAGCCGTTTTGCCGAACGCAAACGCGTGGTGCAGGACAAGGACCTGGGACCGATGATCGCCACCGACATGACACGCTGCATCCATTGCACGCGTTGCGTGCGTTTCGGCCAGGAAATC
>JAJDOE010000010.1 GCA_022340345.1 Gammaproteobacteria bacterium
TTCGCCGCCTTCTTTTTGGTGGATTTCTTCGCGGCCTTTTTCACTGTCTTCTTTTTCGGCGCGGCCTTCTTGGCGGCCTTCTTTTTTGGAGCCGCCTTTTTCTTTGGCGCGGCCTTTTTCTTCGCGACCTTTTTCGCTGCCTTCTTTTTCGGCGCGGCCTTCTTGGCGGCCTTCTTTTTGGTGGATTTCTTCGCGGCCTTTTTCACTGCCTTCTTTTTCGGCGCGGCCTTCTTTTTTGGAGCCGCCTTTTTCTTTGGCGCGGCGCTTTTTTTCGCGGCCTTCTTGGCGGCCTTCTTTTTCGGCGCTTTCTTGGCTGGCTCTTTTTCCGGCGCCGGCTTGGCGCGAGCCGGAGTCATCATGGGTTTGGCCGGCTCGGTGACCACGACCTCCAGCGGGCGCACCTCGGCATCAATGATGTCGCACATGCGTTCGAAGATCTTGTCGATATCGCCTTCACCGTTGACGGTACGCAACTTGCCCTGGGCCCGGTAATAGGCCACCAGTGGCTCGGTCTCATTCTCGTACACCTGCAGCCGGCTGCGGATAGTGGTTTCGTTGTCATCGGAACGATGCACCAGGGAACTGCCGCATTTGTCGCAGCGGCCACGCTTTTTCGGCGCCGCGAAGTGAATATTGTACATCTGCCCGCATTCGCCACAGGTACGCCGACCGGTGAGGCGCTTTAGCAAAACGTCAAGATCCACGGAAACCAGCAACGCGATCTGCAACGGGTACCCCAGCCATGCCAGCTTGGCATCCAGTTCCTGGGCCTGGGGGATATTGCGCGGGAATCCATCGAGGATAAAACCGGCCTTGGTGTCGCGCGCGGCCAGGCGCTCCTCAATCATGCCGAGCACGATCTCGTCGGAAACGAGCTCGCCCGCGTCCATCGCGGCCTTGGCCTTCTTCCCCAGGGGGGTTCCGTCCTTGACGGCGGCGCGCAAAAGATCTCCGGTGGAAACCTGGGGAACGCTGTATTTCTCGGTGAGCTGCTTGGCCTGGGTGCCCTTGCCGGAACCCGGCGCGCCCAACAAAACGATTCTCATCGGGGAATTCCTTAACGTGTTTTTGGGGGAGCCTGCCCGGCACCGCCGGGTCAGTGGGGGCGAAACCTACTCCGTCAGTTCGCGGTCGTCAATACAGCCCGAACCGGCCTGTAACGCCGGAAAACAAGCGGCCCGCAGCTTTCCCGTGACCCTCCTTTGGGACCCCCGGCGGCGAAGGACACGCGGAAAAACCGAATGAATACCAAATAAGGTGCCCTGATCCCTGCATCGAAACTCTGCGATCCGCCGCGTCACGCTTTTCGGGTACCCTATGCGCCCGTTCCACAACGCACCGATTTTTGAGCGCCACCGGTATCCCCGGCTCACCCCATGCCTGCCATCTCCGATTTTGCCGATGCCAACCTGCGGATCGGCTACTCTGACCGGCAGGAGCGCTTCGGGGTTGCGGGTTCGCCCGGCGAGCTATCCGGTGCCGGCGCCGCGGGCCGGGACCACCCGGGCGAGAGCTTTGTCGCGGTGCGCCCGGCCCAGGCGGACAACGGGCAAGGAGCGCGGCCGGCCCCGGTACGGCCACCGGAACAGCCGGAAAAACCTGTCTGATCGGTACATTTTTTGGGAGATTCCAACACCAATGGCGAAGAAAACCAGCAAACCCCGCAACGCTTTTTATGCCCAGTCCGGCGGCGTCACCGCGGTCATCAACGCATCAGCCTGCGGGCTCATTGAAACCGCTCGCAAGCACAGGACCCGGATTGGCAAGGTCTATGCCGGGCGCAACGGTATTATCGGCGCACTGACCGAAGACCTCATCGACACCAGCCGCGAGAGCGCAGCGGCCATCCGTGCCCTTCGGCATACGCCCGCCGGAGCCTTCGGCTCCTGCCGGTACAAACTGCGCAGCCTGGAAGAGAACCGCGCCGAATATGAGCGCCTGATCGAGGTATTTGCCGCCCACGACATCGGGTACTTCTTTTATAACGGTGGCGGGGATTCGGCGGACACCTGCCTGAAGGTGTCCCAGCTCTCGCGCCAGCTGGACTACCCGATCCAGGCCATCCACGTGCCCAAGACCGTGGACAACGATCTGCCCATCACCGACAACTGTCCGGGTTTCGGATCGGTAGCCAAGTACATCGCGGTGTCCACCCGCGAAGCCAGTTTCGACGTAGCATCCATGGCCAAGACCTCCACCAAGGTGTTTGTCATCGAGGTCATGGGCCGCCACGCCGGCTGGATCGCCGCCGCCGGTGGGCTCGCCTCCTCCGCGGACTGCGAGATTCCGCTGGTGATCCTGTTTCCGGAAATCCCCTTTGACCAGCCCCGCTTCCTCAAGCGCGTGGAGGCGCTGGTAAAGAAGTTCGGATATTGCTCCGTGGTGGTTTCCGAGGGCGTGCGCAACGCGGAGGGCCGCTTCCTCGCCGATGCCGGCACCACCGATGCCTTTGGCCACGCCCAGCTCGGGGGCGCCGCGCCGGTGGTGGCGCAGATGGTCAAGGACGAGCTCGGCCTTAAGTACCACTGGGCGGTGGCCGACTACCTGCAGCGGGCCGCCCGGCACCTGGCATCGAAGACCGACGTGGACCAGGCCTACGCCCTGGGGAAAGTAGCGGTGCAACTGGCGCTGAAGGGCGAAAATTCCGTCATGCCTACCGTGGAGCGGGTCTCCAGCCAGCCCTACCGCTGGAAGATCGGCGTGGCGCCCCTGAGCAAGGTCGCCAACGTCGAGAAAATGATGCCCCGCAATTTCATCACCCGCGACGGTTTTGGCATCACGCCACGCTGCCGGGAATACCTGGAGCCCCTCATCCGCGGCGAGGACTACCCGCCGTACAAGAACGGCATGCCCCGCTACGTGCGCCTGAAGAACGCCCCGGTGCGGCGCAAACTCAGCGCTCGATTCGAGGTCTGAGCGCTCCGGTGCCCCTGCAATAAGCACTGCTTATGGGGCCCGGTTTCTGGATTATTGGCCGGGGCGGCCTTAGAATCCGCGCCTGCATAAAATTCGCGTTCCTTTGGGAGGTCTTTGCATGGAAATCACGTCGTTGCACGCCCTGGAGCTTGCCCTGGTTTGCGCCCTGATCGCGCTGGCTTTCGGCGGCCTGTCCGTCAAATGGATTCTCGCCCAGCCGACGGGCAATGACCGCATGCGAGAGATTGCGCAGGCGATCCAGGAGGGGGCGTCGGCCTACCTCAACCGCCAGTACACCACCATTGGTGTGGTGGGCGTGGTGCTGTTCGTGGCGCTCGGCCTGGCCCTGAACTGGCTGACCGCGATCGGATTCGCCATTGGCGCGGTGTTCTCCGGCGCTGCCGGCTACATCGGAATGCACGTTTCCGTGCGCGCCAACGTGCGCACCGCTCAGGCAGCCAGCGTGGGAATGAATGACGCGCTACAGGTAGCCTTCCGCGGGGGTGCGATTACGGGCCTGCTGGTGGTGGGGCTGGGGCTGCTGGGCGTGGCGGGCTACTTCTCCGCGCTGCTGTACCTGGTGCCGGACCAGAATCCCATCGATCCCCTGGTGGGCCTGGCCTTCGGCGGTTCGCTGATTTCCATCTTCGCGCGACTGGGCGGCGGCATCTTCACCAAGGGCGCCGACGTCGGCGCGGACCTGGTGGGCAAGGTGGAGGCCGGCATCCCGGAAGACGACCCGCGCAATCCGGCGGTAATCGCCGACAACGTGGGCGACAATGTCGGGGACTGCGCCGGCATGGCCGCCGACCTGTTCGAGACCTACGCGGTTACCATCATCGCCACCATGCTGCTCGGCGGACTGGTCGTAACGGGGGTCGGCGCGGCGGCCGTGGTCTACCCGCTGGCCCTGGGCGGCGTGTCCATCCTCGCCTCGGTGGTCGGAACCTTCTTCGTCAAAGCCGCCGAAGGTGGCTCCATCATGGGCGCCCTGTATCGGGGCCTGGCCGTATCCGGCGGGCTGGCGGCAATCCTTTTTTACTTCGTTACCGGCTGGATATTCGATGACACCGTAATGATCAGCGGGTCCGCGGTGGCTACCAGCCACCTTTTCTACTCGGCACTCATCGGCCTGGCCCTTACCGGGGCCATGGTGGTGGTGACGGAGTACTACACCGGCACCGAGTACAAACCGGTACGTCTGGTGGCCAAGGCCTCCGAGACCGGTCACGCCACCAATATCATCGCCGGACTCGGTGTGTCCATGAAGGCCACGGCGATCCCGGTGCTGTCGGTTTGCCTGTCCATCTGGGGCGCCCACACCCTTGCCGGACTGTTCGGAATCGCCGTCGCCGCCACCGCCATGCTCTCCATGACCGGCATCATCGTCGCCCTGGACGCCTTCGGACCCATCACGGACAACGCCGGTGGTATTGCCGAGATGGCGAACCTTCCGGAAGAAGTTCGCGGTATCACCGACCCGCTGGACGCGGTGGGCAACACCACCAAGGCCGTCACCAAAGGCTACGCGATCGGCTCGGCGGGCCTGGCGGCGTTGGTGCTGTTTGCCGACTATACGCACGCCCTGGAACATGCGGGCAAGTCGGTGGCGTTCTCCCTGGAACATCCGGCGGTAATCATCGGCCTGTTCATTGGCGGGCTGGTGCCATTCCTGTTTGCCGCCCTGGCCATGGAAGCAGTCGGGCGAGCCGCTGGCTCCGTCGTAATGGAAGTGCGCCGGCAGTTCCGGGAGATCAAGGGCATCATGGAGGGTACCGGCAAGCCGGAATATTCCCGCGCCGTGGACCTGCTCACCCGCGCCGCCATCAAGGAAATGATCATCCCCTCCCTGCTGCCGATCCTGGTCCCGGTGCTGGTGGTGCTGATCATGGGCACGTTGATGGGCGCCGAGGCCGGCCGCATGGCTCTGGGCGGACTGCTGGTTGGTTCCATCGTCACCGGCCTGTTTGTGGCCATCTCAATGACCACCGGTGGTGGCGCCTGGGACAACGCCAAGAAATACATCGAGGACGGCGCCCACGGCGGGAAGGGATCCGAAGCGCACAAGGCCGCGGTCACCGGCGATACGGTCGGAGATCCGTACAAGGATACCGCCGGCCCGGCCATCAACCCGCTGATCAAAATCATCAATATCGTGGCGCTGCTGATCGTTCCGCTGATCTGATCGTCGCGCGCCCCCGGGCGGCTGCCCGGGGGCTTTTTTCCGGAAACCAACCGCCATGAACCTGGATCGAGTAACTCCCGGACGGGACGTCCCACGGGACATTAACGTGATCATCGAGATCCCGTCCCACGCCGATCCGGTCAAATACGAGGTCGACAAGACCACCGGCGCCATGTTCGTGGACCGCTTCATGAATACCGCCATGCACTACCCGTGCAACTACGGCTATATCCCGCACACCTTGTCCGAGGATGGCGACCCGGTGGATGTGCTGGTGGTGACCCCGATACCACTGATCTCCGGTTCGGTGATCCGTTGCCGTCCGGTAGCGATGCTCAACATGACCGACGAGGCCGGGCCGGATCAGAAACTGCTGGCGGTCCCGGTGGACGAATTGTCCAACCTGTACCGCCACGTTCACTCCGCTGATGACCTGCCGCAGCCACTGCTGACGCAGATCGCGCATTTTTTCGAGCACTACAAGGATCTCGAGGACGGCAAGTGGGTGAAACTCGATGGTTGGGTCGGCGCCGAAGAAGCGAAGCGGGAAATCATCACTGCGATCCAGCGCTTCACGGAAGCGCCGGACAAGCCGTACTTCTAAACTGCGCGGCATCCGAACCACTTGCCGCTACCGGTGCTTGTGAAACACCTTCCGCAACCGGTACATTAGGCGGCCAATTACCTGGAAGGCGATCTGATGCAAGAGTGGCTGAATGCAATGGTAGGCAAGGATGTCACTGTCATCACGCGCAACGACGAGACCGAGCACACCGGCACGCTGCTGGCGGTGGATCTGGAACCGCTCAAGCATGGCATGGGACCCTCGGTGGCAGTAGACAAATACGATGGCACCCGCGTCGTGGCATTCGACGTCGAGTACATCGACGAGATGCACGAGGATGACGTCTAATCGAACGTTGCCAAACGAACTCCGTATCGTTTTCCGGCCTTTGTAGTACGCGCCAATGAGCAGCACCGTCGGCCTGCTCGTCACCTGCCTGGCGGACCTGTACCGGCCACAAGCCGGCATCGCCACAGTACAATTGCTGGAAGAAGCGGGTTTTCGCGTCGTTTTTCCGGACCAGACCTGCTGCGGCCAGCCCGGTTATAACGCCGGCGACCGGGATTCCGCCCGGGCCATCGCCCAGCGGGTAATCGCCGCTTTCGAAGGCTGCGAAGCGATCGTCGCGCCCTCCGGTTCCTGCACAGGGATGCTGCGCCTGCACTACCCGCAATTGTTCAGGGATGATCTTTCCTGGCAGGGGAAGGCAACGGAGTTTGCGGCGCGCAGTTTCGAGTTGCTCGAATTCCTCGACCTCCACGCCCCGGAACTGGCGCCACCACCCTTTCCGTTCCGTACCGCCTGGCACGAGTCCTGCTCCAACCTGCGCGAACTGAATCGCGGCGGAGCCGGGCCCCGCTGGCTGAAACGAATACCGGAACTGGAGCTGTGCGCGGCGGGAGACCCGGAAGTCTGCTGCGGCTTTGGCGGCAGCTTCGCAGTCAAATTCGCCGACATCTCCGGGCGCATGGTGGACGACAAGGCCCGGGGCTTCGAGGAGGCCGGCGCAGAAGCCCTGGTCGGTAACGACATCGGCTGCCTGCTGAACATCGCCGGACGCGCCCATCGCCGCGGATACCCGCTGCGGGTCCACCACGTGGCCGAACTGCTGGCCGGCACCGCCGCCGATGACCCCGGCCTGGGAGGCGTCCGGTGAAATCCACCTCGGTGCACTTCCACGCCAATGCCCGCGCGGCTCTCAACGACCCCGTTTTGCAGGACGCGCTGAAACGCCTGAAGGCGGGCTTCGTGGTCAAGCGCCGCGAAGCCCTCGAGGGGCTGCCGGATTTTCCCGCCATGCGCGAGGCGGCCAGTGCACTGAAGAAACACATCCTCGACCACCTGGATATTTACCTGGAGCAATACGAGGCTGCGGTCCGGCGCCAGGGGGGTGAAGTGCACTGGGCAGAGGATGCGGAGCAGGCACGCCGTATCGTCGCGGACTTGTGTCAGCGCCAAGGTCTGCGGCGGGTCCTCAAGGGAAAGACCATGGTCGGAGAGGAAGTCGGCCTCAACGAAGAACTGGAAGCAGCGGGGCTCGAGGTGGTGGAGACCGATCTCGGCGAGTACATCATCCAGCTGGCCAAGGAACCACCCAGCCACATCATCGCGCCGGCCATTCACAAGACCCGCGGCCAGGTCGGGGAACTGTTCAGCAACGCTCATGACAACGACATGTCCGGCGCCAATGCGCCGGAACTGGTGGCGGAAGCGCGCAGAGTGATGCGCCGGCATTTTCTCGCCGGTGAAGTCGGCATCACCGGGGCGAATTTTCTCATTGCCGAAACCGGTTCCAACATTATCGTCACCAACGAGGGCAACGGCGACCTGAGCGCCACCCTGCCGAAGATGCATATCGTGGTGGCCGGCATCGAAAAGGTCGTGCCGACCCTGGAAGACGCCACCTTGCTGCTACGTATCCTGGCGCGCAGCGCTACCGGCCAGCGCATGACCAGTTACACGACACTGCATACGGGCCCGAAACGCACCTCGGACCGGGACGGACCGAATGCCTACCACGTGGTGCTGGTGGATAACGGCCGCAGCCGGATGCTCACCGGCCCCTACCGCGACATGCTGCACTGCATTCGTTGCGGTGCATGCCTCAACCACTGCCCGGTGTATGGCGCCATCGGTGGCCACGCCTACGGATGGGTGTATCCCGGTCCGATGGGCTCGGTATTGACGCCCCTGATCACCGGTCTCGACCAGGCCGCCAGCCTGCCCCAGGCATCCAGTCTGTGCGGACGCTGCGAGGCCGTATGTCCGGTCGCCATCCCCTTGCCGCGCATGCTGCGGGAACTGCGTTTCGACGGCTTCGACCAGGGCCATGTGAGCGGCCGCGGCCTGCTCCGGACCTGGGCATTCCTGGCATGCCGCCCACGACTGTACCGGCGGATCAGCTCCTTGCTGCTGGCCGCCGCCCGCGGGCTGGCCAGGCGGGGCTGGCTGCCGGCCCTGCCCGGCACCGGCGCCTGGCGTCGGGCACGGGACCTGCCGGCGCCCGCCGCGCAATCATTCAGCGACTGGTGGCGCAGACGCCAGTGACCAGCCGCGATCGAATCCTTGAACGCATCCGCGCCGGCGCCCACCACCAGGTGCCACGGCCCCGACTACCCGAAGCCCCGGCACCGGAGGGAGATCTGCTGGAGCTCCTGCAGGACAACCTGACGCTTGCCGCCGCCAGCCACCAGCGTTGCAGCACGCAGGAATTACCCGCGGCGGTGGCGGCCTACCTGCAACGCAACCAGCTGCCAGCAAAACTCTGGGTATCGGACGAAGCGGGGCTGGTGGATTTCCACCACCCGGACATCGAGCTGCACCACGAGTCCCCGGGCGCGGAAACCTCCGCGGCCCTCACCGGCGCCCTGGCGGGCATCGCCGAGACCGGCTCCCTGGTGCTGCATTCCGGAGCGGATCGGCGAACGGCCCTGAACTTTCTCGCCGACCACCACCTGGTCGTGTTGCCGGTCCGTTCGGTGGTTGCGTGCATCGAGGATGCCTGGCCGTTGCTGCGCGAGCTGCCCGATTGGCCGAGGACGGTGAATATCATTACCGGCCCTTCGCGGACCGCCGACATCGAGCAAACCATCCAGATGGGAGCCCACGGCCCGCGCAGCCTGCACATCCTGTTGGTCCACTAGACCAGGACGTATTGCCATGAAGATCGAAAAACCCAACCGTGTCAGCCGGACCTACACCCAGCTTCTGGTGGCGCCGCCGGAAAAAGTGTTCCCGTTGCTGTGCCCGGTACGCGAAGCAGACTGGATCGAGGGCTGGGACCCGCTGGTGGTGCTGAGCGAATCCGGGCTCGCCGAGCCGGACTGCGTCTTCGTCACCCAGGCGGAGGACCATACCGCCACCTGGTACATCACCCGGCATGAACCCGAGCCGGGCTACGTGGAAATGATCAAGATCATTGCCGGTGTCACCGCCGGCAAGCTGAGCATACAGCTGACCGCGGATGGCGATGGCACCCGGGCCGACATCACCTACGCGTATACCAGCCTGGGCCCTGCCGGTGATGAATTCATCGCGGCGTTTACCGAGGAAGAGTACCGTCGCTTCATGCAGGATTGGGAAGGCCTGATGAATGACTACCTGGAACGCGAGAGTGCGGCCTCCACCTGAAACCACCCGCGGCAGATTCCCGGCGCAGGGTCCCGGTGCACGACCATGCTGACGCCGGACT
>JAJDOE010000022.1 GCA_022340345.1 Gammaproteobacteria bacterium
GCGTCCGGTGAAGCTGCCAGCGGAGAAGTAATCGCCCGTCGAACGGACGCCGGGGGCGCGCCCTCGTCAAATTCCACCTTGCCTCTATGCAGGGATACCCCCAGCCGATTTCACAAGCTCGGCAGACCCACCAGGCAGGATTCGCCGCGCATCGCAAAGTAGAGTTCCGAGACGACCTTGCCGCCTGCGAGGTGGTCACCGGGCCACATTTTTCGCTGGCGCACTAAACCCTTTTCCGCGGGAACGCATCGAATACCAACAGATGAGCGCAAGCCGGACAGCGTCGGGCGATGAAAGCGACGAGCTGCGCCGGGCCGCGGGCGGAGACCTGCGTGCCTTCCGGGCGTTGTACGAACGCCACCATCGCCGGGTGTACACCCTGGCGTTACGCCTGAGTGCGGCGCCGGCCCCGGCGGAGGACCTTTGCCAGGAAGTGTTCCTGGCGGCCTGGAGGGGCCTGGCGGGATTTGCCGGGCGCAGTCAGTTCAGCACCTGGCTGCATCGGCTGACCGTCAATCAGTGGCTGATGGCCCGCCGTCGCGGGCGCCTGAGCCTGGCGGAGGCGGTGGATCCGGAGACCACCATCGCCGTGGCCAGCGATCTGCCGGCGCGACTGGACCTGGAGCGGGCGATGCGCCGCCTGCCGGAGCAGGCGCGGGCGGTGTTCGTGTTGCACGACGTGGAGGGACACGCCCACGCCGAGGTGGGCGAACTGTTGGGGATTGCGCCGGGTACCAGCAAGGCGCACCTGCACCGCGCCCGGGGATTGTTGAAACAATGGCTGGAATCCGAGACATGACACAACGTGACGACCCACCGCCAGCCTGGCTGGCGGAACGGCTGGCGAGCTTGCCGGCGGAACAACGGCCCGGACGCTCCCTTTGGCCGGGTATAGCACGGCGGGTGTATGCGCGTCGCTACGGCGCTGCCCTGGCCGCCTCGCTGCTGGCCGGGATGGTGGCGGTGCTGGTTCCGTGGCGGGCGCCGGCGCCGGTGCCGGCCAACAATAGTTTCGCCGTTGGATTGCGTGTGGGGCTGGCCCAGGTGGACGCACTGTATGCGAATACCCGCAAAGGTTTGCGACGGGACATCGAAACCCGCATCGCACGGTTGCCCGGCGCGGCAGCCATGGAGACTCGCAGGGCGCTGGTAGTGCTGGATGCCGCAAGCCGGCAACTGCGTGAGACCCTGGCACGGGATCCGGCTGGCGCGGAACTGCTGGACCAGCTACTGGAGACCTACCAGCGGGAGCTGGAGTTGCTCGAAATTCTCGGTGGCCCCAACGAACGGAAACTGTAAATCAAGCGGAGTCGTGGCATGAACAATCGGATACTGAAGGCCCTGTTTCCCCTGCTGCTTGCGGCAATCAGCACGCCTGCCCTGGCCGTGCAAAGCGTGGACCAAAGCCGCGATGCCCGCGCCAACGGCAGCGTGGAGATCACGGTGGTGCGTGGAGAGTTCGAGGTAAGAGGCTGGGCCGAAAACAAGGTGCAGGTAAAAGGCGATCTGGACGAATACCTGGAGGCCTTTACCTTCGAAGTGGACGGCAGCCGGACGCGTATCAAGGTGGATCTCAAGGAAATGGAGAGCATGACCGGAGGCGAGCAGACCCGTCTGGAGATCAGCGTGCCACGGGGTTCGCGGGTGGCGACCAAGGGTGTTTCGACCAATCAGACCATCCGGGATATCAGCGGGGATGTGGCAATCAAGTCTGTCAGCGGCGAACTGGAACTCGAAAAGCTTTCCGGGGCTGTGGATATCAAGGGTGTCAGCGGCGATGTGAAACTGGTCGGTGGCAACGGTCCCACCCAGATCAATCTCATCTCCGGCAACGTGCAGGCGGACCTGGCCGGCGGCGACGCGCGGTTGTCCGTGGTCTCCGGTGACCTGACGCTGCGCATCCGCGAACTTTCCGGCCTGTCGGTGTCCTCGGTTTCCGGAACGGAGCGCGTGCATGCCGACAGCCTCTCGGGATCCGGCGTGGTGGGTCTGAGCACGCTCAGTGGCGATATCGAACTCAACCTGCCGGCGGGCGCGGATGCCAGCTTTGAGCTCAAGTCGGGAATTGGCGGCGAAATCGAGAACGACTATTCCGCTGATCGTGCCGGTGACAGCAGCCTTGGCAACACGCTGCGTTTCGTAACCGGGAACGGCAGTGTACCGGTCAGTGCCAAGACCATGTCCGGCACCGTGCGCTTGCGAAAACACTGATCGCGCACAGCAGCGGTCAGCCGGTACGCTCGCGAAATTCCGCCTGGTCCGGTGGGCCGGCAGCGAATCGGAATCGCGCCATCTCGCCCGGATGCGCCGGAAGCGCGATCAGCGTTGCACAGACGGTGCCAAATCCCCCGGACAGGCGGAGGTTCATGGCGCCTTCCGGCTCACCGGGGGCGTGCTCCCGGGACGCCAGCAGCCGTTCCCAGGCGCTCCACTGCTGCTGTGCCGGATCCGGCACCGGCGCGACGCGAAAGCGCGGCAGGTAGCGACGGGCCCGGGCGGACGCGGTGGCATCCATTCCGTGAGCCGTGAGCATATGCAGTCCCTCGGATACATCGATGGCGCTGATCTGGCGGCCATCGTGAACCAGACAGTGCGCGCTGTGGCGATCCGCCACCAGCAGGTTGAAGGGCCGGTAGGAGGCCGGCTCCAGGTCCAGCAACGCAGCCCGTGCCTCCAGCGCCTCGGCATGCTCCAGTGCCTCCAGCACCAGCTCGCCGCGGCTGCGGTAACCGCTCGCCGGCCCCAGGCTTCCGGGCCGGTTGAGCACCCCGGCGATTACGCCGTCGCTATTGAGGCCCAGCCAGGAGCCACCCGCCTGGCTGTCGCGCCCCGCCAGCACCCCCGGCCGGTCGGGCCAGTGGTAGTCGGGCGGCAACCACGGGCGGTCGCTCATCTCATCGCGATTGGCGGCCAGCAGCAGGGGCCAGTCGTGATGTTTTCGCCGCAGCAGGACCAGTGTGCACATAGCTCCATTGTAAGCCGGTAAATCAGTGTTCCGGAGTGGTTGGAGCGTCACCCGTCGTCCAGCACCTCGATCGGAAGGGAGATCTGCCGGGAACCCCGTGCTCTCGCAGCGGTCCGAACACCCATGCACTCACCGAATGGAGCCCAATCCATGCGATTCCTGCTGATGTCCCTGTTTCTGTTCGCGGCCGCCCCGGCGGGAGCCCAGGGCCCGACCGCTGTGGCGACGTTCGCCGGCGGCTGTTTCTGGTGTATGGAGCCTCCCTACGACAAGCTGGACGGAGTGCTTTCCACGACCTCCGGCTACACGGGCGGGCAACTGGAAAATCCCACCTACAAGCAGGTGTCCCATGGCGGCACCGGGCACGCCGAGGCGGTGCAGATCGAGTACGACCCTTCGCGAGTGAGCTACGAGAAGTTGCTCGAGGTGTTCTGGCACAACATCGATCCCACCACCGCAAACCGGCAGTTCTGTGATAGTGGGAACCAGTACCGCAGCGCGATTTTCTATCACGATGCGGAACAGGAGCGGCTGGCGCGCGCATCACTCGCGGAATTGCAGAAGAACAAGCCGTTTTCCGGGAAGATCGTCACGCAGATCGTTGCCGCGGAGCGGTTCTACGTGGCGGAGGATTATCACCAGGACTACTACAAGAAAAATCCCCTGCGCTACAAGTACTACCGCTATGCCTGTGGCCGGGATAAACGACTAGAGCAGTTATGGGGCGTAAAAGAGCAGTCGTCCGGAGGCGCGTAAGCGCCGAAGGAGGACACGACTTTTTTCG
>JAJDOE010000036.1 GCA_022340345.1 Gammaproteobacteria bacterium
AACATCAGCTCATACGCATCCGATGTTCCGGGGCCGGTGGTCGTGAACCGCCTGCCCGTATCCGCGGTGGTGGTGGGGCTCGGCCACACCGGCCTGTCCTGCGCCCGCTACCTGGCGCGCCACGGCTGCGCGGTGCGTGTAGTGGACTCGCGGTCGCGGCCGCCGGGCGCGCCGGAATTGCGCGCGCTGCTGCCGGGGATTTCCCTGGTTACCGGTCCGTTTTCCGCGGCACGCCTGGAGCAGGCGGAATGCCTGGTGGTTTCCCCGGGAGTGCCGCTACGTGATCCCGCCATCGCCGCCGCACGCCAGGCGGGGGTCGAGGTGATCGGCGATATTGAACTGTTCGCGCGCCGGGTGCAGGCGCCGGTGGTGGCGATTACCGGCACCAACGGCAAGAGCACGGTGACCGCACTGGTCGGTGAAATGGCCCGGGCCGCCGGCAAACACGTCGCGGTAGGCGGCAACATCGGGACCCCCGCGCTGGAGCTTCTGGACGATGATCCGCGGGACTTGTTCGTTCTCGAACTCTCCAGCTTTCAACTCGAGACCACCCAGTCGCTGGCGCCATCCTGCGCCGCGATCCTCAACCTCAGCGAGGACCATGGCGACCGCTACCCGGACATGGCCGGCTATGTGGCCGCCAAGGCGCGCATCCTGGAAGGTGCCGGGCACGTGGTCCTGAATCGTGCCGACCCGCAGGTAATGGCGCTGGCCGGGGATTCGCCATCGGTGAGCTTCGCGCTGGACGAGCCCACCGGGCCAGCGGAGTTCGGGCTGCGGGATCACCAGGGCGAGACCTGGCTGGCGCGGGGCGATGAACTCTGGATGCCGGCCCGCGAAGTTGCCCTGCGCGGGCGTCACAACCTGGCCAACGTGCTGGCCGCCATGGCCATTGCCAGCGAGGCGGGCATCGGGCGTGAACCCATATGCCGCGCGGCCCGTGCCTTCGGCGGCCTGCCGCACCGGGCACAGCCGGTGGCGGAGGCCAACGGGGTGACCTGGATCAATGATTCCAAGGCCACCAACGTGGGCGCCACCTGCGCCGCGCTGGCGGGACTGGAACAGCCCGCGGTGTGGCTGGCGGGGGGCGTGGGTAAGGGCGCGGATTTCTCTCCGCTTGCCGGGGCGGCCGCGGCGCGGGTACGGGTTGCGGTGCTGTTCGGCGAAGACGCCGGGCGCCTGGAGCAGGCGCTGGCGGCGGCGGTTCCGTGCCGCCGGGTCCCGGACCTGCATGCAGCGGTGTGCGCCGCCGGTGAACTGGCGCGCGCCGGGGACGTGGTCCTGTTGTCTCCTGCCTGCGCCAGTTTTGACCAGTTTCGGGACTTTGCGGATCGGGGTGAGGCATTTGCCCGGGAGGTGCGGGAATGGCTGGCGTGAACGCCCAGGCCATGCGCGGCCACCGGGACGCGCCTCCCGCTCCCGCCTGGGACGACGGCCTGATGCTGGTGGTGGCGGGCCTGCTGGGCCTGGGCCTGGTGATGGTGTTTTCCACCACGGTTTCCCGCGCTGGCGGCCTGGGCGTCTTCGCCCACCACGGCGGCCACCTGGCGGCGGGCGTGGTGCTCATGTACCTCGTGTCGCGACTGCGCGCCGAGACCTGGCAGCGGCTGGGGCCGTGGCTGGTGTTCGCCAGTGGCCTGTTGCTGATCGCGGTACTTATTGATGGCGTTGGCATGCGGATCAACGGTAGTTCCCGCTGGTTGCGTCTCGGGGCGCTCACCCTGCAGCCCTCGGAACTCGCAAAGATCGCGCTGATCCTTTACACAGCCGGCTATCTCACCCGGCACCGTGAACGCCTGACCCGTTTTTCTTCCGGCATCCTCATGGTCGGCATGGTGGTGGGCATATTCGCCATGCTGCTGCTGATGGAGCCGGATTTCGGTGGCGCCGCGGTAATGGTGATCGCGGTGGCGGGCATGATCTTTCTCGGCGGTGTGCGTTTCTGGCACTTCCTGGTCTGCGCGTTGACCGCGGTGGCCGGAATGGTGGCGCTGGTCTGGCTCTCCCCGTATCGCATGGCGCGGGTGACGGGTTTCCTGGATCCCTTCGCGGACCCTTTTAATTCGGGTTTCCAGCTGGTGCAGGCGTTGATCGCCCTCGGCCGCGGCGAATGGTTCGGCGTGGGCCTGGGCGCCAGCGTGCAGAAACTGCATTACCTGCCCGCCGCGAGCACCGACTTCGTGTTCGCGGTGCTTGGCGAGGAACTGGGATTCGTTGGCGTGCTGGCGGTGATTGCGCTGTTCGCGCTGTTTGTGTGGCGTGCCTTCGAACTTTCCCGCCAGGCGGAACTCATCGGCCAGGTGTTCGCGGCGCGCCTTGCCCAGGGCGTTGGCCTGCTGGTGGGCCTGCAGGCGATGGTCAACATGGGGGTCAACCTCGGCCTGCTGCCGACCAAGGGCCTGACCTTGCCGTTCATGAGCTACGGCGGCTCGAGCCTGCTGGCGGTGTGCGTCGCCGTGGGACTGTTGCTGGTGGTGGCGCGTGAGATTCGCCCCAGCCCGGGAGTCCGGCGATGAGCCGCTTCCTGATCATGGCGGGCGGCACCGGCGGGCACGTGTTTCCGGCGCTGGCGGTGGCCGAGGAGCTGCGCGCCGGCGGCGACCAGGTGGTCTGGCTGGGCACTCGCCGGGGCCTGGAGGCGCGCACCGTGCCAGCGGCGGGTTTCGAGATGGAATGGATTGAGGTTCGCGGACTGCAGCGCGGCCTTGCTGGCTGGTTGCTGCTGCCCTGGCGGCTGGCGCGCTCCCTGGCACAGGTGCTGGGGGTGGTGCTGCGGCGACGGCCGGACGCCGTGCTGGGCATGGGTGGCTATGTCGCCGGTCCCGGCGGCTTGGTCGCCTGGCTGTTGCGCCGTCCCCTGCTGATCCATGAGCAGAACGCGGTTGCCGGGTTGACCAATCGCTGGCTTGCCCACTTCGCGGAGCGGGTGATGACCGGATATCCCGCGCCGGCGCGGCTTCCGCGCAACGGCAGCGAATACCTGGGCAACCCGGTGCGTGGCGAGATTGCCGCGTTGCCGGAGCCGGCGGACCACTTCCGCCAGCGCTCCGGGTCACTACGCCTGCTGGTGCTTGGTGGCAGCCAGGGCGCGCGGGTGTTCAACGAAACCCTGCCGCGGCTTCTTGCGGAATGGCCCGCGGAACAACGCCCGGAAGTTCTTCACCAGGCCGGTCGTGGTTCCGCCGGGGCGGTGACCCAGGCGTACCGGGACGGCGGTCTGGCCGGGGTGCGGGTGGCGGAATTCATCGACGACATGGCCCAGGCCTATGACTGGTGCGACCTGGTGCTGTGTCGCGCCGGTGCCATGACCCTGGCGGAACTGTGTGCCGCGGGCCGTGGCGCCATCCTGGTGCCCTTCCCGCACGCCGCCAACGACCACCAGGCGGCCAACGCCGGTTTCCTGGAGCGCCACGGTGCCGCGCGGGTTCTGCCCCAGACGCAACTGGAGCGTGGCGACGGACTGCGGGATTTGCTGGCGGAGTGTACCCGCCAGCCCGGTGGTCCGGGGGCCATGGCCGAAGCGGCGCGGCGGCTGGCCTTGCCGGAGGCGGCGCGACAGGTGGCACGCAATTGCCGGGAGAGCGTGGGTGCGTGAACGGGTCCGTCATGTGCATTTCGTGGGCATCGGTGGTGCTGGCATGAGCGGCATCGCGGAAGTGCTGCTCAACCTGGACTACCAGGTGTCCGGCTCGGACCTGGCGCAGAACGCCGCCACTCGCCGGTTGGCGGGACTGGGCGCCACCGTGCACGGCGGCCATGCCGCGGCCAACGTGGCAGGAGCGGACGTGGTGGTGACTTCCAGCGCGGTGGGCGAGGACAACCCGGAGGTGGCGGCGGCCCGGGCGGCAATGATCCCGGTGATCCCGCGGGCGGAAATGCTCGCCGAGCTGATGCGGTTCCGCCAGGGCATCGCCATTGCCGGGACCCACGGCAAGACCACCACTACCAGCCTGGTGGCCAGCGTGCTCGGCGCTGGCGGCCTGGATCCGACCTTCGTGATTGGTGGCCTGCTC
>JAJDOE010000089.1 GCA_022340345.1 Gammaproteobacteria bacterium
TTGGGGATTTCCAGGCCGATGACCGTCTTGCCCGGTATGTTTCCCACCACCCGCACGCTTACCACGGACAGCGCCCGCGCCAGGTCCCGGTCCAGTCCGCTGATCTGGCTGGCCTTGATTCCCGCGGCCGGCTCGATCTCGAAGCGCGTAATCACGGGTCCTGGCTCGATGCCGGTGACCTGAACTTCCAGGCCGAAGTCGGCAAGCTTTTTTACGACCAGCTGCGCCATGGCATCCAATGAATCCCGGGAAAAGCCGGGCGGCTGTGGCTCGGTGGCGTCCAGCAGGTCCAGCGGTGGCAATACCGAGCCCTTGGCGGGTGCGAACAGGCTGCGCTGACGTTCCCGCTCTTCGCGGGCGCTGCGCAGGGGTTTGCGAATCTTTGGTTCGATGCGCGCCGGCCGCTGGGTACGAAGACGCTGGCGAATTTCCGCCACGCTGTCGCGGCGAACGTTGCGGGCCCGCCGACCGGCGATGCGATCGCCCAGGTAGGACCAAACCGCCCGCACCCGGTCTGCCAGTTCGAAAGCGCCCTCCCCCATGCGATCCATCAACTGCAACCAGGAAAATCCACCAAACAGCGTGATTCCGGAAAGCAGCAGCGCCAGCAGGAACAGGGTTGCGCCGGTGCGGGCGAAACTCGCCACCAGCAGGCCGTTGGCCAGATCACCGGCAACGCCGCCACCGACAAAGGGCATGGCGGCGGAAAAATGGCCGAAATGCAGATTCTCCAGGCCGCTGGCGCCCGCCAGCAACATCAGGAACCCGGCGCTGCGCAGGATGCGGGTGCGACTCTCCGCGGGCTCCAGTTCATTGCCCCGATACAGGCGCCAGGCGGTCACGCCAATCAGGTAGACGAACAGATAGGCCGTGAATCCGAAGCCCTGCAGCAGGATATCGGCGAACATCGCGCCGAAGCGGCCACCCAGGTTTGCCACCGTGGTGGTGGGTCCACTGTGGGACCAGCCCGGGTCGGATGGCGAATAGCTGAGCAACGCCAGAAGCAGATAGGCCCCCACTGCCAGCAGTCCGTACAGGACCACTTCGTGTACCAGTCGCTGCCCCCGCGCGGCTACGGCCGTTCGCGGTGCGCGTTTTCGTTTCGCCTGGGGCAAGATCAGTTCAGATCGGGGAACGCCGCCTGCACGGCGGGGTGGATGATTTTTCCGTCTTCCACGTTGATACCGGCGCGCATGCCGGGGTCATCACGCCAGTCATCGCCGGCGGCCAACCGCGGCACGTAGGCCGCCAGCGCCGCGGACAGGGCCTGGGACGAGGTGCGCGGTACCGCCCCGGGCATATTGGTCACGCCGAAATGCACTACGCCCTCCTCCACGTAGGTGGGGTCCGTATAATAAGTAGGCCGGATGGTTTCGATGCAGCCGCCCTGGTCAATGGCAATGTCCACGATCACGCTGCCCTCGCGCATGCTGCGCACCATCTCCCGGGTGACCAGCCGGGGTGCGCGGGCGCCCGTGATCAGCACCGCGCCGATCAGCAGGTCCGCGCTCGCCACCGCTTCCGCCACCGCGTCCGGGAAGGAATACAGCGCGGTCACGTTGTCACCCAGGTCGCGCATGTGTTCCATCCGTTCCCGTTTGCGATCGAACACCGTTACCTGGGCCCCCATGCGCGCGGCCATGGCAGCGGCGTTGCCGCCGGCAATTCCGGCGCCCAACACCACCACGTGCCCCCGCTCCGCCGCGGGCAAGCCGCCCAGCAGCAGCCCGCGGCCGCCGTTGGGGCGGTACAGCAGGTTGGCGCCGATCTGGGTGGCCAGGCGCCCGGCGATATCGCTCATGGGCGCCAGTAACGGCAGGCCGCCGTCCAGTTCCACGGTCTCGAAGGCCACGGCGGTAACGCCGCGGTCCAGTAACACGCGGGTGAGCCGTTCTTCCGCCGCCAGGTGCAGGTAGGAAAACAGGATCTGGCCCTTGCGCAGCAGCTCGTATTCCGGCTCCACCGGTTCCTTGACCTTGACCACCATTTCCGCCCAGCCGTACACCTCCGCGGCATTCGCCAGGATTCGGCAGCCCGCGGCCTGGAAATCCGCGTCCGAGTAGCCGCTGGCCACGCCCGCCCCGGCCTGGACGCCGACCTGGTGGCCCGCCGCGGTGAGGGCCGCCGCGGCGGCCGGGATCAGGCCGACACGGCCCTCCAATGGCTTGATTTCACTGGGAATACCGATTTGCATGTTGGTTTTGGCTGTTCCGGACCTTGGCGTATGATTGCGGTTTTTTCGCCCGCCCTCGGGGTATCACTGCGGTCCCCGGGAGCGGATCATGGGCTCAGGAGTTTAAACAAAAATGGCCGAAACAAAACATTGCAGACTGCTGATTCTCGGTTCCGGCCCGGCGGGGTACGCCGCCGCTGTATATGCCGCCCGCGCCAACCTGGAGCCGGTGCTGGTGACCGGCGTGGAACAGGGCGGCCAGCTGATGACCACCACCGAGGTGGACAACTGGCCCGGGGACGTGGAGGGCCTGACCGGTCCGGACCTCATGGACCGCATGCGCCGCCATGCCGAGCGCTTCCACACCGAAATCGTGTTTGATCACATCAACCAGGTGGAACTGGGCCAGCGCCCGTTCACCCTCACCGGCGATTCCGGGATCTATACCTGCGACGCCCTGATCGTCGCCACCGGCGCCTCCGCCCGCTACCTGGGCCTGGACTCCGAGGAGACCTTCAAGGGCCGCGGTGTATCCGCCTGTGCCACCTGTGACGGCTTCTTCTACAAAAACGAAGACGTGGTCGTTGTTGGAGGTGGCAATACCGCCGTCGAAGAGGCCATTTACCTGGCCAACATCTGCCGCAGCGTTACCGTCGTGCACCGACGTGACAAGTTCCGCGCCGAGGCGATCCTGATTGACCGCCTGATGGCGCGTGCCGGCGACGACGGAAACGTGCGCATCCTGTGGAACCACCAACTGCAGGAAGTCCTGGGTGACAAATCCGGGGTCACCGGGGCGCGCGTGGTGGACAACGATGGCAAACAGCAGGATCTGCCGGTGAAAGGCGTATTCATCGCCATCGGTCACACGCCCAATACCGCGCTGTTTAGCGACCAACTGAAGATGCAGCACGGATACATCCAGGTAAAAAGCGGAACCGACGGCAATGCCACCGCTACCAGCGTCGAGGGCATTTTTGCCTGCGGCGACGTCATGGACCACGTCTACCGCCAGGCCATAACCTCGGCGGGCACCGGATGCATGGCCGCGCTGGACGCGGAGCGTTTCCTTACCGGCGACTGACTGCCATGGGCGACAACCGGCGTGGACAGAAGCTGTTCCGCGAGCACATGCGCGACGTGCGTCGCCTGACGGACAGCGAACACCGTGCGCCGGAGAAACCGCGCCCGGAGCCGGTGGCACACCAGCGCAAGGCGGACCAGCAAGCGGTACTCGAAGAACTGGCCCGCGCCGATCCGTCCCGGGACGACATCGAAACCGGCGAGGAGCTGGCCTGGTGCCGACCCGGGTTGCAGCTGCGGGAGTTGCGGCGTCTGCGCCGCGGCTATTTCAGCATCCAGGAGGAACTCGACCTGCACGGTTACATCGTGCGCGAGGCACACGCGCGCCTGGCGGAATTTCTTGATGCCGCACTGCAACGTGGCCTGCGCTGCGTGCGCGTCATTCATGGCAAGGGCCGCGGCAGCCCGGGCCCGCCGGTGCTCAAGGGCAAGGTGGATCACTGGCTGCGTCAGCGGGATTCCGTGCTCGCGTTTACTTCGGCGCCACCGAAGGAAGGCGGAACCGGGGCGGTGCTGGTTTTACTCAGGGCACGCTGACACCAACGGGAACTGTCAGGCACGGTAAATCGTGCCGTGCTGCCTGCCGGCGTCACCGTTGTCGTAGTAGTACATGGCGATACTGCGTCGCGCCTCGTCGGCCGGACAATCAAGTGGTTGCGGATGGCCGTGCCAGGATATATCCGAGGTTTCGAAGATTACGCAGCGGCCCGGAATGGTCTCGATCACCTTGTCGCCAAGCTCCAGCGCTCCACCCGGCCATACACCGCCCAGATAAAAAAGCAGGTTCAGCCGCCGCCGCCAGCCGGACGGGTGAATATTGAAGTCAACATGCCGTTCCAAAAACCCACCGCGCGGGATGCAATGCCAGCCCCCGCCCTGTAGTGACCGGTCTCCGAAGACGGGAAAACCAAACAAGTCGCCGAGCGCGTCACACCACTGGGGCCCGTTCAGGAAATCCACGAACGCCTGGGTGTGCGCACCAATGGGAAACGCGCGTTTCTTCAGGCTCGTGGAGCGATTCCTCAACTTCCAGCCAGACCACGTTACCGGCGGAAACTCGGCCTGCAGCTGATCCAGCAGGCCCGGCCGTACGAAATCGTCAAAAACCACGTGCGGAAAGGGACTTTCTATCAGCTTGTGCGTTGTCGGAGGCTCATCGCGCGACAGCGCTACCTTTCGTTCTCCCG
>JAJDOE010000144.1 GCA_022340345.1 Gammaproteobacteria bacterium
GCTTACTGGGTTTTCCGCGGCAAGACCGATCCAGCGGGCGAGTACCATTGATCAAATGCGCGGGCTGCCCCTAACGCTGCGGCGACTGCTTTGGTTGGTCGGGTTGTGGAGTATCAGTGTCTTGGCGGTCGCCGGGCTCAGTTTTCTGATACGAATGGCACTGGTTCCCTGAACTCGCTGTTGGATAAATTCCCGAGTCAGGCACTGGCCTGAACTGGTTGATTTGATGGTGCCGGCGAGAGGTCTACGCATGCTGAAGGCACACAATCCGCGCCGGGCTTGATCCGCGTCAATACGGCGCAGGTCGGAGTACCGGTAGTCTGGCCGCTGGGATACGGAGGCGGGATGGCTGATACAAGGGCCTTTCTGGAGCGCGGCAACCTGCAGTCACTGATCGATACGATCCGCGATGCGGGCTACCGTTGCGTGGGCCCCCAGTCCCGGGATGGTGCAATCGTCTTCGATACCCTGACCCACGTTGACCAGCTGCCGCGCGGTGTTACCGCCGACCAGGGACCGGGAAGCTATCGCCTGGGCCACGGCGGCGGGCAGCGATTTTTCGCCTGGGCCAACGGACCGCAGGCACTCAAGCCCCTGACTTTCCGGCCCCGCGAGACACTGTGGCGCGTGCTACGGGACCGGGATGACCGGCTGCATTTCGAGGCCGCCGATGCACCAGTTACGAAGACCGCCGTCATCGGTGCGCGGGCCTGCGACCTGGCGGCCCTGTACATTCAGGACAAGCATTTCCTCCAGGGCGAGTGTGCCGATCCGTCCTACCGCGCCGCCCGCCAGGAACTCTTCATCGTGGCGGTGCACTGCACTCACGCGGCTGCCACCTGCTTTTGTGCATCAACGGGCGACGGCCCCCGCGCCGCGTACGGCTTCGACATTGCGCTGACAGAGCTGAACGATGGCTTCGTTGTGGAAGTGCTGAGCAGTCGGGGACGTGACCTGGCGGCCGGACTGGAAACGGCGCCAGCGACACCGGTGCAGCTCGAGGCGGCGGCTGCCGCGGTGGCAGCGGCGGCCGAAGCGCAAAGCCGTGCCCTGCCCGCCGGAAACCTCCGGAACCTGCTGTTCGCGCGCCTCGAACACCCGCGCTGGGAACAGGTGGCAGAACGTTGCCTGGCATGTGGCAACTGCACCTCCGTGTGTCCCACGTGCTTCTGTTCCGCCGAGCACGAGGTTCCCTCCCTGGACGGTTCACACAGCGAACGGACGCGTTCGTGGGATTCGTGCTTCAACGAGTCCCACGGCCGCATCCATGGGCTGAACGTGCGGGCCGCCACGTCCCAGCGATACCGGCAGTGGCTGACCCACAAGCTCGCGGGGTGGCACGACCAGTACGGACGCTCGGGCTGCGTGGGCTGTGGCCGTTGCATCAGCTGGTGCCCGGTGGGCATCGACATCACCGAGGAGGCGGCCGCGATCTGTGCCTGAGCCGTTGACGGTCAGTCCCTATCAGCCACTCGAGGCGGAAATCCTCGAACGGGTTCCGGAAGCACGCAACATGTTCACCCTGCGGCTGCGTTTCACGGATCCCGACGTGCAGGCCCGTTACAGCTTCCAGCCCGGCCAGTTCAACATGCTGTACCTGTATGGCGTGGGTGAGGTCCCCATCTCCGTCGTATCCGATCCCAGTGACGAGACCGTGGTGGATCACACCATCCGCGCGCTGGGACGGGTCACCCGGGCACTGGGGCGCCTGAATGCCGGGGACCGCATCGGGGTGCGGGGGCCCTACGGCCGCGGCTGGCCCATGCGCGAGGCCGAACAACGGGACGTCGTGATCATCACCGGCGGGCTCGGCTGCGCGCCCGTGGTTTCGGTCATCAACTACGTACTGCGGCGGCGCGAGCGGTTCGGACGCCTGAACATCGTGCAGGGCGTCAAACACAGCAACGATTTCATCTGGAAGGACCGCTACGACCGGTGGCGCCAGGTGCCCAACACCCGGGTGCTGCTGGCGGCCGACGAGGGGGCGGCGCTATGGCCCTGGCACGTGGGCCACGTCACAGAGGTGTTCGACAAGCTCGAATACGATCGCCGGCGCGTGATCGTGATGATGTGCGGACCGGAGGGCATGATGCGCGCGGGCGTGCACCTGCTGCGGGAGCAGGGAGTATCCGACGAGGACATCTGGGTGAGCATGGAGCGCAACATGCATTGCGCGGTAGGCCACTGCGGGCACTGCCAGTTCGGTCCCCGCTTCGTATGCCGTGACGGCCCGGTGTTCCGCTACTCGGAGATCGAGTGGCTTTTCGGTGAAAAGGGCTTTTAGAGATGAAACCGGCCATCGCGGTCCACAAGTTCGCCTCCTGCGACGGCTGCCAGCTGGCGTTCCTGGCCGCGGGCGAGGACCTGCTGCGGCTGGCGGAGGTCGCGGACATCGTGCACTTCGCCGAGGCAGGCCCGGTGGATCCGGACGCGAAGGTCGAGATCGCTTTCGTGGAAGGCAGCGTCTCCACTCCGGAGGACGCCGAACGCATCCAGCGGGTACGTGCCTGCAGCCGTTTCCTGGTGACCCTCGGCGCCTGCGCGACGAGCGGCGGGTTGCAGGCCCTGCGCAACGGTGCCGACGCCGAAGCGTGGGTCGCCTCCGTCTACGCCTCACCCGCGTACATACAGAGCCTTGCCACCTCCACGCCGATCAAAGCGCACGTGAAGGTTGATGTGGAACTCTGGGGCTGTCCGGTCAACACCAGCCAGGTGATCACGACGCTGCGCTCCCTGCTCGCGGGCGTCACACCGGAACCGGAACGCGAGGCAGTCTGTATGGAGTGCAAGCGCCACGGCCATGTCTGCGTCATGGTCACACAGGACCTGCCCTGCATGGGGCCGGTCACGCGCACCGGCTGCGGAGCCGTGTGTCCCGGCATGGGACGCGACTGCTACGCCTGTTACGGGCCGGCGGAAGGTATCAACACCGACTCCCTGACGCGCCGGTTACGCGAGGCCGGGCTGTCGTCACAGCAGGTGGTAAACCGTTTCCGGCACATCAACAGTGGCGCGCCCGCCTTCGCCCATGCGGCGCAACGGGCCGCTGGCGAAGGGGACGGAGAGCGCGGCTCATGAAAGAACATCGCGAACTGCGTATTCAGGTTCCGGTGCTGGCGCGCGTGGAAGGTGAAGGTGCGCTGGACCTGCACATCCGCGCGGGCGTGCTCGAGGACCTTGCCCTGCGCATCTTCGAGCCGCCGCGGCTGTTCGAGAGGTTCCTGGTGGGTCGTGAGCACACGGAGATCCCGGACATCGTGGCGCGCATCTGTGGCATCTGCCCGGTCGCCTACCAGATGAGCGCGGTGCACGCCATCGAGGGGGCCTTCGGCGCCGGGCCTTCTTCGTGGGTGCGAGCCATGCGCCGGGTGTTGTACTGCGGCGAATGGATCGAGAGCCACGCCCTGCACATTCACCTGCTGGCGGCACCGGATTTCCTGGGCGCCGACAGCGTGGTGGGACTCGCGCAAACCCACCCGGCGGAAGTTCGGCGCGGCCTGCGCCTGCAGGAGCTCGGCAACGATCTGATCCGGCTGCTCGGCGGCCGCGCGGTGCACCCGGTGGGCGTGCGCCCGGGGGGCTTTTACCGGGCGCCGCGACCTGCCGAAGTGACGGCACTGCTTGACCGGCTGAGGGCCGCCCTGCCGGAGGCGGACGCCCTGGTGGCCTGGACGGCGTCGCTGGATCTGCCGGAGAGGCACCAGGATTTCGTCAGCGTCGCCCTGCGTCACCCGGACGAGTACCCGATGAACGAAGGGCGCCTGGTCTCCGACGATGGCCTGGACATCGACATCGCCGAGTACCCGGCCCATTTTCGCGAGCGCCACGAAAAGCGCTCCACCGCACTGCACTCCGCCTACTGGCGCGAGGGGATCAGCGACGGGACGGCGGGACGGCCGTACCTGGTGGGCCCGCTGGCCCGGATGAACCTGAACCAGAACCAGTTGCCCCCGGAGGTGATCGCGCTCCTGGAGGGCACTAGCGTGTCCTTCCCCAGCAGCAACCCGTTCCACGGCATCGTGGCCCGGGCCCTGGAAATCCGCTACGCCCTCGGCGAGGCGACCCGCCTGTTGGACGACTACCGGGTGCCGGACTCGCCCGCGGTGCCGGTCACGCCCCGGGCCGCCACCGGTTTCGGCTGCAGCGAGGCGCCCCGCGGGATCCTCTGGCACCGTTACGAATTCGACGCCGACGGTCGCGTGCTGATGGCCACCATTGTGCCCCCTACCAGCCAGAACCAGGCCCGCATCGAGGAGGACCTGCGCCTGTCCCTTGCGGCCTTCGGACTGGACCGGGCGGAGGACGAACTGCGCCGACACGCGGAAACGGTGATACGCAACTACGATCCCTGCATCTCCTGCGCCACCCACTTCCTGCGGTTGCGCATCCACGGAAAATGATGCCGCTGGCGGTGATTGGCATCGGCTCGCCCTTCGGTTTTGACCGTCTGGGCTGGGCGGTGGTCGACGCGCTGCGCGGGCGCGCCCGCGAAGCATCCGGTGGATGGCCGGGTGTGCGCCTGGAGAAGAACGAGCGCCTGGGCGCCCCCCTGCTGGCGCAGCTGCGGAGCGTTGACGCCGCCATCCTGGTGGATGCGCTGGCGCAGGGTCCCACCACCGGGCAGGTCGTGCGCCTGGACGGCCGCACCCTTGACCCGGCAGACAGCGGACTGTCCAGCCACGGCTTCGGCCTGGCGCAGACGCTTGCGACAGGGGTGAGACTGGACGAACTGCCGGGCCAGGTATGGATCCTGGGCCTGGCCACGGAAGAACCGGCACGCCCCCCCAACCTGGCAGAGGTGCATCGGCTCGCGGAAGCCGTGGAAACGGAAATCGCCCGGTTCCGCGGCACGAGCCCTCCGCGCCGGCGGCGGCCAGAAGCTCGCGGCCTGAAGAATCGGTAACATGCGCAAAAGGTTCTGGACAATCTAATGTCTGATAGCCGGCCACCGGTGAGCAGGCCGTAGTCGAAAGATCATGCGATAGGCTAACGCCCCGCTAGTCTGCATTTTCCAGAGTTTCCGTGGCCTCCATCCACCGGGTCTCCAGATCTTCAATGTCGCTTTTCAACAGAGTCTGCTTCTTGACGAGCTCCGCCAGTTCGGACTGCCGAGCTGAGTCGGTGTAAATAGTTGCGTCAGCGAGACTTTTTTTCACCGAATCCAGTTTGGTTCTTCTTCTCTCCAGTTCGTTTTCGGCTTTGCGAACAACATCGTAAAGGGGTTTCAGGCGTTCACGACGCTGGGCCTGTTGCTGGCGAAGCTGTTTCTTGCTTATCTGTTTTTCCGGCGGAGGAGCATTGTTCGACGCTTCTTTTGCCAGAGTCGCTCGCGCTTCCTGTTCTTTGAGCCAGGCCGGGTACTCGTCAAGGTTGCGCGTAAATCGATCGACGATGCCGTCGTGAACAATCAGCAGTTCGTCGCAAACGCTGCGAAGCAAGTGGCGGTCATGAGAAATGACGACAAGGGCGCCACTGTATTCAATCAGCGCGACGCTCAGTGCTTGCCGCATTTCAAGATCAAGATGATTGGTTGGTTCGTCGAGCAGCAACAGGTTCGGCTTTTGGCGAATCATGAGAGCTAACACCAGGCGGGCTTTCTCGCCGCCGGAAAACGGTGCCACAGGTTCGAAAATGCGCTCTCCGCTAAAGCCGAACCGACCCAGGTAGCTGCGCATCTCCGCCTCGCGGTCGCCGGGTGCGTAAACGCGAAGATGATCCAGCGGACTTTGCTCCGGTCTGAGTAGTTCCAGTTGGTGCTGGGCAAAGTAACCAATTTTCGTATCTTTGCTGAGCACCCGCTCGCCCTCAAGCAACGTACTGCCGGTCGACAAGGCCTTGACCAGGGTGGATTTGCCCGCACCATTGACGCCGAGCAGGCCGATACGGTCACCCGCATGCAGATGCAGATCGACATCGGTCAGTACCGGCCCTGCCGGGCTGCCGGCATAACCCAGAACCGCATCGGTTAGACCGAGCAGATTTTGCGGCTGCTTTCTTGGTTCAAAAAAGTGAAAGCGAAATGGTGAATCAACATGAGCCGGTGCAATCACCGCCATGCGTTCGAGCATTTTTAACCGGCTCTGCGCCTGCCGGGCCTTCGATGCTTTGTAACGGAAGCGATCGACGTAGCTCTGAATATGCGTAATCTGTTTTTGCTGGCGGGAGAACATGGCCTGTTGCTGCGCAAGTTGTTCGGCGCGCATTGATTCGAACAGGCTGTAGTTGCCGGTGTACAGGCTGATTTCGTTGTTTTCGATGTGCGCAATACGAGTACACACCTCATCCAGAAAGTCGCGATCATGGGAAATGACCAGCAAAATGCCTTCATAGCGTTTTAGCCAACGCTCCAGCCAGAGAATGGCGGGCAGGTCCAGGTGATTGGTCGGTTCATCGAGCAAGAGAATGTCGGACCGGCACATCAATGCTCGGGCGAGGTTGAGACGCATACGCCAGCCGCCGGAAAACTCCCGCACGGGATTTTGAATGCTATCGTCGGCGAAGCCCAGTCCATGCAATAGTCGCGCGGCGCGTGCTTCTGCGCTGAAGCCGTCAATAAATTCCATGCGCTCATACAAAACATGCAGAGCCGCATCATCTCTCTTGTCGCTTGCCTCGCCGGCTGCAATCGAATTCTGGGTCTTACGTAGCTCGACGTCGCCATCGACTACGTAGTTCAGGGCGGAGCCGCTACCGCTGGGACTTTCCTGCGCGACGTGTGCAATCACATCCCCGGCGTGAATTCCCAGCTCACCTTCGTCGGACTCGAGCTCGCCAAGGAGCATCGCGAACAATGACGACTTGCCACTGCCGTTCGCGCCGATCAGTCCCATGCGCTGCCCGGCATGCAGCTGAAAACTAACGTTCTGAAGGAGCAATTGCCGCCCGCGGCGAATGCTGATTTGGCTGAGGCTTAGCACGTTGTGGAGAGAATCTGTTGGCTGGCTGGGGCGCGATTATAGCCATTCATCGGACTTGGTTTAGAAGGCCCGTAAACGGGTAGGCACGTAAGTCGTTGATTGGAAAGGATAGGCAATCGCGGATTTAGAATGTTCAAGACATGCCTTTTTTGGGGTCCGATGTCGCGAGCCCAATGCATGCGCCGCGGAAATCGAGCAGCTTACTCGTACGGTTCAAGCTTGTTTGAATCGTGGACTAACAGAGCTAGTAACTTCTTATGAACGAACAGCTTCTCCCGACCCACTTTCTTTTCCTTCAACACACCATCCTCCGTCAGCGACTTTAGATACCGGGACGCCGCTTGACGCCCGGAGATGCCCGCCTCCACTAGATTGCCGATGCGGCAATAGGGCTGCTCAAACAAGACATCAATCAACTCCCTGCTGTAGATTTTGGGGCGGCAGTTTCGCACAAAGGTGGCAGTCATTTCTGAGAGATGGCGAATCGCCGCGATCTTGGCCGTTGTCCACGTCGCCGTCTCCTCGACGGCCCGAAGCAGGTACAAAATCCATGGCTCCCATGCTTCGTCTGCCGTCACGCCCTGCAAGAGCCGGTAGTAGTCCGCTTTGTTGGCAATGACATAGCGACTCAAATACAGGATCGGCAGCGGAAGAAGACGCCGCTCGGTTAGGAACAGGCTATTCAGTACCCGCCCCGTCCGTCCGTTGCCGTCCGTGAACGGATGGATCGCCTCAAATTGATAATGGGCGACTGCCATGCGAACAAGAGGATCCAATCCATCATCAGCATGAAGGAACTGCTCCCAGTTACCTAGCATTTCTCGCAGGCGATCCTCGGCCTCGGGCGGCGTGTAGATAACCTCATTGGTTTGTGCGTTGATTAGCTGCGTCCCGGGCACGCGGCGCACTAGCGTCTCTACTCCTCGGATTCGAGTGCAAATCCTCTCTGCGGTGGCGGTTCCAAGTGGGTGTTTCCGTAGTTCGTCAAAAGCCTCTAACAAGGCGTGGCGATAACGTAGGGCCTCCCGAGTGGCTGGATCGGCCGCCGCCTCAGCGCGGAGGTGCTGAAATAGCCGGTCAGCAGTCGTAACCACATTCTCGATTTCAGAACTCGCGCGGGCCTCGAGAAGCGGCAGGGTGCTGATCAGCATCGCCGCATTCGGGATCAATGCCGCGGCCTGTTCAAGGCCTGCCAAGGCGGCCCGTGCGGCGATGCACTGCTTGAGGATGGCGCGCGTTTCTGTCTCAGCTGCCGGTGGGAGGCCAGGCAGGGCGTTAAACGGCCGATCCGGCTGCCAACCCTCCGTCAAAGGGATATGTCCTTAAATTGGCTATTTAGCGACATATCCTAGCCTATTGTCGCCAGCAGCAACCTGTCAATAGAAAATGTCGCGAAATTCCGTTTCTTGCGACACATTAATTCACCAACCCCGCTGTGACCGGTCGAATCAGCAGCTCAACCCGGGGGGAAACGGCTGTAACTTATTGATTTAATTGGTGCCGGCGAGAGGATTTGAACCTCCGACCTGCTGATTACGAAGTTTGTTCGAAGATGCGTATAAGTCGTTGATAAATATTGGTAATCAACCCCAGCAAGACTTCTATCTCGCGTCCGGGCTTGGCAAGGCAAGTCATTGATTGGACAGGCCAGGCTGTCACAGTTTTAGATGCCAATTCGCGCTTCCTGGCTCGATCCCTGCCGCCGTGGTTTGGTGCATAGACGAAGCGCTATCTCTCACTTTCCCCGAGGCGGAAGCTGCTTCAAAAGGGCCCGCACAATGTATTTAAGCCTCTTCGGGTTGCTGAAGTTCTTGGGCGACCCCGCGTACTGAAACTCGTTTGCCCACTGAACGGCACCGTCTGCCGGATCAACAATGGCGACACGGAATGCGATCGGTGGATTGCTCTGGGTAAAGCCGACGCCAGTGAAGACCGCGAGGGTAATCCCAACGGCGTTCGCACCAAGCAATTTTCCGCTGGAGATCCGGTGAGTATTACCGGACACCAGCATGTTTGCCTGAGCATCACCAAACACGAAACCCTCCGTCCTGGCGCCTACGTCGCCGTCCTTTCTGGCCTGGAGTGCTTTCGGTAGAGCGCGGAATGCGGCTGTCATGCGCTCGTTAATCTCCGGCAATATCTCTTCGTCAACGCTGATCGGTGCCCGTTGCACCGGGAGCGCCTCCACGTCCGTTTCCTGGTTACTGTCCGTCATCACGCGATAGTCCGTGTCTTCGGGCAGGATTCGCCCCACGGACTGGGTGGCTGCGGTGATGCTGTAGCCCCGATTTTCCAGTTCTTCGCGGAGCGCTTTCGTAAGCAGGTCCGTGGCCACCCGGTTCTCGCTCGTTTCCACCAGGTGGATATCACCCTGAACATCCCGCGTCGCAACAAAATCAACCGCCAGGGAAAGCGTCGAGATGTCCTGGGCCGCCGCCTGGAACTCCGGGTACAACTGCGACGGACTACTGGCACAGCCAGCGATCAGCAAGACAACCAGCACCAAACCATTATTGACCTTCATAATTTTCCCCTCCATTCAAAAACTCCCTGCTTTAATGCTCGAGCAAATTGTTC
>JAJDOE010000152.1 GCA_022340345.1 Gammaproteobacteria bacterium
CGAACGTCTCCGGCGCTTCGCTAGCGTTGGACACACCAACGATTTCGAAATTCTTCCAGGTGGATTTCTGCAGGATGGAGTCCACGCAAACGCGTAACAGTTCGGGTTTATCCCGGAACGGAATAATGATGCTGACCAGGGGTTCGCCCACGATATGACGGCGAACCCTGAAAAAGTGCGGGCTGTTTCCGGGCAGAATATCCGCGGCAATACCGCGTCGCTTCAGGGTGTCCTCCAGGGCCCGACGCGCGGCGCCAGGTGCCTCTGGTTTCGCGTCCGCATCCTGGCTGGTGGACCATTCTCCCATCCGCCAGTGATAAAGGATTCGGGGAATATGATGAATCTTGCGCGTCAGTTCCGTCGCCCGCAGCATCAGCGCGTAATCCTGGGCGCCATCGTACTGCGTTTGCAGCGGACCGGCGGCGTCGAACAGGCTTCGCCGCAGCACACAAAAATGCGTTATGTAATTGTGCGACAACAACAGGTCCGGGGAAAAATCCGGCTTGAAATGTGGATTGACTCGTTTTCCGTCCGTGTCGATGAAATCCTCGTCCGAGTACATCAGGTCCGGATCCAGATCATTGATGGCCCGCGCGATTTCAAAAAGCGCGTCTGGTGCCAGCTCATCATCATTGTCCATGAATCCGAGATACTCACCGCTGGCCATGTCGATCGCTTCATTGGTAGCGCCGGCGATATTCAGATTCTTTTTCAGGAAGCGGATTTTCATGCGTGGGTGACGCAAGCGTGCGAGGAAGCGCAGCGTCGACTCGCTGCGCGAAGAGTCGTCCACGACGCACAGTTCCCAGTTGTCGTAAATCTGGGCCTTGACCGAATCGATGGCGCGTTCCAGCCACTGCGGCTCCATGTTGTAGACCGGCATAATGATGCTGATCAGCGGTTTGCGCGCAAAACTGGCTATCGAGCGTTTCGCCTCCCGCAAGGCGCTTTGGTCCCGGTCATGCCGGGCGCACCAGGCGGCGTAGGCCGCGTGCTCCCGGGCGCGCAGTTCCTCCACCGTGGGGGCCTTGCGCGCCGGAGTCAGCACCGCGTCCGGAACCGGCTCACCGCGGGTCGCGCTGAGCAGGCGCCGCTGCAGGCTCGGAACCACGGAAAGCAGCTTGAGATAAATAAGGCGACGCAGAAACTCTGCCGCCCGCCAGACCCGCGACCGGCGCACCATGGCCAGCTCGCGGGCATCCACTTCCAGTTCCAGAATCCGCTCCGCCTGGGTCTGTACCTGCTCGCGCAGCCGGGCATGTTCGCGCAGGAAATTATCCCGTGCGATGAGAAAGTCCGCTCCCCGCGCGCAGTCCAGTTCCACTTCAACCCAGGCCCCGGTTCCCAGCTCCGTTACCGGTAGCGGTATCCGCAGGCTGGCGTCGGTCTCCAGCACCGAGAAGACCTCGCCGATTACCGATTGCCCGTGGACCATGCCCGACAGTTGCAGGCCGTCCAGTTCACCAGGCATGAATGGGTCCCGCTCCCAGTGGACGCCCCGGGAATCGCCGACCGCCAGGCGATAGAGATGAAAGAAGCCCTCACCGACCCCGGGATGCAACTCCAGGGAAGCGATTGGACCAGCCGCTCCCAGCTCAAATCGCAGGCACTGGCGCTCGCCTTGCAATTCCAGCCTTCGTTCCAGGGGCGGATTGCACAAGGCAGCACCGTCCGGGCCAAAACAGCCCAGGCGCGCGATTAACACCGGTTGGTCCAAGTTATCGGGTTACAGAGGAAATCGGTTGACCGGGCTCAGCTGCCTGATCCAATTCCGGGCCGGCGCCCTTCCAGGAAGGGAACCTCGAAACACTTCGGGTGCATGATGGGTCCGTGTCCGAAGTAACCATCTTCGCCGAACAGCTCCCCGTGATCGGCGGTAATAATGAAGTGCGTATTCGATGGCGCCTTCTTGTACAGATCCCCCACCAGCCCGTCGACATATTCAACGCAGCGAACCTGCTGATTACGAAGCATGTCCATCTGGTCTTGCTGAAAGAAATCCTTCGCCTGGTCGTCCTCCATGTCCTCTCCCAGCCGCTTGAAAACACCGTGGACGCCGGAAACACGTGGCGCGTCTGTAAGCATGTACGGATAGTGGGTCTCACCCAGGTTGAGGAAGAAGAACAGGTTCTCCCCCTCGGGAAACTCGATTTCCTCGACCATCCCCGCGAAGTCATTGTGGTCCGCCATCAGCTTGTAGTCGTCGAAGTGCTGGGACATGCTGGTGTACTGGTTAAGCACCGGCATGGAGACCCGGCCCACGGTGCGGTAGCCGGCATCCTTCAGCATCTTGGGCAGGGACAGGAACGGCAGAAAGGTCTTGAAAGACAGATCCGGCACCTCCAGGCGATCCACCCAGCGCACGAATTCGTTCTTGTAGACTTCCGACGCGAATACATGTTGCGGGCTTTCGTGGGGCATCAAGCCCATCAGCATCACGTAATGGGATGGCGAGGTCCAGGAAGCATACGAATAGCGGCGCTGCGCCGGGGCCAGGCGATCCATGTTGGGGGTCGCAGCCGCCTGGTAGCTGTCGAAACGACAGCTATCCATAATAATAAAGACGAGGTGATTGGACATGGTTCAGTTGGCGGCCCGGGAACGCGAAAAAGGCTTCGCAGTATAGCCAAACTCCCCGTCGTTTTCCCTGCCCGCGGCCCGAGCCCGCTCCCTGGCGATTCGGGAGTTGTCGCGCGGCAGGGGTTGCTACCGATGCCGGACGAAGCCCGCGAGGTGCGCGCCTTGCCTGTGGCTTAGCCGTTCTTTTTCCGGCGACGCCCGCTGCGGAAGGTGCCGACCACCGGGTTCATCAGGTAGGCATCCCGCGGCAGATTCAGCATGAAAGCAATCACGTCGGCGATACGCTCCGGAGGAAGGGTCACCGGTGCGCGCATAACCGCCGGACCATTCTGTTCCCATAACGGCGTATCGACCGCATCCGGCAGGATGGTCTGCACGCGGATGCCGAAGTTGCGCACTTCTTCGGCCAGCGACTCCGATAGCCCGATGATGCCGAACTTCGTCGCGCAGTAGGTCGCATCGAAGGCCTGCCCCTTGCGGCCGGATACGGAAGAGATGTTGATAATGTCTCCGACCCGTTGTTGCATCATGGCTGGCAGCACTGCCTGGTTACTGAGAAACGTGCCGGTGAGGTTGGTGTCTACGACAAATCGCCAGTCATCCAGCGAGGTCTCCGCGACCGTCTTGAGTTCACCTCCGGGCCGCAGCACGCCGGCACTGGCAATGAGGTAGTCGATGCGGGTGAATTGCTCGAGGGCTGTTTGAGCCATTTGCCGTGTATCGGCCTCCAGGCGCACATCCGCAACCAGGCCAATTGCCTGCTCGCCAAACTCCGGCAAACAGGCCTCTAGTGCCGCGGCATTGTATTCCACCAGGACCAGATGATGTCCGTCCGCCGCGAGTCGGCGGGCGCAGGCCAGGCCGATTCCGCTACCGGCTCCGGTAATGATGCCGACCTTTGTGTCTGGTGCGTCGCTCAAGGTGTTGTCCCCGTAGGCTTGAAAGGCAGGATGTATGGGTCCGGAAGCAGGTGGTCGGCGGGGAGATCCGCCAGGCCCACTACGCTCTCCGCAAAACTCTCCGGGCGCATCGAACCGCCGAAATCCCGGCTGAGGGCGGTATTTTCCACCATCGGTGTCGCGATCACACCGGGTTGAACGACCATAACGCGAATACCGGAGCGACCCACCTCCAGCGCGAGCGACTCGGTAAAACCAGTCACCGCGTATTTCGACGCGCTGTAGGCCGGAGCAAACGCCCGGCCTCGCTGGCCGGCCGGAGTGAGGCTGGAACCGACGTTGATAATCAGCCCTTCGCCCTGTGCGGCCATGGTACCGAGTACCGCTCGATTGCTGAGGAACACTCCGGTCAGATTCACATCGAGAATTGCCTGCCATTCCGAGCGCGGCAATTCATGAACCGGCCATGGCAACCGGCGCTCGGAACCGGGCGAACGCCCGATGCCGGCACTTGCCACCAGAATATCGATCCGCCCGAAGGCCGCCTGGCAGCGCGCCGCCATCTCGCGCATGTCGTTTTCACTGGTTACATCCAGCGCGAGACACAGGTGACCATCTCCGGGGAGGCCGGCGGCCACCTCCTCCAGGTTTTCCAGCCGCCGGCCAATCAGAGCCACGCGATCGCCGGCGCCGGCGAAAGCCACGGCCAGCGCCCGCCCGATGCCGCTACCGGCGCCCGTAATGAGGATCGCGCGATTCATGCCCGGGTACCACGTAGCGGCCGGTGCGGATCTGCCAGAAACCGTCCTACAATACGCACGAAAACGCCAGGCCGGACCGCCGGATGGAAATGCCCAACCCGCGGCACAATTACCAGCCGGTAGTCCGGCAACAAACCGGCTAAGGCTTCACCGGTTCCCAGGCAATGGGAGCGCTCGCCAAACAATCCCAGAACCGGCACGCGAATGTTGGCAATCTCGCTTCGTTTCACGGGCTCGTCTTCGAGATCGTTGACCGCACTGGTGGCCATCAGGTGCTCCCAGCGGTCCGAACCACGGCGGCCCATGCGCCGTCTATGCGGCGCGGGACCAGCGTGCGTCCCGCCGAGATTTTGTAGCCGGGAAAATATCCGTAATATCCGATGGTCAATGATTTCCTCATCGCCCGGGAACTCTTCGACTCCCTGGCTTCGCAATTGCTGCTTCCAGCTGGCCCAATGGCTCCACTCCTTCAGGCGCATGGGTGGTTGCAGCACGCGCAATTGGGTATCCGCCAGGGTCAGAGTTTCGAGTTGATCGCCATACCAGGCAGCGAAATGCAGGGCCACTCGCGCCCCGAAACTGTGCCCGATAATGTGCGCCTTGCCACCCGGCATGCTGTCGACCACTGCGCGCAGGTCGTCGACGAAATCGCGCATGCGGTACCCGTTGGCCGGCATGCTGCTGCGTCCGTGCCCACGAAGGTCATAGGCCAGCACGTGGAAGCGCCGGGCCAGGCTCGGCGCGACGGCGGGAAACCAGAACGCCAGGTTAGCTCCCAGACCGTGTAACAGGACGACGTTGGCGCCTTCGCCCGCGGTAACGTAATTGAGCGTCGCGTCAGGAAGCGCAAGCCGTGACATACCAGCGTCGGGGGCAGGCAACCCCGGGAACGGGCCCGGGGATGAAACTCAGTCCATGTATCCCAGAACTTTCATTTGCGCCATGAGCGCCTCCTTTTCCTCATCGGAGACCTCGGGTTCATTCTCACTTGCCACATCGCCGCTAATGGTCGCCTTTCCGCGCTGCACCGGAAACTGCTTGAAGGTCTCCGGCGTAAACACTTCCTCGGGAACGCGCCCTTCCAGGTCCTCGGGTACCGGCAGGCCAATCCCGTACAACAACATCGGCGCGATGTCGACGATATCCAGCGGCTGAATCTGTTCGCCAACCCGGATATTTGGCCCATTGGCAACAAAGATTCCATTTGGCCGATGCGTCCCATCCACTTTCAGTCGCGGCCGCACAATTTCGCCACCCGAACGCACGATGGAGACGAAACCGCCATCTCGTAAACGCAGCGTCAGGTCGGGTGCATATTCGGCGACCGAATCCGAACCCGCCAGCTTGGGTTCGTTAAAAAACACATCGGTGAAAACTTTTCCGCCGTCCGCGGGATTCTCCCAGGCCAACAGCTTGTCGCGCAGTTCGCGGCAGTATGCGGGATAATCCGCATCGCTGACGCCCTTGCCGCCTCCACTGGAGCGTCGGATATAGATAGCGTTGCTGCTCGGCGTCACCGCGTAGGCCATGGTATTGGCCCAGTCAATGTTGGTCGTGTGATCCTTGATCTTGTCCAGGGTGAGCTTGGTACCGGCATCACTCTCCGCCTGATCCGTCCAGCGCAGGTAACCGTTCTGCGCCAACCATTCATTGATATAGACCACTTCGGTGGTTGCACCGAAACCGTGGTCCGAGGTCATCAGGATATTGGTTTCCGGCCCTGCGGCAGCTACCAGTCGCTCAATCCGTTGGTCGAGGTCGCGATAGAAACCCAGACACAGTTCGCGAATCTTCTCGTCAAAATCGCCATTCACCTGGTGGGCGTATTCGGGGTCGAGATAACGCCAGAACAAGTGCTGCATCTTGTCGGGTCCATCGAGCACTACCGCGGTCAATTCGGTACGGTCCTTCTCCATCAGGTGACAAACCAGGTCAACCCATGCTCCATCACGATCCCCCTGCAGGCGAATCCAGTCCATGAACTCCGAATCATCCAGGCCCTGGATGCATTTCTTTTCCTCGCTGATGGCCATGCCGAGCAGTTTATGCTCGAGCCCCGGTATCGCCTTCAGTTCATCGAAGAACGAGGCCGGTGATGTGGCGCTTCTCAGGTATTTCCATGGCACGAATCCGGAAATCAGGTAGCCGTTGCATTCCGGCGGCGGGGCCATTCCGAAAAAATTCATGGACGTGATGCGGCGGTTCTGGCGACTGACCAGCGACCAGATCGTCTCGCAGCGTATGTAGCGCGAGTCGTTTACCTTTAGAAACACCTTGTCGCCTTCGGGGTGCGGGCGCAGAAAATCGTAAATGCCGTGCACATCCGGGCTGCGGCCAGTGACCATGGAGATCCATGCCGGCGGCGTAAGCGGGTTCTGCGTCGACATCAGATCCCCATGCACTCCCTCGCGAATGAACTTTCCGAGGAAAGGCATCGTGCCGTCCTCTGTAAACCGCTTCAACAACGCAAACGTGGCGCCATCAAGCCCGATCATCAGGACTTTCTTCATGAACTTCTTTCCCAAGCCAAAAGGCTAGATATTTTGTTGCAGAAAGCCCACTACCTGGCCGACCTGCATCTCTTCGACGTAGTTGTCATCTTGCATGAACAGTTTCTCGAACGGCAGACCCTTCTTGTTGAGTCGCTGCTCGAGCGCAAGAATGAACTGAACAATGTCGATGGACTCGAAGTCGAGGTCCGCGATCAAGCGGGTGTCCGTGCCGATGGCTTCCTCATTTTCCAGCTCCCAGTCCATGGTCATTTCTTCCAGGACCGCGATTACATGGGCCTGGATTTCTTCCCGCGTGGCGTTCATTGGCAGTGTGAACTCTTTGATTACAATGGGAGTTTTGTCAAACTACGGCCCTCCGGAGAATCCGAGGGGAGGCGTAGTCTAGCCGCCGTATTCGGGCAGCACAAGGATTGCCGGTTTCCGGAAAAACCAGAGGATTGTCGATCTATTCCGGGCGATGGCCACGCCAGATTTCCAGTCCGCCCCGATCGTTATCCTGGTAGGTCCAGCCGTCCCCTTTTCTCACAGCGACCCGCGGACCAAAGGGGTTTGCCGTCGCAACGAAGAGCCCCTCGCTGGAGGAAACCATGTTGCGGATACCGAAATTGTAGACGTTATCGAAACCCACCTTGGTAACCGGTAGCCAGTTTTCGCCGTCGGCGCTGCGCCACAAATCACAACCGGCTTCATTTTCAACAATTCGTTCAGCGCCCACACCTTCTACAACCGCGCGGGTCTGCTCCGTGTAGGCAACGGGTCGCAGGTAACGAAGCCAGATCGTGGAATCCATCGTGCCAAGGTACAGCCAACCATCATGTTCCTGGAGTGACCAGACGTAGCCATTGAACAGGTTTCCGAAACCCGCCGAGAACCCGCTCAATGGAACCCGGTGGCTGCCGTCGTCGGCATCGCGGGAATCGCCCATGACGAGATCCCAGCTATCATCCCGATTCAGCCGCAACAGTTCGGCCCCGGCCGGGCCGATGTCGTTAGTCAGGTCATAACCACCGTTCTGGATTCCGGTTCCGATGTACAGCGCGTCCCGAAAAACATGCATGCTGACGACCGCCTGGTTCAATGCGCCGCGGGCGGCCCCCCGTTCCAGGACTTTCTCCCATTGGTAGGGAGGTTCGCCTTCGCAATCGCTTCGCCAAAGCTGAAACCCTTCATTGTTAATCGTCCCGGCGTACAGTTGATCCCGCCAGGAACACAACTGAAACACGCCCGCGTTACCTGTCTCACCGAAACCGGGTTCACAGGATGCTACCCATTTTCCTCGTCGGGGATCGCGCGTTTCGTAGATGATCGGGTTTCCCGAAACGTTGATAACGAATTTCACGCCATGCCCCCGCGTTCCGGTCGGCGAAGTGAACAAGCGATCCTTGAATGCCGCCAGTACCCGCGTGGCGGTGATCGGAAGACCCTCCAGGATGCCGTAGGGCGAACAGGGCTCGAAGCTTTCGCCATCTTCGCTGCGCAGCAACAAGGGCCCCGGTGAACGCCCTACCGCCCAGGTGGCGACATACAGCGCGGGCGCGGGATCGGATTCCCCCTGAAAAACCACCATCCTTCGGTGGCCGGTCTCCCTGGCAACCTCCTCGCCCTGCGAGCCCATCACCATGGGTGCGCGCATGATTTCCCGGAATTCACCCACTTTCGGGTCGAAACACCAGATCTGCGCGCGGCGATCGAGTTCCCGATACAGCCCATCGGGATCGTCCGGACCCTCTACCGGCCAGCAATCCACCGGAAGATTCTTGAAGATGGCCTGGATCTTCACCATCTGGAAATTCGAACGTGTCGTTCCGACGTAGAGCTTGCCCTGGAACCAGGCGAGCGAGTGACCGAAGCTGTTGTGGCCATCGCCGAACCCGTTCTCACAAATGCGCTGGAAATCCGCACGCCCCAGGCCGGGGCGCGGCGCCGGATCGGCAACGCGTCTGACGCTGTATGCCCCCCGACTCATGTGTATCCCAGTTGCTGCGCCATGCTCACAACCGCCGGGCTAAAGCCCGCACCATCCGGCCGCCACGGGAGCTTGTCATGTAGTGACGGCATGTGGGGTTTTCCCTTACGAAGAGCCGGAGACCGCAGGAATCCAATATCGTTTCCCAGATGCGCACCAAACGGTCCCAGGCGGGCAAACGGCGACTTCTCCGGCTGAAGCATCCTGCGCAGGCTCGGCTCCGACTGGTCAATTCCCAGCCAGGCGCAAATCTGACGAAGATGCGAATCCGGGTCGGTGACCACATCTTCGCCACGCAACTGCAGGCGGCGAGTTTCCGGCACGGCCTCCAGAAACGAAACAATATTTTTTTGAATCTCCAGCCAGCTGATCTGCGGATCCACGACCGGTGGCTTGGCCTGATAATCAATCGAGTTGGCCATGATTGCCATCAGCCCGTCCGCGACGTTCATCATGGATTCTCCCTGAGACCTCGGATGCCGGGTGAGGTGCAGGTAATAGGCATTCGGTAGCCGCGAACGCAGGCGCATCAGGTTCTGCTCGCTGGACGAGTACAGCGGACTTTTATCAACGACATGCCGTGGCGCAACTTTTCGCTGGAGCTCGGCGAAGACCTCTTCCACCCGCCTCTCCAACCGAAGCAGAATCCAACGATGCGCCATGTCGATGGCCGCAATGGACTGCTCTCCCGAATACAGATGCGCTACCGTTCGCAACAAGCCGTGTAACTGCACCTGCCGGTAACCGGTAAATCCCTCCACGACGTCCTGCAGCGTATCGCCACAGAACAGATTTAATTCCGGGAAACCGTAGGTTTCGGGATGCTGACCCAGCATCGCGCACACCAGCGACGAATAGGAGCGCGGCGAGCCGAGAATGATCACCGGGTCCGGAAGTCCGTCTCTGGCCGATGCACCGGCAGCCGAATTTTTCGGTGTTCTACCCATTCAGGTGGCGCGATTGTATACTACGATCAAGTCAGGCGGACCCTTCGCCACGCCCACCCACTGAAGAAAAATGCCTGAATCCAAATCCCGCGCCGTTCGCAAGCCATCGGCGGCCGCCTCCAAGACGCGTGCCACCAGCAAGGACCGGAAAACGCCTTCCAAGAAGACTCCGGGAAAGCGCACGACGCGGTCCAAAACGGCTGGTGCGGCTTCCCGCAGTAGAGCAAACACCAGCGCCACGGTGCGTAAAACCAGCACCTCCACAACGGCAGGCAAGAAAACGGCCGCTACGAAAAAACGCAAGACCGCGCGCAAGACCGCCACGAAGAAGCCCGCGGCCGGCAGCGTCGCCAAGAAGGGCCGGGCGGCATCTTCAAAACGCAAACCCGCGCGCAAGACCACCGCGAAGAAGCCCGCCGCCGGCAGCGTCGCCAAGAAGGGCCGGGCAGCACCTTCCGCAGCGAAAAAATCTGCCCGCAAATCAAAGAAGGGAGCCTCCGCTGACCGCCGCGCTCGCCTGAAGGAGCTCGCGCCCGGCGCGACGGACGATGGCGCGCCTGCGGTCGACAACGACCAGGACCTCAGCGCTTTCATCAGCGAACTGGTGCAGCGCGAGGAGCAAAGGCGGTTCCAGATTCGCAAGATCAAGGAATTTTTCGACAATCCGATCAAGTTTGGCGCCGATGCCCAGCTGATTCCCACTTCTTCCAGCCACCAGGAAATCGCGGAACGCCGCAAGGACCTGGAG
>JAJDOE010000164.1 GCA_022340345.1 Gammaproteobacteria bacterium
CGATGCGTTGATGTACCGCGTTATCTGGTGGGCCATGGGACACTCCTCCCAGCAGATCAACGTCTCCGCCCATGTGGCCGTGTGGTATGCGGTGGCCGGCGTGGTATTTGGCGCCAAGCCCCTGTCGGAAAAGGTGAGCCGGTCTGCGTTTCTGCTCTACATCCTGTTCCTGCAACTTGCCAGTGCCCACCACATCCTGGTGGACCCGGGTGTGGGCCACGAGTGGAAGATCTTCAACACCAGTTACGCCATGTACCTGGCGGTGATGGCTTCCATGATCCACGGCCTGACCGTTCCGGGTTCCATCGAGGCGGCGCAGCGCAAGCGCGGCTTCAACAAGGGCCTGTTCGAGTGGTTGCGCAAGGCGCCCTGGGGCAATCCGGCGTTTTCCTCCATGTTCCTGTCCCTGCTCGGGTTCGGGTTCCTGGGCGGAATCTCCGGCGTGGTCATGGGTACCGAGCAGATCAACCTGATCATCCACAACACCCTGTACGTCCCGGGGCACTTCCACGCGACGGTGGTGCTGGGAACCACCATGGCGTTCATGGGCCTGACCTACTGGCTCATCCCGATCCTGTTCCGGCGGGAGACGGTGATGCCGTGGATGGCGAAGTATCAACCGTACGTGTTCGGTATTGGCATGGCGGGCGTATCGCTGTTCCTGATGGGCGCCGGCACCCTCGGCGTTCCGCGCCGTCACTGGGACATGGCCTTCACTGGCGCCGCGCTTCCCTACGACTTTCCGGGAACCGCCTACACCATGATGGGGCTGGCCGGAATCTCCGTGGTCCTGGCCGTCATTGGCGGCGCCATGTACCTCGCGGTCACGGTGCTGTCGGTGTTCTTCGGCAAGAAACGGGGCGAGGATGAAAAGTCCGCCATACCGCTGATTGCGGAGCCGGTTACCAGCTACGACGGGCTGGGCCGGATCTCCGTGCCCGGCACGCTGGTGCTGGCGATGGTGTTCATCACCGCCTTTGTGCTCTATTACTTCATCAACTGGAAGTACCTGGCAGCGACCTGGGGTGTGAGCTAGGCCAGGGGGTTGCGTGGGCGGGTTGGCCGCCCGCGCAACCGGTTTTTCGACCACGAAAGTTTCCGGGTACCCGGGGAGTCCGCACCAAGTTGTTTGCCCACGTCGTCAACGTATTCAAACTGCGCATCGGCCTGCTGATCGCCATCACGGCGGTGGCGGGCTTCGCCGTTACGCCAGGCCGCGCTCTGGCCGGCTGGCAGATCCTGCTGCTCGGCCTTTGCGTGCTGGGGGCCTCCGGGGCCGCAGGGGCTTTCAACCAGTACGCGGAACGCGACCTGGACGCGCGCATGACGCGGACCCGTACCCGCCCGTTTGTTACCGGCGCGCTGACACCGAACCGCACCTGGCTGGCAGGAATCCTGGCGCTGCTGCTGGTGGCGGTGGGCGGGGCGGCCGGGTTGTTCAACGGGTTCACCGCGTTCTATGTCTTCATGGGTGCCTTCACCTACGGCGTGATCTATACCGTGTGGCTCAAACGCCGCAGTAGCTGGAACATCGTGGTCGGCGGGCTGGCCGGCAGTTTCGCGGTGCTGGCCGGGGCGGCGGCGGCGGACCCATCCCTGAGTCCCGCGGCCATTCTGCTGGCGGTGGTGCTGTTCCTGTGGACCCCGCCCCACTTCTGGAGCCTGGCCATTGCCCTGCACGAGGATTACGCCCGCGGTGGTGTACCGATGCTGCCGGTGGTGGTGGGCGACGCCAGGGCGGCGCGGATCATTTTCCTCAATACCGTGGCCCTGGTGGCGGTCTCCCTGCTGCCGGTTTTCTATGGAATGGGCTGGATCTACCTGGCGGGAGCCGCCAGCGGCGGCTCCTGGTTCCTGTGGAAGAGCTGGCAACTGACCCGCACCCCGGACCGGAGTGCCGCGATGGGCAATTTCTTTGCCTCGCTGGTGCAGTTGTCGCTGCTTCTCGGCGGTGCCATGCTCGAGTTGTGGCTGGCCCGCTAGGGGCCGGCGGTATTCACGGCACAGGAGCGACGTTTGCCCGATTTCTTCCGCTACGTCCGTCTCCCGGCGGTGGTGGTCCTGTGGCTGTGTGCGGCGGGTGTCGGTGCCCAGCCCAGGGACCACGCGGACCATGCGCCCGCAGGGAGCCAGTCGGAGTTCGATAACGCTACCGCGCTGCGCATCAGCCAGGCGGCCATCGGCAACCGGCTCCCGGATCTCGCATTTACGCGCAGCGACGGAAGCCGCCTGACACTCTCCGACCTGCGGGGAAAGCCGCTGGTGATCAGCATGATCTACACCAGCTGCTACCATATCTGCCCGACCACCACGCGGCACCTGGCGGAGGTGGTCGCCAAGGCCCGCGATGCATTGGGGCCGGACAGTTTCCGGGTGCTGACCATCGGTTTCGACGTGGCCAACGACACCCCGGACGGAATGCGCGTGTTTGCCGCCCAGCAGGCGGTCAGCCAGCCCGGCTGGGACTTCCTCAGCGCCTCCCGGGAAACCATTGACGCGCTGGCGAAGGAGCTGGGGTTTCAGTATTTTCCCACGGCCAAGGGCTTTGACCACCTGATCCAGGCGACCGTCACCGATGCCGATGGGGTGATCTATCGCCAGGTGTACGGGATGCAGTTCCAGACTCCGCTGCTGGTGGAACCGCTCAAGGACGTGGTGTTCGGGCGCACCAGCGAGGCCTCGCTGGTGACGAGTATCGGCCACAAGGTCCGCCTGTTCTGCACGGTCTACGACCCGTCCACCGATCGGTACTATTTTGATTACTCGATCTTCATCGGCATGTTCATCGGCCTGGCGAGCACCCTGCTGGTGGTGGTGTTCCTGGTCCGGGAGTGGCGCCGCAAACGCGGGCGTTGACCTGAGTCAAGGACCGGTGCAATGACGGCGATACCTTCGCGGCCAGCGACCTGGCAGGGATTACGTTGATTTCAGTTCTGCAACGGCTATTGCGGTCCATGTTCGCGGTCGCCGAACGCGGCCTCGACCGTGTGTTCGGGCAGCGGCTGAATCCGTTCTACCATCTGGGCGCCTTGTCCTTCCTGTCCTTCTGGATCATCGCCGCCAGTGGCCTGTACCTGTACATCTTTTTCGAAACCAGCATTTCCGGCGCCTACCCGTCCATCGAGGAACTGACCCACGGCCAGTGGTACCTGGGCGGCATCCTGCGCAGCCTGCATCGTTACGCCTCCGGTGCCATGGTGATCACCGCCGTGTTGCACCTGCTGCGGGAATTTTCCCTGGACCGGCTGCGGGGCTCCCACTGGTACTCCTGGTTCACCGGGGTGCCCTTGTTGTGGCTGCTGGTGGCGTCCGGCATCAGCGGCTACTGGTTGGTGTGGGACCAGCTCGCCCAGTTCGTCGCGGTGATCTCGGCGGAATGGCTGGACTGGCTGCCGATCTTTACCGATCCCATGTCGCGAAATTTCATCAACGCGGCAGCGGTCAGTGACCGGTTTTTCTCCCTGCTCGCCTTCCTGCACATCGGCATTCCCCTGGCGCTGCTGCTGCTGATGTTCGTACACATCCAGCGGATGACAGAAGCGCGTTCCAATCCGCCGCGGGGGCTTGCCCTGGGCACGCTGGCCAGTTTCATCGTGTTGTCTCTCGCCTGGCCGGCGCTGAGCCAGGCGCCCGCCGATCTGGATTTCGCGGTGGGCTCAGTGGACCTGGACTGGTTTTATCTCGCCATCTACCCGCTGGTGGATCGCTGGTCCCCCGGTGCCGCGTGGCTGCTCGCCGCCGGTGTAACCACCGTGGTGGCGATCCTGCCCTGGCTGCCACCGGGGCGGCGGGGGCCGGCGGCGGTGGTGAACCTGGAGAACTGCAACGGCTGCGGGCGCTGTTTTGCCGATTGCCCCTACGATGCGGTGACCATGCAGCCACGCACGGACGGCGCTTCTTTTGCGGAGGAGGCGGTGGTGGCCGACGACCTGTGCGCCCGTTGCGGCATCTGCGTGGGCGCCTGTCCCACCGCGACGCCGTTCCGGCGCGCCAGCGAGCTGGTGGCGGGCATCGAATTACCGGCGCTGACGGTTCACGACCTGCGCGAGCGGATTCAGGGGAAGACCGAAGGCCTGGACGGCGAGGGCCGGGTGCTGGTTGTCAGTTGCCGGGAACGTCCGCGCGTTGCGGAGAGCGCCGGGGTGGTGGCGGTGGAGCTTCCCTGCGTCGGGATGTTGCCTCCACCGTTTGTGGATTTTGTTCTCAGCCGGCGCCTGGCGGATGGCGTGATGCTGGCCGGTTGCAGCGACTGCGACTGCCGTTATCGTTTCGGCAACGACTGGATGGACGCGCGGGTTGCCGGGGAGCGCGACCCGGCGCTGCGCGCGCGGGTGCCCCGGGAACGCCTGGACCGGTACTGGGAAAGTCGCCCGGCGCGTAGCGCAACGGCGGCCCGGCTGGAGCGGTTCCGTGAGGCCCTGAAGTCGCTGGGACCGTACCAGCGGAATGCGGCCGCGACCCCGACCCGGGAGGTTCGTGATGGCGCTGATTGAATGGGATGACCGGTTCGCGTTGGGCATCGATTCCGTTGACCACGAGCACCGGGAAATGATCGGGCTCATCAACGAGACCTGGGACCACCTGCAACGGGAAGATTCGTTCCCGGTGCTCGACTTTCTGGGGGAAATCAACGCGCGAATCAGTGCGCACTTCGCCCTGGAGGAGCGCATCATGCGCGAGCGGAAATACGATCAGTACCGGGAACACAAGGCACAACACGAGCTGCTACTTGATGAGATTCGCGACATCATGGACGACTACGAGGATCGCGAGGTGTTCGAGACGGACACGGTGGCGGAGCGTCTGCGCGAATGGTTCCTCGGTCATTTCCGGACCCACGACGCGCGCCTGCACCGGAAACTGGGATGACATCCGGCGTGCAAAAATCCGGATCCGCGGGACGTGTCGGTCAATGGCTGGGCCAGGCGGTCGCCTACGCCCTGTTCATGGGCTGCGTGGGATATTTCGCCACTTCACCCGCCTACCAGCACACGGCGCCGGACCAGGCCATGCTCAAGCTCACCATCAGCCACCCCGGGCAGTCCCGGGAAGCCTGCCGGGAACGCAGCGCCGAGGAACTGGCCGGCATGCCGCCCAACATGCGCGCCCCCATGGACTGTCCGCGGGAGCGTTCGCCGGTTACCGTGGAACTCCGGCTGGACGACCAGCAGCTGTTCAATGCGGCGTTGGCGCCCTCCGGCCTGCATTCAGATGGCCCGGCCAGCCTGTACCGGCGCTTTAGCGTTCCCGTCGGCACGCACCAATTGCTTATGCGGCTTAATGACAGCGTGCGGGAACCGCAGCTCTGGCATGAGGCGCGCCGGCAACTGGACCTCAAGCCGGGTCAGATCGTGGTGGTGGATTTCGACAGTCCCTCGCGGGAGTTCCTGATCCACTGACGTAGCGCTGGCGACCCGCGCCGGGGGCGGTAACCCCGGTGTACAGTCGTTATACTTTGCGGCCTGGAAAACCCCGGATCCTACGGCCCTGCAACCCGACTTCCTTCTTCCCGTTCCCACGGACTTTCGCCGCCGGCTCGCCGCCGGCTGGTTGTGGCTGAGCCTGGTCGCGCTGATGGGCGCCGGCCTGTTCTCCCTGCTGCTGGTACTGGCCCGGGCGCCCTATACCCAGGACCTGTTCCCGTGGGCGGAATTCTTCCGTACCGCGCTGGTGGTGCACGTGGACCTGTCGGTACTGGTCTGGTTCCTGGCCTACGCGGGCGTCCTTTGGAGCCTGAATTCCACCGACCGGGCGCGGGGCATCGGCTGGACCGCCCTGGCGCTGGCGTCCGCCGGTACCGCGATCCTGGTGCTGGCCCCGTTCCTGGGCGACGCGCACCCGCTGATGAGCAACTACATTCCGGTGTTGCAGACCCCGGTCTTTCACGCCGGGCTGCTGGTGTTCGCGCTGGGCATTGGCGTGCTGGCCTGGCGCAGCATGGTAGCCATACCGCGGGTGGGAGAGGAGATGGCGGGAGTGGCGGCGATGCGTTTCGGGCTGAATACCGCCACCGTCTCGGTGGTCATGGCGCTGATGGCGTTTGCCTGGTCCGGGTGGGCGCTGCCGGCGGAACTGACCGGCAAAGCGTACTACGAGCTGCTGTTCTGGGGCGGCGGTCACATGCTGCAGTTCACCTATACCCTGCTGATGCTGGTGGCCTGGCTGTGGCTGGCCTCCGCGTCGGGGGTGGAACTGCCGGTGAGTCCGCGGGTGGTGCTGGTGTTTTTCGCGCTGGGGCTGGTGACGGTGTTTCTCGCGCCGCCGATTTACTACGCCTGGGAGGTCACCTCCGTCGAACACCACCGGTTTTTCACCTGGCAGATGCAGTACGGCGGCAGCCTGGCGACCCTGCCCCTGGGACTGGCGATCCTGTACGGCCTGTCGCGCAGTCGCTCCGCGGGCCCGCACGCGGCGGTGCTGCGCGGCGCCCTGGTCAGCTCCATGGTGCTGTTCGGCACCGGCGGCGTGATCGGATTCCTGATCTCCGGTAGCAACGTGACCATCCCGGCCCATTACCACGGTTCCATCATCGGCG
>JAJDOE010000054.1 GCA_022340345.1 Gammaproteobacteria bacterium
TGTATGTACGATTCAATACCGACCAAGGACCGGTCTGACCGATGCAAAAATCGGCTGGCGCCCTTTCACCCGGGAAGGTCCGGTTTCTGCGCGAGCTGTCATCGGCAACCCGGATTATGGCTATGTCCATGATTACCAACGGCCACACCCACTCCCCGCTGAACAATCAGCTGTTGGCCGCATTGCCGGCGGACGTCCGGAAACGGCTGGTTCCTCGTCTCGTGCTGGAGACCCTGGCGCTTGGAAAGGTCTTGTACGAGTCCGGCGATACCCTGGCGAACGTCTATTTCCCCGTTGACTCCATCGTGTCGCTGCTCTACGTGATGGAAGATGGCTCGTCCGCGGAAATTTCGGTGGTGGGCAACGAGGGCCTGGTCGGAATCGCGGTGTTCATGGGCGGAGATTCCACCCCGAGCCAGGCGCTGGTGCAAAGTGCCGGTTGCGCCTACCGGCTTCCGGGGCACATTCTCAAGGAAGAGTTCAATCGCGATGCGACGATGCGGCTACTGGCGCTGCGCTATACGCAGGCCCTGATCACGCAGATGGCGCAGACCGCTGTATGCAACCGCCACCACAGCATTGACCAGCAGTTGTGCCGCTGGCTCCTGCTCTCGCTGGACCGCCTGCCCAGCAACCGGTTGACGATGACCCAGGAGTTGATCGCCAACATGCTGGGCGTGCGTCGCGAGGGAGTCACCGAGGCCGCCGGCAAGTTACAGAAGGCCGGCGTGATCGACTATCACCGCGGGCAGATCACGGTGCTCGACCGGCCCAAGCTGGAAACGCTGAGTTGCGAGTGCTACGCCGTGGTCAAGCGGGAAACCGACCGCCTGCGCGACTTCTCCAACCCTCATTGACCTCGCCGTCCCGGCGCGGCCGCGCCGGTTCTTTCTCCATGTGTTGCAGCGCACAGACTCGCGTCCGGACGGTGCGTACGCTTCGGTACAGTGGCCGGACACCCGCGCACCCAGTGCAGGTTGTTCCGGCCTTTCCCCACTGCCGAGGGATACCGTGTCTGCCTCAGCACCAAATGGGCCTGTCAACTGCCTTGTCGACCGACTGCCGCAGAGAGAGCGCGACAGCGTTCTGGCGCACTGCGAACCGGTGGACCTGGAACTTGGCGCCATCCTTTGTGACGCCGGCGAACCGTTCCGGCACGTCTATTTTCCTCTCACCGGATTCATATCACTGGTGGTGGTGGTAGACGGCCATCCGCCGCTGGAGATGGGGCTGATCGGCGACGAGGGTATGCTTGGCGCGACCCTGGCGCTGGGGGTAGGCGCTTCTGCCCAGCGCGGCGTGGTGCAGGGGACCGGCACCGCGCTACGCATGCCCGCCGCACAATTTCGACGCGATTTGTCCAACCACCCACGCCTTGCCCGTACGCTCAACCGCTACGTGTATGTATTGGTGGCGCAGCTTTCGCAAAACGCGGCCTGCAACCGGTTCCATCCCGTCGAAGCGCGGTTGGCGCGCTGGCTGCTGATGACGCATGACCGCGCGCACGCCGACGAATTCCGACTCACCCACCAGTTCCTCGCCGACATGCTCGGCGTGCGCAGAGGCGCCGTCACCATTGCCTCGGGCGCGTTGCAGGAGCGCCGCCTCACCCGCTATTCCCACGGCCGAATCAACATCGTTTCGCGCAAGGGGCTCGAGGCCGCGGCCTGCGAGTGCTACGCGTCGGGACGCGATGACTACGCACGGCTGCTGACGTAGCCGGGGCCGGAAGGTCAGGCACCGGTTGGATGCGCTCCCTTGTGCGTGACTTGGGGGTGATGGTCGAGCCCGGAAGATCCGATAACGCATTGATTGGATACGGCATCTTTTTTTGTGCGGTAGCGCACAGACCATGCCGACGCACGGTACGTAACTTTTGGCTCCAGGGTCCGAAATTTCGGGCGCGTAATTTGACCGTCGCTGCACGGCGGGCTCCACCGGGGCCGGCCCGGACGCGATTCAAAATCGATGACCGGCGGTCCCGCCGGGCGGCTTTAGGAGGCTTTGCAAATATGAACCGGGATATCATTGAGGGCAGGTGGAAGCAACTCAAGGGCAAGGCAAGGATGCAGTGGTGTCAGCTCACCGGTGACCACCTTGGTGCAATTGCCGGCCAGCGCACGCAGAACGCCGGCAGGCTCCAGGTCGCCGTTGGCGAAGGCCTGGCCGGGAAACGCTACAAACGGCCTGGCGTGAGCGGCAAGGGCTAGCCGGGTCAGGGTGCCGAGTCGATCGGGTTTCGGCCGTCTCCAAGCGGTTCCTGTCGACTGCAGCAGCGCGCGACGCGGAGCCTGGCGAAGCTTTGATTTCCAAAAATAAACAATTGACGCCATAGCGTCTCACGGAGATATACAAATGAAGTTAGCGCGTGTTATTTGTCGTTCGCTGCTCGCCGGCGGCCTGTTCGCGGTGGTGGCGGCCCCGGTTTTCGCCCAGGAATACGGCGAGATCCACCGCCTGGGCAACCCGGCGACCGCCGTCTGTCCCGGTGGCCTCTCCTCCGCCTCCGAATTGCAGGCGTTTGTCGCCGGCAACCGAACCGTTTTCGAACAAATCTTCTCCGACGCCGGCTGGGCAGGGTCAGTGGATGACTTTTTCGCTGCCATCGCGGCCGGCGGAATGGCCACCGCGTCCTACACGCCGGGCCAGCGCTTCGAGTGGATGGGGCAGACCAAGGACAAGCAGGGAATCGCCCGGCGCTACCGGGTCTGGGCGGGTAGGGACTCGATGCGGGCGCTGGAGATTTCGGTCGAATCGGGGGGTGCAAGCCACCGATTTGCGATCCCGCTGGTGTGCTGCAACGTATCGCTGATCTCCAGTACACCGCTGCCAGCGCCGGCCCCGGCGCCGGTCGTGCAGGCGGAACCGGAACCGGTACCACCGCCCGTGCGCAACAGCTTCATTGCGCCGTTCTTCGTAAAGGAGTGGATCGACCGCAAGATCGACGGCGTACTGGTCCGCGAGCACACGCGTGGCGTTGGCCTGCAGGCCGGGCACCTGATACCGATTTCTGAACATGGCAGCCTGCTCATGCGCGCCGGCTTTGCCGTCACCGAGCAATCCGACCTCAATGCAGTCTTCGCGGATCTTGGCTATGAGGGTGGCAGGGGAGGAAACGGTTTCTACGGCGTCGGCATCGGTGTCTGGCACGACGACCTCGATACCTTCACGACCGTGTATCTGAATGGCGGGGCACACATCTCCGACCGCATGCGCTGGTTCCTCGAGGCCCGTTTTCTGGTGGACGAACTGGACGACCTGGAAGGCAACCGCATCCTCAGCACCGGGATTCAAATGATGTTCTGATCCCATTCCGGCGGGGTGACGGCATGGGCCATCACCCCTCCGGACTTCTGCCCGCAACGCATCGCAAGGAACGGACTCCACGACGGAATGCAGCGATGCCGGTTCACACGGATGCCCGGATTCGGTATCGCAATTTTCATTCAGGCCGTTCCGGGCTGCACGCGAATGGGCGCAGTTGCCTGGCAGATCGCGCCTGCAATGCGCGGTACCGCACAGAACTCGGTCATGACATGGAATAGATTAAATACCGGGTTCACGCAACTGCTCTCCCCCCAGGACCTAATCGCCACCTCCTCCCGGCGATCGTCCAGCGTGAATCCAGTTTGGACCCGTTGGCCCGGAAAAAGCGCCAACGGGTCTTTTTTCGCATGCACGATACGCGATCGCGGCCACGTAGATAGCGCAACGCAGTTGCAATTCGGGCCGTTCCTGGCTGCACGCGAATGGGCCCGGTTGCCATGAAGACCAAGCCAGCAATGTGTGGTACCGCACAGAAATCAGCTTTGGCATCGGATAAGTTTTGCACTGGATGCGCGTAACTGTTCTCCCCCGAACCCTATCACCTCCTCCTGGCGATGGTTCAGCGTGCATCCAGATCCCACCCGTTGGCCCGGAATTGCGCCAACGGGTATTTTTTCGCTCGCGGTAGCGGCCACGCAAAGTGCACGGAGCAGGCGTAGTTGCTGCTGGTAGTTTCCCGTCAACCTGGATGAGGTAATATGAACATGTCACTCAGTCTTGCACCCCTGATTTCGCTGATTGCCGGGATTCTCATCCTGGTCGTCCCCCGGCTGCTGAACTACATCGTCGCCATTTATCTTATCGTCACGGGACTGATCGGATTGTTCGGCACCGGCAACCTTCACATGTAGATGTCCAAAAGCCGGGCGCGCATGGTGCACGCAGCGGGAGGGACGATGCGGGCCAGGCGCACCAGATTCGGACAAAAAAACGGCGCGATCTTGCGATCGCGCCGTTAGTCCACCTGCTATTACTAAGGTGTTACTTGTTTACAGATACTTCGCACGGTTCCAAACCAGTACTCAAGGTCGTGACGTGCGCGACACGATCCGAAACATGAAAGCTACGCTGGCTTTTCGGTAAGTTCAGTACGCTACCGCGCTTAGCGGCGCGGTATATCGCGGACCAGGCGATACCGACTTGCTTCCGGAAACCGGGGTCCGCCGGGAATCCCTGGTCGCCGTGCGTCATCAAGGCGAATGTGAGCCGGATGAGCGCAATAGCCGGGCTGCCGGCCCGGCAATGCGCGACAACGCACAGAACTCGCAATTGGCCTGGGATAGTTTGCACGCTGGCCGCCGCGTATCTGTTTCTCTCTCCGGCCCCAATCCGCTTGTCCTCCCAAGGCGATAACCCGGCATGGATCTGACACCTTTCCTGACGCTCATGGCGGACAAAACCGCCTCGGACCTGTTCCTGAGTCCCGGCGCATACGCGCACCTCAAGATCGAGGGCACCGCCTACCCGATTACCGCCGAGTCACCGATGAAGGGTGTGGATATCCGGCAGATCGCCTACTCCATCATGAATGACAAGCAGCAGGCGGAATTCGAGGAGACCTCCGAGCTGAATCTGGGGATCGGCCTCACGGGAGTCGGACGGTTCCGCGTCAACGTGTTCCGGCAACGCGGCGAGGTCGCAATTGTTGTCCGTTACATCAAGGGTGAGATCCCGTCGGTCGAAGATCTGAATCTCCCGCTCGTGCTCAAAAACCTCATCGAGCTCAAGCGCGGGCTTGTCCTGGTCGTGGGCGCCACAGGGTCCGGAAAATCCACTACCCTGGCTGCAATGATCCGGCATCGGAACGAGACGATGACCGGCCACATCCTGACAATCGAAGACCCTATCGAATTCCTGCACGCGCACAAAAAGTCGGTCGTCGACCAGCGAGAGGTGGGGATTGATACCAATTCCTATGCCAACGCGCTGAAAAACGCCATGCGCCAGGCGCCGGATGTCATCCTGATCGGGGAAATTCGCGACCTCGCTACGATGCAACACGCCATTACCTACGCCGAGACCGGACACTTATGCTTGTCGACGCTGCACGCCAACAACGCCAACCAGGCCCTCGACCGGATACTCAATTTCTTTCCGGATACAGCTCATCGCCAACTGCTGGTGGATCTTTCACTGAACTTGCGGGGCGTGGTTTCACAGCGCCTGGTTGCCGGTCTGGGAAAAAAGCGGGTGCCCGCCGTAGAGGTCCTGCTTCAATCGCCGTATATATCGCAGCTTATCCAGGATGGAGAGATTCACAAGATCAAGGAAGTGATGGAAGACAGCAATGAAATGGGCATGCGGACCTTTGACCAGGCGTTGTTTGAGTTGTATCAGTCGAAACGAATCTCGCACGACGAAGCTCTGCGCAACGCCGATTCCAAGAACAACCTCGCGCTGAAGATGCGCCTGGTCAAAACTGCCAAGGCCATAGCGCAGCCAGCCTGAATTTCTGTCGCAGTGGGTTGGCGAAAAAACCAGCCGCCATCCCCGTTAACAGCCGTTTTTTCCGTGACTACCGACCCGTACGCTTCGGCCTCGGCAGGTTCCACGGTGCTTGCGATTTTGCCAGCCGCGGACAGGGCGCGTCGCCGGAAGGCCGGCGGGGCCTTTTCGGTCTGCAGCTCCCGGTCACTCCGCCGACACGCCGGCATAGGCGATTCCCGTCAGATCCGCCATCTCCCGTTGCCAGGTGGTGAGATCATCGATACAGAATTCCTCCAGGTGTGCGTAGCCGCAGGCCCGCGCCATGACCTGCATCAGTTCCGTCGTGGCGCGGAAAAAGCTATCCAGTTGTTTTGCCCCCATCTCGACTTTCAGGCGTTGGCGCAGGTGCGGCTTCTGGGTCGCAATTCCCACCGGACAGTTGTTGGTGTGGCAGGCACGCATGCCCAGGCAGCCGATGGCCTGTAGCGCCGCGTTGGATACCGCGACCGCGTCGGCCCCCAGTGCCAGCGCCTTGATGAAATCCGCCGGCAGGCGCAGTCCGCCGGTGATCACCAGCGAAATGTCCGCCCGGCCCTGCCCGTCCAGGTAGCGGCGGGCGCGGGCCAGCGCCGGAATGGTGGGCACGGAAATATTGTCCCGGAACAGCAGCGGCGCGGCGCCGGTACCGCCACCGCGCCCGTCGAGGATGATGTAATCCACGCCGATCTGCAGCGCGACCTCGATATCCCGCTCGATATGCTGCGCGGAAAGTTTTACGCCAATGGGAATCCCGCCGGTGGCCTCGCGCACTTCGGCGGCAAAGCGCCGGTAGTCGTCCACATCCTCCCAGTCCGGGAACCGCGGCGGCGAAATGGCATCGGCACCTTCAGGCAGGCCCCGCACCTCGGCAATCTTGCCGCTAACCTTTTTCCCCGGCAGGTGCCCGCCGGTGCCGGTTTTGGCGCCCTGACCGCACTTGAAATGGAACGCCTGGCACTTCTGCACCTTGTCCATCGAGAACCCGAAACGGGCGGATGCCAGCTCATACAGGTAGCGGGAGTTGGCCGCCTGTTCCTCCGGCAGCATGCCGCCCTCGCCGGAACAGATACCGGTGCCGGCCCGCTCCGCGCCCATCGCCAGGGCGACCTTGGCCTCCTCGGACAGGGCGCCGAAGCTCATGTCGGACACCAACAGCGGCCGCTCCAGCACCAGCGGCTTGTTGGCGTTGGGACCGATCACGACCTCCGTCCCGACCGGAGCATCTTCCAGCAACGGAAGCTTGTGCAGCTGCGCGGTGAGGATCTGGATGTCGTCCCATTTCGGCAACTGGTCGCGGGGAACCCCCATCGCCGCGACGCGACCGTGGTGGCCGACCTGCGACAGGCCGTGCTCGGCGAGATGCTGGATGTACCCGGTGTGCGGCTCCTCCGGCGCGCCATGCAGGTCCTTGTACAGGCCCTGGTAGGCGTCGCGGTTGTAGGGCTGCGGATTTTCGACTGCCCAGGCCCGCACCTCGTCCTCGTCCACCAGCACCGTTCCGTCCTCGATCCAGGAGCGGAAGCGGTGCAGCCGTTCCGCCGGGTTATAAGAACTGATTCCGGTCTTGAAACTGTAGTCCCAGTTGTGCAGCCCGCAGATCAGGTTCTCGCCATCCACATGCCCGTCGTTCAGCAATGCGCCGCGATGCAGGCAACGGCCATACAACACTGACACCTGCTCCTCCTCCGGCCAGCGGATCACCACCAGGTCAACATCTGCGACCAGTGCGTAGGCGGGCACCGAGGGCGCTAGATCGGCCCACGCGGCAATGGGAATCTTTTTCATGTCGCGGCTCTTTTTACTCGAGAGGGATTTGGCCCGGCGAGACTAGCACCGGTTCCGCCCCCCGGGTGGGGACGAGGCGCCAATTTCTGGTCCGCATGAGCCGTCATAGCGAAAACAAGCAAGACGAAATCAGCCAGATTTGTGATCCGCCCCATTCATCCCGCAGGGATGGCTCCCTTTTTTGTCCTGGCGCGCCGGCCGGTCGTCTTCGCCAGCATGGCGAAACGGGCATGAATGCGCGCCACGTCCGGCACGCCGTCGGCCAGCTCCCAGCGAACCAGCGGAACCCGGGCGTCCTGCAGGGCGCGGGCCTTTACCAGGTCAGCCACCCGCTGTTCCTTCCCCGGCTGGGCTGTTTCCAGTTCCACCACACCGAGGATCTTGAAGTCCGGCGTGCAGATGACGTAGTCCACGCTCATGCGGCTGATGTATTCCTTCCAGCGCGCGGAGTCGGCGCGCGCTCCCGTGCTCAGCAGCCGCGACAGGCGGACCTGCGCCAGCACCACGAATCCGGGAAAGGCCTCCTGCAAGCGGAGAAAGAGTGCCTGCTCTGGCGGCATCAGCGGCGGCCGGATCCGGTAGGGCCAGCGGCCACGCGGGTCCGGCAGCCGTTTTTTCCGGCTGGCGAGCATGTAGATGACCACCACGCCTGCGAACACGCCGGCGGCAATGGCCACGAGGTAGCCCCATTCCAGGGGGCTGCTATCCATGGGCTCTCCCGTGATGGGGCACAGCGACAGGGTACCGCGATCGACGCCAGGGACGCGCACCGCCGTGGTGCGGCGACAGGCAGGGACCGGGGTCAACTCCGGGAACCCCGGGCCCGGCGCCCGTTCGGTTGTACTAGGGAAACCCCTAACTATCAGAGGAATAAAAGATTCCGCTAATATTACGAAATACTAATAATTTCTTTGGTTAGGAGGAAAAGGGAATGAATTCGCTGTCGCTGCCCGTATCCCGCCCGCTCCGTGCGGTGCTCGCGCTCCTTTTGCTCGCCGGCTGGGGCCCGGTCTCCAGCGCCGCGGAGCCGGAATTGGTGCTTTCCGCCCCGCCGCGGGAATCCCGGGCGGAAGGAGAACTCACCTACGCCCCCATCGCCCGCTACCTGTCCGCGAATCTCGGCATCCCGGTGGTGTACCGGCACAGCCTGGACTGGGTGAACTACACCGACAGCCTCGCGAGGGACGCGTACGACCTGGTGTTCGACGGGCCACATTTTGTCAGCTGGCGCATTAGCCATCATGGACACCGGCCGCTGGTGCGCCTGTCCGGGGAAATGTCCTTCGTCGTGATCGTTCGCGCGGACGAGGAAGGCGTTACCAAACTGGCGGATCTTGCCGGCCACTCCCTGTGTACCCATGCCCCGCCCAACCTCGCGACCCTGACCGTCATGGCGCAGTTCCGAAACTTCGTTCGTGAACCCTGGATTCGTGAAATGCGTGGCTTTCACAACATCATCACAGCGGTGGAGGACGGACGTTGCGTCGGCGGCGTCATTCCCACCCGGCTGTACCGCGAATTGGGAAGCGGCGATTCGGCGCCGGCGGTGCGCACCCTGTTCATGAGCCCGCCCGTCACCCAGCAGGGCTTCAGCGCCAGCCGCCGGGTCGACCGGGCCCTGCAACAGCGTATTCGCGAACTGCTGCTCGCGCCGGGTGGCCAGGATGCCACTCGCCACCTGCGTGCACGCTTTGGCTCCGACCGGCCGCTGCAGACGGCAACGCTGGCGGAATACCGGGGACTGGATACGCTGCTGGCCGGTTACTGGGGACTGCAGGTGGCGCAGCCCTAGGGCCAGGGATCGCGACATCCACGACCTGCTGGCCCGTGCGGACCGCGCCCTGTATCGCTCCAAAGGACGCGGGCCGGAATCGGGTCGAAATTGACGCGGCGGAATGACTGGCGGCTATTCCGGGGCTGCGGTTTTTTCAACGGCATGGAAATCCCAAAAAAATGGCGAGGCCGCGAAATGGGCCTCGCCAGAAGTACAACGGAAAGGCCGTTCCTGAAAGGGAACG
>JAJDOE010000055.1 GCA_022340345.1 Gammaproteobacteria bacterium
GCCGGAAGAGCGGGTCACCATCTGGTAGTTCGCCACCTGGGAATTCGCCATCTGGGAATTCGCCATCTGGGAATTCGCCATCTGGGAATTCGTAAGTGGAATACGAAGCCGGGCACCGTTGCGGTTACGGAACGGTGCCCGGTAGTGTTCCGGCGGCAATGAATACGCTTCGTATCAGCTGCATTATTCCCGCTTTCAACAGCGAGCGTTTTCTGGCTGAGGCTATTGCCCGTGTGCTGGCGCAAACGCTGCCCGTGTATGAAATCATCGTGGTGGGGGCTCACCCGCGGATGCCTGCGTAACCCAAACACAGAATTTCTGGGAATCGGAACTGGCCGACGAGGCGGCCCGGTTGCAGGGGCACCAGCGGGCGGGGGCGGTTCCGGGACTCATTTCCGGAACCCTGCTGGCACCACGGGCCGCATTTGAGAAGGTCGGCGGCTTTGATCCTGGCCTGTGGTTTGCGGATGCCGCGGACTGGTTCTTGCGGGCCGAGGCGAAGGGCCTGCGCGTTGCACGGCTGCCGGAGGTACTGCATTTTCACCGCATGCACGGCAGCAACATCACCCGCCGCCGCTTCGAGGACAGCAAGCACGAATTTCTTGGGCTCGCACGCCGCAAACTCAGGGCCCAGTCCGCCAACGGAACACCGACGGGTCCTTCGCCTGAAGTGGATGGCGGTTGACCGCAACCGGGGCCGGGCCTAGCATAAACCGGCCTCTTCGCGGAGAGATTGCCATGGCTGTCGTGATCCGTGTTGTTCTTGTTTTGCTCCTCGGTGTTGCATCCTTAGCCGCCTGGGCGAAAGACCCCGAGCCACAGATTTCGCTCAATGTGCGGTTCCTGCAGGTCAGTGATCACTTCATCCGGGACATTGGCGTTGACTGGCGCGGCATGGAGTTGCCGGGCGAGGTCCGGCGGGAACCGGCCGAATCCGCTGGCAAACCACCCGTAGTGCCGGACATCGGACCTCGTTTTGAGGTGTTCGGCCCGGGACAGCTGGAGCGGATCCTCCGTTCGCTGGACCGCAAGGCGGACGCCGGGGTGATATCGGCGCCACGAGTCACGACTTCCACCGGCTCGCCGGCGGTGATCCCTGCGACCGGCCCGATCCGGGTCTCCGGCCAGACCTTCAACGACATTGGCCTGCGCCTGCAGGTGACGCCTGTCATCAGCCAGGACGGCAGCATCCAGATGCGGGTGGATGTCACCAACAACGAAATCCGCTCGGTACAGGCGCCGGAACTGGTTACGCGCCGGGTCACCACCCAGGTGGTCATTGATGATGGCGAAACCGTGGCACTCGGTGGCCTGATCTCCGAGGAACAACAGGAGGTCGCGGACCAGATCCCGCAACTGGGTGATCTGCCGCTGATTGGACGCCTGTTTCGCTCCGGCTCCGGCGACAAAAAAGCGCGCAACTTGCTGATATTCGTTACCGCCCGGCTGATCGGGGAGGACGGACAGCCGGTGCGGTCGGGTTCCGCGGGTAGCGCCGCCCCGGGTTCCGGTGGCTCCGCAAGCGATGCCTCCAAGGACCAGACCAGCGCCGGCGAAACCGCCCCAGGCAACGCGGCCGCGGGCGAAACCTCTACCGCTGACACTTCCGTCGGCGATGCATCCGCCGGCCGGGGCTCCCGCAGTGCCGGTGGTGGCGCACCAGACCAGTGTTTCGGCAAGGGCGAACTGCGAACCACTACCCTGGGGCCGAAGCCAGACAAGCTCGGTGGACTGGTCAAGGGCATCGCGGGGGCGCTACTGGGGGGCGGTGGCGGAAAATCCTCATCCCGCGTACGCACCTCGAAAAATCCCTTCAAAAAGGCCGAGTCCATCGAACACACCACCCCGGATGGCGCGCAATTCGCCGTGCAGGCCCGCGGCGAAGCGAGCAAGCGAAAGGGACCGGTGGACGAAACGCTGTTTGGCTTGCGCCTGGCGGACGATACGGTGAAGAAGCAGGGATACCTGTTCACCGACATGATGCTCGTGGATCCAGACTGCAACCAGATCAATCCCGTCGAGCGTTACATCTATAAGGTGTGGAAAAAGATGCGCCTGACGGTCACGGTCAGTTTCTGGAAGTGGCGGGACGGCCAACTGGTAAATCACTGGACCCGCAGCGGCTCCCAGCAATGGAACCGGCTGTTAGGTGGCGGCGGGGCATCACCCACCTGGGTGGGTGCCCGGTTCGATGTTAGCCCGGCACAGCTTGCCGGCGGTGGTTATACGCTGGTTACTGCCTGCACTGTGGAGCAGGGCAACACGATTCTCATCAAGGGACAGGGCTACGACATCGCCGGCAGCCAGGACCAGGTGAACCGGGTTCCCGGGCTTTCCAGCCTGCCGACCCTGGCGCCGCTATTCCGCCAATCCGAAAAAGCGGAACCGAGCGACGAGTTACTCATCTTCATGACGCCGCGAATCATTTCGCAGCCGGAGTGAGATTCGCGGGCGGGGTGATGCGCACGCCGAGCTGGCGCAGCATGCCGTAGAAATCCAGGTTGACCCACTCTTCGGCGATCCGGCGTTCCGCGACTCGGAAAATTGTGATGGCGGGCACCACGACCGCCTTTGCGGTGGCGGGGATGCCCATGAAGGTCCCCTGGTGGGTGCCGCGGAACACGAAGCGAACCGCTACCCGGTCGCCGTGAGCGAAAGAGTCCTCCACCGACCAGTGCGCGTCCGGGAATACCGCCTGGATATTGGCCAGGTCCTCCTTGATGCCTTCCGGACCGCTGTACCCTACGCTGTGATTGACATAGTCCGGTGCGATCACCGTATCCGCAAAATCCAGCTTGCGCTGGTTCCAGACCTGTTCGATGTATTCCAGGGCGATGGTTTCGGGATCCGACATGACGCGCTCCTCCCGGGAGACACCGCTGTCATGATACCGTCATCCTTTGCGTTGCCGAAAGCTCTACAATGCGGACCATGAAACCGTCATCGAACAAATCGCATCCACCAGACGCTTCCGGCGACGAAGCACCGGCCTCCGGCACGCCGAACCTGCAAAGTTCCGAGTACTACATCAACCGCGAACTCAGCCTGCTTGCCTTTCACGAGCGGGTATTCGAACAGGCTCGTGACCCCAGGGTACCGCTGCTGGACCGGTTGCGTTTCCTTTGTATTACCAGTTCCAACCTGGACGAATTTTTCGAGGTGCGGGTGGCGGGCCTCAAACAACAGGTCGCCTACGGTTCCACCCAGACCGGCGCCGACAACCTGTCACCGGCGGAGGCGCTGCGCCGCATCAGCAGCCAGGCGCACGCACTGGTCCGGGCCCAGTACCAGTTCCTGAACCAGGAAATGCTGCCAGACCTGGCGGAGGAGGGCATTCGCTTTTTGCGGCGGGAGGAGTGGAACGAGGACCAGCTTCGGTGGGTGCAGGATTATTTCCACGACGAGATCCTGCCCGTCATCACGCCGATCCGACTGGATCCGGCGCACCCGTTTCCCCGCTTGCTCAACAAGAGCCTGAACTTCATCGTCTCGCTGGATGGCAAGGATGCCTTCGGCAACCGTGGCGGCATGGCCGTGGTGCCCGCGCCCCGGGCCTTGCCACGCCTGATCCGCGTGCCGGAGGAGTTTGCCTCGAGTCCCGATGATTTCGTGTTCCTTTCCTCGATTCTGCACACCCACGTCGGAGAATTGTTTCCGGGAATGGAGGTGACCGGCTGCTACCAGTTCCGGGTGACGCGCAACAGCGACTTGTTTGTGGACACGGAAGAGGTGGACGACCTGTTGCGCGCCCTGGAAGGTGAACTCCCCTCGCGGCGCTACGGCGACGCGGTACGGCTGGAGGTCGCTGACAACATGCCAGATGTCCAGGCTCGGTTCCTGCTGCGGCGTTTCCAGCTCGAAGAATCGGACCTGTACCCGGTGGAGGGGCCGGTCAACCTGCATCGGCTCATGAATCTGCCGGACCTGGTGGAACGCCCGGATCTCAAGTACGCCAGTTTCACTCCCGGTCTGCCCAAACGTCTGGCGCCGGGGGCGAACCTGTTCAAGGCCATCAGCCATCGGGACATCCTGCTGCACCATCCGTTCCAGTCCTTCGCTCCGGTGGTGGACTTCGTGCGCCAGGCGGCTGCCGATCCCGACGTCATCGCCATTAAGCAGACTTTGTACCGCACGGGTTCCGGATCGGTTCTGGTGGATGCGCTGATGCAGGCCGCGCGCGGGGGAAAGGAAGTAACGGTGGTGGTGGAATTGCGTGCGCGATTCGACGAAGAGGTCAACATCAACCTGGCCAACCAGCTACAGGAAGCGGGCGTACACGTGGTGTATGGCATCGTAGGCTACAAGACTCATGCCAAACTGCTGATGGTGGTGCGTCGGGAAGCGGGGCACCTGCATCGCTACGTGCACCTGGGTACCGGCAATTACCATCAACGTACCGCGCGCCTGTACACGGACTACGGGTTGTTTACCGCTGATCCCGAGATCGGGGAAGATGTGCACGACATCTTTTTGCAGCTCACTACCCAGGCGAAAAAACCCAAACTCCGGCACCTGTTGCAGTCTCCCTTTAGTCTGCTGCCGGGCCTGCTGGAACGTATCCAGCGGGAATGCGAAAACGTCAGCGCCGGTCGGCCGGCGCGAATCATTGCCAAAATCAATGGCCTGGTGGACCCGGCGGTCATCCAGGCTCTGTACGCGGCCTCCAACTGCGGAGTGCGTATCGACCTGGTGGTGCGGGGAATCTGCTGTTTACGGCCGGGTGTGCCGGGCGTTTCCGAGAACATCCGCGTCTTTTCCATTATTGGTCGCTTCCTGGAGCATACCCGCGTGTACTATTTTGAAAACGGCAAAGACCCCGAGGTATGGCTGGCCAGTGCGGACTGGATGCCGCGCAACCTGTCCCAGCGCGTGGAGCAGTGCGCACCGATACGCGACCGCAAATTGGCCAAGCGGGTAATTCAGGACCTGATGTTGTACCTGCAGGACGATCTCCAGGCCTGGGAAATGGCAGCGGATGGCAGCTTTTCCCGTCGGCGGGGTCCGGACTCGAGCATTTCGGCCCAGCGGAAACTACTGGAGTCGCTCGCGGAGGCGTAGCGGCTGGCCGACCTTCAGGAGAAGCGCAGCCGGAAGCCCGCCGCCGCCAGGTAGTCCCGCTCGTGCGCCAGGTCGGCGCGGGTCATGGCATGTTCCGCCAGCCAGCCAGCGTCGAAGCTCAGCGACAGCGAGCCGTCCCGCGCCCGTACCCGCAGCCGGGGAGCCGGGTCGGTGCCCCGCATGCGGTGCAGTAAAACCGCGATCCGCAAAAGTACCGTCAGGCGGGCCGCCGAAGTCCGGCCCGTTGTCGACAATGCGTCGAAATCCTGCGCCGGGAAACGCCGCCGATGCCCGCGAACCAGTACCGCCAGAACTACCTGTTCCTGGCGGGAGAAGCCGGACAGATCCGCGTTGCGCAACACGTAGGCGCCATGCTTGTGATAGCTGCCATGGGAAATGGACAGGCCGATCTCGTGCAGAGTCGCGCCCCAGCCCAACATCAATTCATAGTCGTTGTGTTTGAGCTGCCAGCTGTCAACCACCTGGGCCAGCAAGCCGATCGCGGTGGTACGCACCCGGCTTGCATGCTCCTGGTCCAGGCTCCAGCGCTCCGCCAGGGACTGGACCGTGCGCTCGCGAACGTCGGAGTGGGTGATGCGGCCAATCAGGTCATACAACAGGCCCTCACGCATGGCTTCATCCGAGACGTCCATCTGGCGGATGTCGAGGGTCTCGAATAGCGCCGCGAGTATGGCCACGCCGCCGGCAAACACCGGCCGGCGATCGTCATCAAGAGTTGCCAGCCGCAGATCCTGGATGTTGCCGGTTTCCACCAGTTGCTCGACCAGCGAATCCATCGCCTTTCGGGTAATGCCCTGCTGGCACCAGCCCTGGGCATGGACCACGCTGCGAACCGCGCGCACCGTTCCGGAGCAGCCAATCACGCGATCCCAGCCGGCACGCCGGAACTGCTCGGCGACTGGCTGGATCAACAGGCCGGCCTCGAGAATGGCACGGCGCACCCGCTTGCGCTTGAGTTGGCCGTCGGGGAAAAATTCGCGGCTCCAGCTTACGCAGCCCAGGTGCAAGCTCTCGCGCTCGCCCGCATCGAATCCGGTACCGGCAACCAGTTCGGTGCTGCCACCGCCGATATCCATAACCAGCCGACGTTCGTGTCCGGCCTCCAGGCCGTGGGCGACGCCCAGGTAGATCAGTCGGGCCTCTTCGCGCCCGGCAACGATCTCGATGGGATGACCGAGGCGGGCTTCCGCCGCGCTGACGAAATCTCCGATCTTGCGGGCCTGGCGCAGGGTGTTGGTGCCAACCACGCGCACGCTGCCCACCGGCATATGCCGCAAACGCTGGCCGAAACGCTCCAGGCAGTCCAGTGCACGGTTGCGGGCGCCGCGGCTCAGGCGTTTGCGGTTGTCCAGGCCCGCCCCCAGGCGCACCGTCTCGCGCAGGCGGTCAATGACGGACCATTCCCCACCTTGCAGCCGGGCCACAATCAGGTGAAAGCTGTTGGAGCCCAGGTCAACGGCGGCAAGGGTTTTGGGAGCTTGCGGGGGCGCCGGATTCTGCGCCGGGGCCGCTGGCGGGCTGTGGTTGCTGGCTGGCATGGTTGTTTAATTAAAACCTAATAATAAGCTAATATGCGCCAAATTCTGTCTTCCCGCGAGGAAAACCGCATGAAATCGCAAGTCCGTGTGCTGCTGCTGGCGGCCGGCCTGACCGCCGCCCCTGGTTTCGCCCAGCAGGTACCGCCTCCGGCATCGCCCGCCGATGCCACCAACGAGCCGGCAGCCGCGGCCCCGGTACCGGCAGCCCCGGCCGATCCCGCGGTGTCCAAGGCCTTCAACCCGTTCGGGGAAGCGCTAAAGAACCTGCGCTACAGCAGCATGCTGCCGTTCCCGTTCACCATCATGCTGGTGCCGTTTGTGCCCAACGAGCCCAACACCGTCAGCGAACCGTTTCCCGATCAACTGAAGGAAACCATGATGATGATGGCCGGGGCGATGAGTCCGTGGTCCATGCGCCAGATGTTCAACATGATGACCTACAAGCGCAAGGTAGCGGATAACCTCTCCATCGACGAAGTGCTGGAGGCCATGGACAGCCGCGCCATTGAGGTGAACCTGAAAAAGGTCGCGCATACGCCGATCTCCAAGGAACTGGACGCCAAGCGCGGCACCCGGACCCCGGTGATTCACATCCTCCAGTACTGCGATGCCGAGGTGGCACGTGCGATGCTGGACTATTCACCGGAATTCTCGGTGTTTATTCCTTGCCGAATCTCCGTTATCGAAGATGGACAAGGGGCACTGTGGATCATGACCATGGACTGGAACGTGGCCTGGCTGTCCCTGACCTGGCATCCGGATTCCAAGTTGCCGGACGGCCTGATGCAGGAAGCCATCCGGGTGCGGGATGCCATGCGTTCGGTTATCGATGCCGGCGCCACCGGCGACTGGGGCTGATTCGCCTTCAGCTAATCGGTTGCACGCAGCGTGCCTCATCATTGCGCGCGTTGTTGACCAGGCTGCTGACCGGGTAGCCGACCAGCACCGTGCTGGGCGGGGCAGCCAGCATTGCCTCCAGGCGAACCGGGTCGCTTGCCGCATCCAGCCAGCTTTCCCGTTGCCCGGTATCCAGGATCACCGGCATGCGGTGGTGAACCGGCGCAACGACGGCATCCGCCGGGCGGGTGAGAATGGTGCAGCTTTCCAGCGTGCCGTCCTCGCCAGTCCAGCGATCCCATAATCCGGCGAACGCGAAAGGAAGGTTTTCTTCCACCCGGAAATGAAATGCCTGCCGGCGCCCATCCGGCTCCTTGCGCCATTCGAAAAAGCCGTCCGCCGGCACCAGGCAGCGGCGCCGCCGGAACGGTTCCCGGAACGAAGGCTTGCTGGCGACGGTTTCGCTGCGCGCGTTGATCATTCGCGCGGCCATGCTGCGATCCCTGGCCCAGCCGGGCACCAGCCCCCAGTGCATCGGGCTGAGCGTGGGCTGGCCTTCCCCGTCCAGGCGGATGACCGCCACCGATTGGGTCGGGGCAATGTTGTAACGCGGTGCTAACTCCGGCACCGCCGCCAGGTGGAAAATCCGGGCGATGAGTTCCGGCGGGGATCCCAGCGAGAAGCGGCCGCACATGGCATTTTTATACCATGGCACGAGGGATGCTCGCCCCGTCGGTTGCGCTCCTGCCGAACCGGGAATTCCCCCCTGCTATTGGCGCCAATTGAGGGAATAATAGCCATCCCGAAACCGGACTCCACCTGGAGGTTGTCATGCTTGCCGGATTCATCCTGATACTCGCGGGAATCCTGATCGCGGTTTTTCCGGAACTGCTGTCTCTGATTGTCGCCTCCCTTCTGCTATTCCTGGGCATCACGGTGCTTGCCGTGGCCCACCTGAACAAGCAGCACGGGCGCCGGTACGAGAACTCGGTGGTCCGCGTTTTCCTGCGCATGTAACGCATGTTGCACACCGATGTACTCAGCGGCTGGACCACCGGCGCTCGCCGGGCGGTGTCGCCCAATTGCGATGACCGCCCCGCGGGTTGTGTACCGGAAGTGCTGGTGATTCATTCCATCAGCCTGCCGCCGGACTGTTTTGGTGGCCCGGAGATCGAAGATTTCTTTCACAACCGCCTGGACTGCGATGCCCATCCGTATTTCGACGAGCTTCGGCAGTTGCGGGTCTCCAGCCATTTCCTGGTGCGTCGCGACGGGGAGCTGGTGCAATTTGTACCCGTAACCCGACGGGCCTGGCACGCGGGAGAATCGGTATGCGAAGGGCGCAACGCGGTGAATGATTTTTCCGTCGGAATTGAGCTGGAAGGCGGCGAGCGGGGTACCTTCGAGCCGGCCCAGTACCGGCGCCTGGTGGAACTGTCACGCAGCCTGATGACCGCCTGGCCGGCCATCACACCGCGGCGGGTATACGGGCATGCGGATATTGCCCCTGGGCGAAAAACCGATCCAGGCCCTGGCTTTGACTGGATTGCCTACTTTAGGGCGCTGGCGTGAGGCGCCTGGTGCTGGCCGTCGCGCTGTGCCTGTTGGCGGTGACGGCGCTCGCCAGGGAGTTTAGCGACGCCCGGGGCAGGCGAATCGCGATTGCCGCGCCGGTCACGCGTCTGGTGACGCTGGCGCCCTACCTGGCGGAACTGGTGTTCGCGGCCGGAGCCGGGGACCGCCTGGTCGGTGTTTCCGCGTACAGCGACTATCCGCCGGCCGCAGCGGAGCTGCCGGTGGTCAGCAGCAGTCAGGGCCTGAACCGTGAACGCATCCTCGAGTTGGCGCCGGACCTGGTTCTTGCCTGGCAAAGCGGCAACCGCGAGGCGGATATCGAAGGCCTGGAGGCCCTCGGTACGCGCGTGTTCAGCAGCGAACCGCGATCCCTCGCGGACATCGCGGTGCTGGTTAACCGCATCGGCGAACTGGCCGGCACCCGACCCGTGGCCGGCCGCCAGGCGGCGGAATTTCTCTCCCGCATCGCAGATCTGCGGGCGCGCTACGCACGACGTTCGCCGGTCCCGGTTTTTCTCCAGATCGAGCGCCGCCCGCTGATGACCCTGGCCGGTGGGCACCTGGTCAACGAAGTACTGGCGTTGTGCGGCGCGCGAAATGTATTTGCTGAACTGGAATCCCTGGCGCCCACGGTCTCCGCCGAGGCGGTACTGGCGCGGGCACCGCGTGCGGTACTGGTGGCTTCAACGCTGCCGGATCGGGAGGCGATCCAGGCGGAATGGCGGCAACGGCTGCCCGGCGCACAGGTGCGAAGCTTCGAAGCTGACCTGCTGCTGCGACACACATTGCGGGTAGCGGAGGGTGCCCGGGGCCTGTGCGCGCAGATTCAGGCGGTGCGCGAGGGAATGCGTAGCGACTAGTCCCGCTGCCAGAGGACGTCTTCCACCCCGGCGTCGCGATTCAGCCTGCGCGCCACCACGAACAACAGGTCGGAAAGCCGATTCAGGTAGCGCAGCGCCGGCGCCACTTCACCGTCGCCTGCCAGTTCCCAAACCCGCCGTTCCGCGCGTCGGCACACCGCTCGCGCCAGGTGACACAATGCCGCGGGCCGATTGCCTCCCGGGAGGATAAAGTCCTTGAGGGGCGCCAGTTCCCTATTGCATTCATCCAGCCATGCTTCCAGCTGCTGCACATCCGGGTCCGCAAGAATCCGCTCTCCCGGCAGGCTGAGTTCGCCGCCCAGGTCAAACAGCCGGTGCTGAATGTGGGCCAGTTGCGCGTCCAGCGTGGCGGAAAGGGTTTCACAGCGCAGCAAGCCGAGCACGGAGTTGAGTTCATCCACGCATCCCATGGCCGCAACCCTCGGATCCGATTTTCTGACGCGGCTGCCGTCCGCCAGTCCGGTGCTGCCCGTGTCGCCGGTGCGGGTGTAAATGCGAGAAAGTCGGTTGCCCATGATCGGAGTATAGATGCGGACGCGGTCAGGCGCCGGGATCACAGCGTCCCGGGCAGCAGCCGGTAGATGACTGCGAAGTCGAGTTCCCGCGGAGCCATCGGAGCGGCACCCAGGGCGATCTGTCCGATTTCGCCAAGCACGCGAAGCGCGTGCCGGTCGAGCAGGCGGTAGCCGGAGCTGCGGGCTACGGCCAGGGGCAGGACCCGTCCATTGCCCGCAACCCGCAGACGTACCTGCACCGTGCCTTGCCAGCCCCGTCGGCGGGCCAGCTGTGGGTAGCGGAAGTGTGGGGCAAGACGCTCGCGTATACGGGTGCGGAGTTCATTGACGGAAATTTCCTCGTCGTTCGCGGTCCGGGCCGGGGATTTCGCGCTTAGGTCTCCGGCCGTATGGGATCGCTCCGTTTCCGTTTCCGTTGCCGCGGCCGGCGCCACCGGGCTGGTCGGTGTTAACCGGGCCGCGGTCGCGGCCGGTGTTGGTGGCCGGGTCGGCGGTGGATGCCGCGGCTGAAACGGTTGCGGCGATCGCTTGGCCTGCGGCGCCAGAGCAACCTGCAGTTCCGGCGCCGTGGGCAGGACCAGGGCGACCGGGCGCATACCCGGCCAGGCCAGCAGCAACAGGCCGTGTGCCAGCAGGGACCACAGCAGGAAACGCCGCATGCCGTTCAGCGGGACCACCGCCACTCCAGGAACGCCCGGCGTCCACCGGTCTGGAAGCCGTCGCTAAGTACATAGTCGTTGTCCAGCAGGTTCTCTACCCGCAGGCCCAGGGTTCCTCCGGCCAGCGGGTAGCGCGCATGCACGTCGATCACGCCGTAGCCGGGATTGCGGACGGTATTAAAGTCCGAATCCGGACGTGATCCGACCGCCAGCAGGCGAGCACCGGCGGCAAGCCGCCGCCCCGTGTAGTTGGCCGCCAGCACCAACTGGGCGCGGGCGCGTCGCGGCAACTGGCGTCCGGTATCCCGATTTTCCGGGTCCGAGAGCATGACCTCTGCGCGGAGTTGCCAGGCTTCCCGTTGTGCCTGCAGGCTGACTTCCAGCCCGTCAATCCGTGCCCGGTCAATATTCTCGTTGCGCCCGGGCAACGGCCCGGCATATCCGTCCGGGTCGATGAACGCGATCAGCTGGTCCAGGTCGTTGCGGAAGACGCTGGCTTGCCAGCGCAACATGCCGTGATTGACGCGCAAGCCGGCCTCGATACTGGATGAGGTTTCCGGTTCAAGCGCCGGATTGCCGCCAAAACCGAAGCGATCGGTGGCATCCGGTGCGCGGAATCCGCTGGCCCAGGACAGGTGCAAAGCGGCGTCTGGAGTCAGTTCGCGGCGCAGGCTGATTTCGCCGGTGTGATGGGCGCCAAAATCCTCGTGGTCGATCATCCGGGCTGCCAGCAGCAGGCCGGTGGCAGACCAGCGGCGTTCGTTTTGCAGAAATGCCGAGCGCGTGTCGGTACTCTCATCGAAGCCGAGGCCAAAGGACAATGCGCGGGTATCCTCCCGGCTCAGGCTAATACCACCGCTGAGCAAGCCTCCGCGCCACTCCACATCGTTTTGCCAGTCCAGCAGTCGGCGACGGGTGTGCGTGAAATCCGCTCCCTGGCCCTGGTCGATCTCGTCGCGGGTCTCGCTCACGGTCAGGCGGGAAAGCCAGCGATCGGAGACCGCCTGTTCCGCTTCGAGCGCGGTGCTGGTGTTGCGGAAATCCTGGTCCAGGGGTTCGAGGAAGAACCCGTCGTACTCGGTGTTGCCGGTCGCCTGCCAGTGGCGCAACTCGAAATGGCCGGCTGCGCTCTGGTGGCGCAGAAAAACCTTGGCGCTGGTCATGCGGTGCCCGGAATTCCGGGAGGAACCGACCCGCGCGGGGAATCCATCGCTGCGCCGTTCATTGACCTGCAGTTCGGCGGAGATCGACCCGGCGACGTGCCGTAGCTGCGCTCCAAGTTGATGGCTGGCATCACTCCCGGTTGCCAGGTTGACTTCCGCGCCGGTGGCCGTTGGCCGCCGGGTAATGATGTGAACTACGCCACCCAGGGCCGCACTGCCGTACTGACTGGATCGCGGGCCTTTGACGATCTCGATCCGTTCAATCAGTTGCGGGTCCAGGTTCTGCAGGGCGGCGCCGCCGATGGTGCCCGGATTCATTGGCACACCGTCCACCAGCACCAGGGCGTGGTTGCTGTCGGTGCCGCGAATGAACAGGGAGGTCGCCTGGCCGGGACCTCCATTGCGGCCGATCTCGAGGCCCGCCACAAAGCGAAGCAATTCCGCGGCATCCTGGGCCTGGCTGGCGGCGATGGTTTCGCGGTCAATCAGTATCGTGGGGGAGATTCCGTGGCCAATTTCCTGCGGCGTGCGCGTGGCGGTAATCACCAGCGCGGAATCGTCTGCCCCAAGGGCCGGGGAGGAAAAAGCCAGCAGTGCGAATAGAGCGGTGATCAGGCCGGCGGTGAGCCGGGCGGGCAGAGTGCGCATGCGTGATTGTCCTCGCGAGTGTACCCACCGTACACGTGAATCGGAGGGCGGCGGCGAGGGGAGTGCCATGTGATCGAGCGCCCGCCGCGCCGTCGCCGGTTACGCGCAGGCCGGTCTCCGGACTCGCGAGAGCGATGAGGGGATCATCGCGGGCGGATCGCCTTCCCGTTCCGCGAGGGAACAGTGGCATTCAGATCCGTCTTGCTCGCTTACCGTTGCGGGGGCAGCGCCGGACTCTCACCGGCTTCCCGTTTCACTCCCGTCCGGCGGATCAGCCGGGTTTTTTTGGGGAGCACCTGAGCACGTGGCACACTATGCGCCGTGCCGGTAGCTGTCAAGATGCCACCAGCGCGGAGCCATGCTGGTCCCGTATTTCGCGGATGTCGCACCCGTACAGGTCGGACAGTGCCGCGGGACTGGCAATCTCCGGGAATACGCCAGCCCGCCATTCACCGTTGCCGTACAGCAGCAACGCATGGCTGCAGAAGCGGCGCGCCAGGTTGAGATCGTGCAACACGATGAGATTGCAATGGCCGGGGCGCCGGGCGCGCCGGGCGACCGCGTCGAGTATGCGCACCCCGTTTCGCAGATCGAGGTGGTTCACGGGGTCATCCAGCAGGCATACCGGTGGGTCCTGGGCGAACAGGGTAGCCAGTTGCGCGCGTCGGCGTTCGCCGCCGGATAGAGTTGGCAGGGGACGGCGGGCAAATGCCGCGAGTTCCAGTTCCCGCAATACGACGAGCGCCTTGCGCAGATCACCGCGGGTCTCTCCGCTCCAGCCATTCCGGTACGGATGACGCCCCATGAGGGCGGTCTCCAGAACCGTAGCGGGGAAATCCGTGGCTTCTTCCTGAAAACTGAGGCCCATGCGACGGGCTCGTTCGCCCGGCGGCCACTGCGTCAGCGGCCGTTCATCCAGCCGCACCTCGCCGGCTTCCGCCGGGCGCAGCCCGATCAGGCAATGCAACAGGGTGGTCTTGCCCGCTCCGTTGGGTCCCAGAATGGCCCAGTTGTCGCCGGGCCGGATGGCGAAATCCAGATCCGCGATCAGCAGCCGCGCGCCGGCCCGCAGGGTCAGGCCGTGAGTCGCCAGGCGGCTACTGGGTGCCGCCGCTCTGCTCCTCGCTGACGGCCATGGTGTCGAACACCGCGAAGCGCAGTGTGTCCGTGGCCACGTTGAGGCCGTCACTCACCACCAGCACCGCGGTGTGATTGCCATTTTCCAGGTCATCCACAGGCACCGTTTCTCCTTCCCGGGGCGTGGTTTCTCCGTCGATAAACCAGCGGTAGCTGAGATTCTGACCATCCGGGTCTGCGGACAGGCGGGCATCCAGGTTGAGAAACTCGTATGGCAGCACCGGGTCCTCGATCAGGGAGGTACCCGCCACCGCGACGGGCTGGCCCGGGAAAACCGGCGCCTGGCCAGCCGGGTATCGATAGACATCGTCCACCAGGGTAAAGAAGCCGACGCCTTCCCGTCCGGTGTTCTGGCGGAACTGGATACGGACCTCCTGGTCCTGCCAGGGGCGGGTATCGACGTAATGGGTGCTGAAGCCGCCGGTATTCGGTGCCGAGGGGCAACCCGGGTGCAGACCAACCAGCGCAGTGGTTACGCGCTGCTGGAACAGGGTCTGGTTATTTGCATCCAGCAGCAGGACATCGAAATCCACCGGGTCGGCCACCCATCGTTCCGCTCGAGTCTCGGAGATGGCGCGGAACAGCACACCGTCGCCCGCAGTAAAGACATCCGAGGTCAGCACACCGATGGAATCCAGCGGCGCATCGTCGCTGGAGCGCACGGCTGCGGCGTAATTCCCCGGGATTTGCAGGTACGTTGTGTCATTGTCGGAAAAGCAGGTGCCTTCCCCAACCACGTTGACCACGCCTCGATTGAGGCGGCTGACCGTCCAGCCATCCAGTGTGCCGCTCTCGAAATCCCCGTTGGGTAGCAGTTCCTGGGCGGCCACCGGAAGGGATGCCAGCAGCAGGATCAGGGCGGCAAGCACGGAATTGTGGGTCTTGGCTGGCAACATGGCGCGGGCTCTTTTCGTCGGGAGTTCCAAGGGAGAAATGATAGCACGCGATCCGCTCTGCGATGCTGGCGCAACTGGCCGCCGGGGCCGGAAAAACCAGCCATGGCGGGGCCTGCGACCCTGCCCCGGCTGCTTGTGATTACCCCAGTCTGCCAGTAGTATCTTCGCTCCGCCCAAGGGCCCTTCTTCTAGTTTCCGCACGATGTTCGAAGGCAGCATGGTTGCGCTGGTGACCCCGATGCACGAGGACGGGTCGCTGGACCTCGACACCTATTGCCGCCTCATTGACGTTCATGTAGAGGCCGGCACTCGCGCCATTGTCGCCGTGGGAACCACAGGCGAGTCCGCCACCTTGGATCACGACGAACATTGCGCCGTCGTTCGCGCCGCGGTCCAGCATGCGCGAGGCCGTATTCCGGTCATCGCCGGCAGTGGATCCAACTCCACGCAGGAAGCCATTGAATTGACCCGCTGCGCGGCGGACGCCGGAGCAGACGCCTGCCTGCTGGTGACTCCCTACTATAATAAACCCGGCCCGGAGGGGCTGTTTCGCCACTTCCAGGCTATCGCCGCGGCTGTCGCCATACCGCAGATTCTGTACAACGTGCCCGGGCGAACCGCCTGTGACATGCTCGCAGACACGGTTATCCGACTCAGCGCGATTGATAATATCATTGGTATCAAGGAGGCCACGGCCGATCCGCAGAGGGCCAGGGACATACTCAAGGGAGCGCGTGCCGGGTTTGAGGTCTATTCCGGCGATGATGCTACGGCCAGGGAACTCATGTTGCTGGGCTGCCATGGCGTAATTTCCGTAACTGCAAACGTGGCACCCGCGCTGATGAGCGAAATGTGCGGCTACGCGCTCGCGGGCGATGCGCGGAATGCTGCTGATGTGGATGATCGGCTGGCGGGCTTGCACCAGTCGCTGTTCGTGGAGGCCAACCCCATTCCGGTGAAGTGGTGCATGAAAGAGCAGGGGCTCATGGAAGGCGGGATCCGGCTTCCCTTGACACCGCTGGCCGGAGAAAATCACCAGGCATTGCGCCAGGCCATGCAACGGGCCGGCGTACTGTAGCGTTATCGAATTCAGATCGAGGCACGGAGTTCATGAAACAAATCACGACGAGGCTTCCGGTATTTTTTTTGGCGCTGGCAATCGGTGGCTGCTCAGCTTTCAAGAGCACGGTGGGTGAGAAAGAAGTCGCCTACAAGTCAGCGCGCGCCGTGAATTCCCTGGAGGTGCCCCCCGACCTCACTTCCGTTGATTCCGCCCAGAGCCTGACGGTGCCGGGAGAAGGTGCGAGTTTTTCCGCCTACCAGTCCGGACGCCCGGGTGGCGCGCCGGTGTCGGTGGTACTTCCGGAACAGACCAACGTGCACATGGAGCGATCCGGGTCGCAACGCTGGCTGGTGGTCATGGGCGAGCCGGCAGCGGTGTGGCCAAAGGTCCGGGACTTTTGGCTGCAGACCGGTTTTGTGCTGGTGCAGGAGAACGCCCAGGCGGGCGTGATGGAGACGGACTGGGCGGAACGGCGTCCCGACGTCCAGAGCGATTGGCTACAGAAGCTTCTTTCCAGCACCGTCGGTACGGTGTTCGCGACGGCTACCCGGGACAAGTTCCGTACCCGTCTGGAGCGTGGCAAACAGCCGGGAACCACCGAAATCTATATCAGCCATCGCGGCCTGGTGGAAAAGGTTAGCGAGCTGCTTGGTAATGAGCCGGTAACCACCATGTGGGAACCGCGCGATTCGGACCCGGAACTGGAGGCGGAGTTCCTGCGGCGCCTGCTTGTGCAGTTGGGCGTACACGAAGACCGGGCCCGCCAGATTGTCGCCAGTGCGCCGGCCACACCGGCCAGTAACCGCGCCCGCCTGCAACAGACCGGCAGCGACGTCATTCTCGCGCTGGCGGACGATTTCGATTCCGGGTGGCGACGCGTGGGACTGTCCCTGGACCGGATCGGATTTACCGTTGAGAATCGTGACCGCGCGACAGGGACCTACTACGTGCGCTATCGCGATCCGGACCTGGTACCCAAGAAGAAGGGGTTCTTCGGTCGCATTTTTTCACGAAGCAACAAACCTTCCGCTGCTGGCTACGACTACCAGATTCGGATCAGCGCCGCGGAACAGGGCAGCACAGTCCGAGTGTTGGGGCCCGAAGGCGCAGACAAGGGGGCGGACGTCAGCCGGCGTATCCTTACGCTGCTGCATGAGCAGCTGCGATAGGAGTGCATCATGCGCTTCGCCTGCCTGGGCAGCGGTAGCGCCGGAAACGCCGTGCTGGTGGAGCAGGGCGCGACGCGCCTGCTGGTGGACTGCGGGTTTTCGCTGCGGGAGACCGGCGAGCGCCTGGCCCGGATCGGCCTGGAAATCGACGCGTTAGACGGGATTCTATTGACTCACGAACACCGTGATCACCTGGCGGGTATTGGCGCCGTTGCCCGTCGTTTCGGACTTCCGGTATGGGCCAGCCGCGGAACCTTCGCGGCGGCGCAGCAGGCGGGCGTCGGCGAACTGCCCGATCGCCGTGTTTTGCGGCATGAGGAAACCGTGCAGATTGGTGAGCTGGCGGTGACGCCGATTCCGGTGCCCCACGATGCCCGTGAGCCCTGCCAGTTTCGTTTTGAAGACGGAACCCACCGCGCGGCGTTGCTTACGGATATTGGAAGCATCACGCCGCACGTGCGCGCGCAACTGGATGGCTGTGATGCACTGTTGGTGGAATGCAACCACGACCGGCGCATGTTGCAGGAAGGCCCGTATTCCGCGGCACTGAAGGCGCGTGTTGGTGGCCCCTGGGGCCACCTGGACAACACGGCGACCGCCCGACTTTTGCGGGAAATTGATACCAGCAAGCTGCAGTTTTTTGTGGCGCTGCACCTGAGCGAGACCAACAACGACCCTGGCATTGTGGCGGAACTGCTCGACGAGGTCCTGGATGGGAGCTCCGCGTGGAGCCGCATTGCGGACCAGCAAAACGGGTTCGAGTGGTGCGAAACAAATACCTGAGAGAGGCAAGATGAAGAAAGGAAAGCACCTGTTTACGGGAAAGGCGAAAACCGTCTACGAGACGGACGACCCGCAGCGACTGATACTGCTGTTCCGCAACGATACCTCCGCATTCGATGGCGAGAAGGTGGAGCGGCTGGAACGCAAGGGCGCCACCAACAACAAATTCAATGCGTTTATTATGCAGAAACTGGAGGCCGCCGGCGTAGCCACCCATTTCGATCGTCTGCTATCGGAAAACGAATCCCTGGTTAAGCGCCTGGACATGATTCCCGTGGAATGTGTGGTGCGGAATATCTCTGCCGGTTCTCTGTCCAAGCGCCTGGGTGTGAAGGAAGGCGAGGATCTGAACCCTCCGGTATTCGAGTTCTTCCTGAAGAATGACCCGCTGCACGACCCGATGATCAACGAGTACCATATCCGGGCGTTCGGCTGGGCGACCGACGGCGAAGTCGAGGTTATGCAGAAGATGACTTTTTCCACCAATGAGGTGCTGAAAAAGCTGTTCGCGGATGCCGGACTGCTGCTGGTGGACTTCAAGCTGGAATTTGGCCGTTTTGACGGCAAGTTGGTGCTGGGTGATGAATTCACTCCGGACGGCTGCCGCCTGTGGGATGCCAGGACCCGGGAAAAAATGGATAAGGACCGGTTTCGGCGCGACCTGGGTGGAGTGGTGGAAGCCTACGAGGAAGTGGCGCGGCGTCTTGGCGTGCCGCTGGACTGACCGGGGGAGTTGCAGCCGCCTGCAGATACACGGGAACTGGGGCTGGTCCTCTGGCACGGTCTGTTCGGGCTGGACGAACTGCATTTCGGTCTTTGGCCGCCGGGAACCGAGCCCGCCGTTGCGGACCTGAGCCGCGCCCAGGCGCGGCTCAGCGATACCTGGATTGCGCAACTGCCGCAAGCTCCGGCGCGCATCCTCGACGTGGGCTGTGGCACCGGGCACATCATGCAGCGCCTGCTCCAGCAGGGCTACGAGGTGGAAGGGGTATCCCCGGCGATAAGTCTGAATCAGCAGATTCGGGAACGCCTGTCCGGGTTTGCCGGGCGCTACCGGCTGCACGAGTGCGCGTTCGAAAAGCTGCCCGCGGAAATCGGACCGTTTGACGCGGTGTTATTCGGGGAAAGCTACCAATACGTACCCATGGGGCCCAGCTTCGAACGGCTCGGGGCGCTACTTGCGGACGAGGGGCGGGTGATCATCGGCGATTTTTTTCGAAAGGACGCCGCGCGCGACGGGGGCGCGGGCGATGGCGTGCTGCGAGGGGGACACGGCCTGGAAAAGTTTTATCGCCTCGCCGCCACACAGCCGTTTCGCATCGTTCTGGACGAGGACCAGACCCCGGCGGCGAGCGGTACCCTGGCGTTGTTCGAGCAGGTCGCGAGCGAGCGCGTCATTCCCTTTTTGCAGGCTACCGGCGCGTTCCTGCGCAAGCGCTATCCGTTGCGGGGTCGGTTGCTGTCCTGGCTGGTGCGCCAGCCGTTGCGACGTGCCGAACAACGATATCTTGGCGGGCACTACAACCAGGCCACGTTTGAAAAATACAAATCGTACCGGCTGATCGTCCTGCAAAAGGTGGTGGCATGATTCTCCGTCTGCGCGGCACTCGTGCGGTGTCTGCGTTTCGCACCGACAAACTGCTAGCCGAGGCGCGCAGGGTGGCGCCGGTGGAATCGCTGTTCGCTGAGTTCTGGCACTTCGCGCATCTGGACGGGGAACTCGGCCCGGCGGAACAGCAGATTCTGGAACGGTTGCTGCGCTACGGTCCGCGGGATGACGCCGGCGCCCTGCCGGGGCTTTCGCGACTGGTGGTGCCACGCCCGGGCACCATATCGCCCTGGAGTTCCAAGGCCACCGACATCGCCTGGCGTTGCGGTCTGGAGACCGTGCGGCGCCTGGAACGCGGCGTGCTATGGACGCTTGGCGGCGCACTGGACGATTCCCAGTGTGATTCCCTGTCCGCTTTGCTTCACGATCGGATGACAGAGGCCGTGCTCGCCGGACTGGACGAGGTCGGCGTGCTGTTTTCCGAACCGCGGGCGGCGCCGCTGGATTGTGTGGACCTGGCGACGGGTGAATCCGCCTTACAGCGTGCGAACAGCGAACTGGGGCTGGCCCTTTCCGCGGAGGAAATCGCCTACCTCTATAACCACTATGCGCGCCTGGATCGGCGACCCACGGACGTGGAGCTGATGATGTTCGCCCAGGTCAACTCCGAGCACTGCCGGCACAAGATCTTCAACGCCGCATGGGAAATCGACGGCATGCAGCAGAACGCGTCGCTGTTCGACATGATCCGCAACACCCACCGCTGCCACCCGCAGGGCACCCTGTCCGCCTATTCCGATAACTCGGCGGTGATTGCCGGACCGGTCGCCGAGCGGTTCTTTGCCTCTCCGCAGGCGCAGGTGTACGACTTTTGCAGTGAGCCGGTGCACATCATGATGAAGGTGGAGACGCACAACCATCCCACCGCCATCTCACCGCACCCCGGTGCGGCCACCGGTTCCGGGGGCGAGATCCGGGACGAGGGGGCCACTGGCCGCGGGGCACGGCCGAAGGCGGGAGTGACGGGTTTCTGCGTTTCCAACCTGCGATTCCCGGACGCCACCCTGCCCTGGGAAACAGAGTACGGGCGCCCGGGGCGTATCGTCAGCGCCCTGGACATCATGCTGGAAGGGCCGATCGGTGCGGCTTCTTTCAACAATGAGTTCGGCAGGCCGGCCATTGGTGGTTACTTCCGCAGCTTTGAGCTGGAGGTTCCCGGTGAGCACGGCACGGAGGTGCGCGGGTACCACAAGCCGATCATGCTGGCCGGTGGACTCGGCAACATCCGCCAGGAGCACGTCAAAAAGGCGGGATTCCCGGCGGGGACGCCAATCGTGTTGCTGGGTGGGCCGGCCATGCTTATCGGCCTGGGCGGCGGCGCCGCGTCCAGCATGGCCACCGGTTCCAGCGACGCGGAACTGGACTTTGCGTCCGTGCAGCGTTCCAACCCGGAATTGCAGCGACGCTGCCAGGAAGTCATCGACCGTTGCTGGGCGCTGGGTGAGGACAACCCGATCCTCTCGATCCACGACGTGGGGGCCGGCGGCCTGTCGAATGCACTCCCGGAGCTGGTCGCGGACGCCGGGCGCGGAGGCCACTTCGAGCTGGCGGAGGTGCCCAATGAGGATCGCGGCATGTCACCCATGCAGATCTGGTGCAACGAAGCCCAGGAGCGCTACGTGCTGGCAATTCGCGCCGACCGGCTGGATCACTTCCGGGCATTGTGCGCGCGGGAACGCTGCCCGATGGCGGTCGCCGGCACCGCCAGCGATGATTATCGACTGCTACTGGAAGACAATCGTTCCCCGCACCCGGGCCGTGGCAACTGCCAGGAGGGTGCGCGGCCGATTGACCTGGACCTGGATTTTCTGCTGGGTAAGACGCCGCGCATGCAGCGCCGGGCACGGCGACTGCGGCGGACCGCGCCGGCGTTGCCGCTGGCCCAGTGGGACCTGAAGGAGTCCGCCTACCGGGTGCTGCGCCTGCCCACCGTGGCGGACAAGAGCTTCCTGATCACCATCGGCGACCGCAGCGTGGGCGGGCTGGTGGCCCGCGATCCCATGGTGGGTCCCTGGCAGGTTCCGGTCGCGGACGTGGCGGTTACCCTGGCGGGATTTCGTGGTCACGCCGGTGAGGCGATGAGCATTGGTGAACGTACGCCGCTGGCGCTGCTGGATTCCGCCGCCAGCGCGCGCATGGCGGTGGCCGAATCCCTGACCAACTTGCTGGCGGCGGATATCGCCGACCTCGGGACCGTCAAGCTGTCCGCCAACTGGATGGTGGCGGCCGGGCACCCGGGCGAGGACGCGGCACTCTTCGACGCGGTGCGCGCGGTGGGCGAGGAACTTTGCCCGGTGCTGGGCTTATCCATCCCGGTGGGCAAGGACTCCATGTCCATGAAGACCGTTTGGAAGCAGGATGGGGAGCAGCGCAGCGTAACCGCGCCGATGTCGCTGGTGGTGACGGCATTTACTCCCCTTGCGGACGCGCGCAGGGTGCTGACACCGGTGCTCGAGGACATTCCGGGAACGCGTCTTCTGCTGGTGGACCTGGCGGCCGGCGAACGGCGCCTGGGCGGGTCGGCCCTTGCCCAGGTGTATTCGTTACTGGGTGACCGGGCCCCGGACGTGGCGGACCCGAAACGCCTACTCGCCCTGGTGGCCTGGCTGCGCGAGTCCCGCGAGCACCTGCTCGCCTATCATGACCGCTCCGATGGCGGACTGTTCGCCTGCCTGGCGGAAATGCAGTTCGCGAGCCACTGTGGCCTGGAGATCTCCCTGGACGCCGCCGGAGTGGATGCCCACGAACTGCTGTTCAACGAGGAACTGGGAGTGGTGGTCCAGGTACGCGGTGAGCATGCGGCGGCACTGATCTCCCGCGGCCTGGCGGCGGGCCTCGCGATACAGGATATCGGAGCCCCGTCGGCTGGGGAGCGGCTGCGCATTTCGGTACATGGTGAAAAGGTATTCGACGAGCTGCGTACGGATCTGCAGCTTGCCTGGAATGAGACCAGTTTTCGCATCCAGCAGTTGCGCGACAATCCACAGTGCGCACGTGAGGCGCGAGCGGCGATCGCCGAGGGGCGGGAGGCTGGGCTGCGCGCGCAGCTTGGCTTCGATGCCGATGAAGACCTGGCCGCGCCGTTCATCGGCACCGGGGCACGGCCGGCGGTCGCTATCCTGCGGGAGCAGGGTGTCAACGGCCACACGGAGATGGCGGCGGCATTTCACGCGGCGGGATTTGAATGCCACGACCTGACGATGACCGATCTGCTCAGTGGGGACAGACAACTGGCCAGCTACCGCGGCGCGGTGGCTTGTGGAGGATTTTCCTTCGGTGACGTACTCGGTGCGGGTGAAGGCTGGGCCAAGAGCATCCTGTTCAATTCCAGGCTGCGGGACGCGTTTGCGGAATTCTTTGGCCGGAGCGACAGCTTCGCGCTGGGCGTATGCAATGGGTGCCAGATGCTGTCCAATTTGCGCGAACTCATCCCGGGAGCCGAGGATTGGCCGCATTTTGTTCGCAACCGCTCCGAGCAGTTCGAGGCGCGTCTGTCACAGGTATCCATACCGGTGAGCCCGTCCCTGTTCTTTTCCGGCATGCATGGATCCAGCCTGCCGCTGGTGATCGCCCACGGAGAGGGGCGTGCCGAGTTCAGCGACGACGCGCTGCGACGGGTGCAGCAGTCCGGCCTGGTCGCGCTGCGCTTTGTGGATGACCAGGGCCAGCCGGCGGAACGCTACCCGTCCAATCCCAACGGCTCACCGGACGGCATTACCGGCCTGACCACGCCGGACGGCCGCTATACCATTCTCATGCCGCATCCGGAGCGGATCCTGCGCAGTGTGAATTTTTCCTGGCATCCGCGAGGCTGGGGGGATGTCGGTCCCTGGATGCGCATGTTCCGCAACGCCCGCGCCTGGCTGGGCTGAATCGACAGCGCGGGAAAAATACGCGCGTCGGGGCGGCGTTTCGCATCCATTTCCCGGGCGCGTTATTATCCCGCCGGATTCCGGCGGTGCCTGGATGGGCACCGCGTCAATTGTTTTCCGCACTATCAACAAGAGGTTGTTGCATGAAGATTGGTGAGAAATGTGTTGTTGCGATTCATTACCGGCTGACGGACGAGGAGGGTATAGAGCTGGATTCCTCCGCGGGCCAGGACCCGTTGAACTACCTGCATGGCGCCCAGGGACTGATCCCCGGTCTGGAGCGGGAACTGGATGGCCACGTTGCTGGTGACAAGCTGTCGGTTACGGTGCAGCCGGAGGACGCCTACGGCACGGTCGATCCGGAATTGATGCAAACCGTTCCCCGCAGTGCCTTCGGCGAGGTCAAGGACCTCGAACCGGGCATGCAGTTCGAGGCCAGTGGCCCGGACGGACAGGTACAGCGCGTGGTAGTGGAAAAGGTCAGCGACGACGACGTGACCATCAACGGAAACCATCCGTTGGCCGGTCGTGTTTTGCATTTCGAGGTTTCCATCGAATCGGTGCGCGAGGCCAGCGAGGAGGAAGTGGCCCACGGCCACGTCCACTGACCGGGGCGCAATGGCCGCTGCGTTCCAGGACCACATCCCGGACAATTTCTGTTTTGGCTGCGGTGCGGAAAATCCCGATGGCTTGCGGATTAAAAGCTACTGGGATCCGGATGGTGACGGGGATACCGCGATCTGCCGCTACCAACCGCAGGCGTGGCAGGCCGCCGGGCCGAGTACGGTTCTCAACGGCGGGATCATCGCCACCCTGATTGACTGTCATTCCGTGTGCACGGCAATCGCGGATGGCTACCGGCAGGCCGGACGCGAGATCGGAGATCCCCCGCACTTGTGGTACGCCACCGGGTCCCTGTCCCTGCGGTACCTGCGCCCCGCCCGCCTGGCCCGGGAGGTGGTGCTGCGAGCGCATATCCGCGAGCGCCATGCGCGCAAGACGGTTCTCGCCTGCTGCCTGGACTCCGACGGACGGCCCTGCGTGGAAGCGGAGCTGGTGGCGGTGCGGGTCGCCGACGACTGGACCGCGTCTTTGTAGGGTGGTTGTCATATCCCGCGCCTGCACTGGCCGCCTCCGCAATCGGAGGCGTCGCCGGATTCCCTCGGCGCCGGACCGGGTTCCGGCCTGTCGTTAGCCTGCGTTGGCATGTCTGCTATCCCCACCCGATCACCGGTTCCGCCTCGGAAAACGCAGCGTCTGCGCCTGGATGCCTATCGCCCCGAGGATCGCGACGCCTTTCTGGGCCTGGTCCTGGATCCGCGGGTAATGGCCCGCGTGGATGGGCCGGCAGACCGCGACGCGGCCCTGGCGTTGTTTGCACGCATCTGCGGCGAATCCGGTGAACCCGGCGAACCCGAATGCATGGCCTGGGCGGTGTTCGAGCACGACACCTATGTCGGCCACGTGTTCCTGGTATGGATCGACGTGGATCCGGAAATCGGTTTTGTTTTCGCCCCCGCGGCCTGGGGCCGTGGCCTGGCCACCGAGGCGGCGGGGGAGGTTCTGGCTTTTGCTCGCGATTCTTTAGGCCTGGCGCGGCTGACTGCCAGCGTCGACCTGCAGCATGCGGCTTCCCGCCGGGTACTGGAAAAGATCGGCCTGCACCGGGTGGCGCAGGAACAGGATCGGGACGGCGCCTACCTGCGCTACGCCTGGCAGGCCGGCGATTGCCCGTGATCGCCACGGCCGCTATGGTCGGCGAATGAAAAACTCCATGACGCTGCGCATCATCACGACCGGCGGGACCATCGACAAGGTCTATTTCGATGACGCCAGCGAGTTCCAGGTAGGTGAACCGCAGATCGCGCAGGTGTTGCACGAGGCGCGGGCGGGGATCGAATTCGTCATTCAGACTCTGATGCGCAAGGACAGCCTGGATATGGACGACGGGGATCGCGCAGAAATCGCGCGCGCGGTTGCGGACGCGCCGGAGAAACGCGTTATCGTGACGCACGGCACCGATACCATGATCGAAAGCGCCTGCCGGGTGGATCCGCCGGCGGACAAGACGATCGTGTTTACCGGGGCCATGCAGCCGGTGCGTTTCCAGTCCACGGACGCGGTCTTCAATATCGGCATGGCGGTCGCGGCGGTGCAGACCCTTGCCCCGGGCGTGTACCTGGCCATCAGCGGGCGTATTTTTGATCCACGGCGCGCGCGAAAAAACCGCGATGCGGGCCGGTTCGAGGAGATTCCCGGAAGTTAGCCGGCGGCTTTTACCGGCAGCCTTTTTCCCGCCGCCGGACGACCCAGCGCCAGCGCATTACCGACCATCACCAGCACCAGCCCCGCGGCGGCTACCCAGTTCCAGTGGTAGTTCTCAAACACGGTGGAGATGGCCAGCGCCACCGCCGGGAACAGCACCGAGGCGTAGGAGGCGCGGCTCGCGCCAATGCGTCCGAGCAAGGTCAGGTACGCGCCAAAGGCGAAAATGGACCCAAACACCGCGAGATACACAAGGGACAGCACATACCCGGCGCTGGCCTCGAAGGTGAAGGCTTGTCCGTTCAGCACTACCCAGGCGGCAACCAGCAGTCCCCCGTAGCCCATGCCGTAGGCATTCTGCGGAAGCACCGGCATCCCGGCCCGCTGGTTGCGGGTGGCCACCATGTTGCCCAGCGAGGCCACCGCGGTGGCCGCCAGGGCCAGCCCCAGCCCAAGCAGGCCGCTGCTGTCCAAGGAAAAAGTACGTACCTCCGGCCAGAACAGCAGGCAGATGCCGAGCAGACCGACCAGCCCTCCCGCCAGTACCGGCGCCTCCAGTGGCGTGCGGAACAGCAGTGCGCCGTTGAAAACGTTAAACAGCACGATGGTGGAAAAGGTCACCGCCACCAGCCCGGAGGCCAGGTGCACGGTGGCGAAATACACCAGTACGTAGTTGGTGGAAAACAGGCAGAGCCCAAGCAGCGCCATGAACCCGTGTTCCCGCAGGCTGAAACGGAGTCGCAGTCCGCGTACCCCACACCAGGCAAGCAGCAGGCCCGATGCGATCAGGAAGCGGTAGGCCACCGATACCGCCGGCGCCACTTCGCCGAGTTGAAAGGTGATGGCGTACCAGGTCGAACCCCAGATGAGTACGGTGGTCAGGTACAGCATCCAGGAAGAGCGTGTCATGTTCGGCGGAGTGAAAAAAGCAGATGCGGAATGGCTTCCCGGCCCGGCTTTCCAAGTGTGCAAAAGGTGATTTATAAGGATTTATCCCTGCGCCAGCAATACATTCCTTCCTTGCTTGTGGCGTGACACACGCGATTCCCGTTTCCGCAACTGGATGCCGCGGACCGGCGCTAGCGGCTGGCGGCTAGCGGCGGCGCCTGGGCCCGGTCTGCCAGCACGGTTAGCGGCTCGAGCGGTTCGATACCGGAACCGGTTGCGCGTCCGCCTGTTCCTGCTGCAGGCGCCACATTTCCGAATAGTGGCCGGCCGCCGCCAGAAGCTGGCCGTGGCTGCCGCGCTCGATGACCCGTCCCCGATCCAGCACCACGATTTCGTCGGCGTCGATTACCGTGGACAAGCGGTGCGCGATGGCCAGGGTGGTATGGTCCGCGGCCACTTCCCGCAGCGAGGCCTGGATGGCTTTTTCCGCGTGGGAGTCCAGGGCCGAGGTCGCTTCGTCGAAGATCAGGATACGCGGGTTCTTCAGAATCGCCCGGGCGATGGCAATGCGTTGCTTTTCGCCTCCGGACAGCTTGAGGCCGCGCTCGCCTACCCGGGTTTCGTAGCCTTCCGGGAGCGAGATCACGAAGCGATGAATCGCCGCCAGCTCAGCGGCGCGGACGATTTCGCGCTTTCCCGCCTCCGGGCAGCCGTATGCGATGTTGTAGAGGATTGTATCGTTGAACAGCACCGTGTCCTGGGGAACGATGCCGATGGACCGACGCAGACTGGCGAGATCCACATCGCGGATGTCCTGGTCATCCACGGTGATGCGACCGCTGTTCACGTCATAGAAACGGAACAGCAATCGCGCCAGGGTGGATTTTCCGGAGCCGCTGGCGCCCACCACCGCCACCGTCCTGCCCGCCGGTATTTCAAAACTCACGTCATGCAGAATCTGGCGATCCGGCCGGTACCCGAAATTCACATTTTCCAGGCACAGGTGGCCGCCGGAGAGTTGCAGGGGAGGGGCCGCCTCTTTTTCCACGATTTCCGGTTCCTCGTTCATCAGTCGGAACATGCGTTCCATGTCCGTCAGGCAGTGTCGGATCTCGCGGAAGATGGAGCCCAGGAAATTCAGCGGCAGGTACAACTGGATCAGGAAGCCGTTGATCATCACGAAATCCCCCAGCGTCAGTCGGCCGGCCGCCACGCCACTACCCGCCATCACCATCAGCGTGGTCAGGCCGCCGGCGATGATGATCCCCTGTCCCACATTGAGGGCAGCCAGCGACGTTTCACTCTTGATGGAGGCCTGCTGCCAGTCAAGCAGGCGATCGTCGTAGCGCCGCGCCTCCCAGCCCTCATTTCCGAAGTATTTGACGGTTTCGTAATTAATCAGTGAATCGATAGCGCTGGTGTTGGCCTCCGAATCCGCGCGGTTCATCCATACCCGGAACTTGGTGCGCCAGTTGGTGACACGGATGGTGAACACCACGTAGACCACCACGGTGGCCAGGGTGACCAACGCAAAACTTGGGTCAAACTGGACCACCAGGATCGCGATGACCACCGTTACTTCGAAAATGGTCGGTACGATGCTGAACACCACGTAGCGCAGCAGCTGGCTGATTCCCCGGGTGCCGCGTTCCAGGTCCCGGGACAGGCCGCCGGTCTGGCGTTCCAGGTGGAAGCGCAGGGAAAGGGCGTGCAGGTGACGGAACACCTTGAGCGCGATTTGGCGGATGGAACTTTGCGCGGCACGGGCGAATACCGCGTTGCGCAGTTCGTTGAACAGGGAAGTGCCCAGGCGCAGCAGGCCGTAGCCGATGAGCAGCAGCAGCGGCACGCCGGCCAGGACGGTGCCCGGCTGGGCCTTTTGCAGCTCGTCCACAATCAGCTTGAGAGCGATCGGCACGCCGATGGTCGAAAGCTTGGCGAGAACCAGCAGCCCCAGGGCCAGTCCCAGGCGCAGCTTGTATTGCAACAGGTAGGGCAGCAGCGAGCGAATGGTCTCCCAGTCGCGGCGGTTGTCGGAGGGCAGTTCCGTGCGCATCCAGAATCAGTCTGTCGTCAGGGATAAGGTCAGCGATGCCCAGTAGCTCTCCCAGTCCGCGAGGGTGCCTTCCACTTCCAGCATGTGAACTGCGTTCAGCAGCCAGGGACCCGGTCCGTCCAGGGCGAGAACGGCGCGACCCTGTTGGTCGGTGCGCTGCTCGATCCGGTCTTTTCGATCCTTCTGCAATGCGATTACCAGCGCGCCGGCCAGCGGCGCACCCCGGAACAGCAGCTGCACCGGCAGTCCGCCGTCCTCCAGTGCGCGGGGGTCAGCCAGCGGCACAATCTCCAGTTCGAAGCCGAAACGGGCGCCGGCCATTTCCGGATTGAAGGGCGCACCCGGCGTATGGACTAGAGTCTTGGCGAAACGGGTGTAGGCTTCTCGGCCGACCCGCTGCTGGTGGCCCCGTTCGGCCCGCAATTTTGCGATCCGATCCAGCCCCGCGTCGTGCAGGTAGGTATTAAATTTTGCGACCGGTATTTCCGCGCGCCGGATCGTGGACTGGTAACCCACCAGCCAGGTGCCGGCGGCCGAAATCCGCAGGCGGCCGGCGGGTTCGTCGCCAAGATCACCTTCCACTTTGCCCGGGCCTTCAGGTCCGCGCGCCTCGAAGCGGGTGTACCACTCCGGTATATTCGCCAGCGCGTCCCCAACCACGCCGACGCCGACCAGCAGTCGCAGCGATAGCGTGTCGCCGGGGGCGGGACGGTAGCTGCTCGGCTCGATCCAGAATTCGTGCGCGCTGCAGGTCTGGCAGACCAGCAGCGCAACCAGCAGGGCCTTTTTCATGGGTGCAAGGATATCCGAATGCGTGTGATCGCGTGGTGCATATTGCTGAAACTCCTGTTCACGGGTACACCCGTGAACGCCCACGAGATTCAACCGCTCATTGCCACGCTCGACCTCGCGGCCGGAGAGTTCACGCTGGCCGTGCAGCTCAACGGCGAGGCCTTCCTGGCCGGAATCGGTCCCGGGCATGCGGATACCAGCGAGGCTCCCCAGGCGGGCGAGTACGACCGGTTGCGGCGACTTCCGGGACCTGAGCTGTCGGGAATGCTGGAACAGGAAGCGCCGCGCGTACTGGCTGCCCTGGAGCTGCGCCTGGGGAACCTGCCGGCATCCGCGGTGGTTGCCGATACTGCGGTTCCGGAGGTTGGCGATACCCGCCTGGCACGACGCAGCGTGGTTTCGTTCCGAGGCCCGGTGCCGGCCGGCGGCAGCAGCGCCACTCTCCGCTGCGGGGCGCCGTTCGCCGGTTGCGTGTTCCGCTACCGCGATGAACAGGAGCGCGTGCAGGCCCAGTGGTTGCGGGCCGGTCAGAGCGCGGAGCCGATACCGCTGGAGGCGGCCGCCCCGGTGTCTGCCTGGTCCGCGGCGTGGCGGTACCTGCAACTGGGCTACACGCATATCCTTCCGCTGGGCCTGGACCACATTCTGTTCGTGCTTGGGCTGTTTCTGCTGTCCACGCGCCTGTCGTCGCTGCTGTGGCAGGTTACCGCCTTCACCGTGGCACACACCGCGACCCTGGGGCTGGCGGTATACGGGGTCATTCGACTGTCCCCGTTGGTGGTGGAACCGCTGATTGCGCTGTCCATCGTCTGGATCGCGGTGGAGAATGTGCTCAGCCCACGTTTGCGTCCGTGGCGCGTATTCGTTGTCTTTAGCTTCGGCCTGTTGCACGGACTGGGATTCGCCGGGGTGCTGCAGGAGCTGGGACTGCCGCGGGAGCATTTCCTGCTGGCGCTGCTGACCTTCAATGCCGGCGTCGAGCTCGGTCAGTTGTCCGTGCTGCTTGCCGCGTTTGCGCTGGTGGGCTGGTACCGCGGGCACCGGCAATACCGCCGGCGGGTGGCAATCCCCGCGTCACTGGCGATCGCCGCGGTGGGTGGGTACTGGACCGTGGAGCGCCTGGGCTGGGTGATCGGCGGCTCCGGCTAGTCGCCGGTTTCCAGGCCCGTGAGGAGTCCATCGGCGAGCCAGCGTTTCAGGGCCCCGGCGGCGTAACCGGCCACGTTGGCGGCATCCACCCATTCGCAAAGCCCCTCGCAGATGTCGCTGAAGTTGGCTCCTTCCCGGGCGCGATCCAGCGCCCAGGCCTCGCTGACTTCCAGCGAGCGAAAGTACTGCGTCAGATCCCGGCGCCAGATCAGCCAGCCAACGGGATGCTCAGCGCGCTCCGGGGCAACCGGGTCTTCGTCGTTTTCCACTGCTTGCCAGAATGCGGTCACGCTCCAGTGGAGATCCAGGCGCCGCAGGGAAGGGTGAAATTCCAGCCGCAATCCGGGCCAGGCCTCGGGTGCCAGCGCCGCCAGCTCCGCTTCACCAATCACGACCGCATCGGTGGCATCGAAGGCGTCCCGAAGCAACCACTCGAATCGCGCCAATTCCGCCACCACCGGGTGCTCCTTCCACGGCCCGGTGGTCCCGACGAAGGCCGGCAGACGGTTCCCGAACCAGCGGATGGATCGGAATTCCGAGGGATGGGCATCCAGGTAGGCCCGGGCCAGGGCCGCGAAGGCTTCGTCACCCAGCAAGGTGTGTACGGCAGGAAAGTTGTCCGCCAGCACTTCCAGCAGGCGGGCCGAATAGGCGTGCGCGTAGATGCCCAGGCGGGTATCGGCAGGTACCCGCTCGGTGCCGGTCACCCGTGCACGGATCGCGGTGGCATCGCCGCCCAGGAGAAATTCCTGGAAGGCCCGCTGCAATTCCTCCAGCGACGTGCTCATGGCGCGGCCATGTCGGATTTTCCGGCGTCGCCGGTCGGATCGGCCTCGGCGGCGATCCGGCGTGCCTGGTCGAGTTCGGCCAGCAATTCTTCAAGGGGTGGAATCGCATCGTCGCGTTCGATCATGGTGGAGACGGCGCCGAAGCGTCGCACCGCATCGGCATACAGGTTCCAGACCGGGTCCACGATGGGGTGGTCATGGGTATCGATGATGTAGTCGCCGTGATCGCTGTGGCCCGCCAGGTGGAACTGCCATACCCGTTCCACGGGAACACCGGCCAGGTATTCCCCGGGATCGTATTCGTGATTTACGGAACTGACGTAGATGTTGTTGATGTCCAGAAGGATGCCGCAGTCCGCTTCTTCTGCCACGGCGGAAAGGAAGTCCCATTCGCTCATCAGTGAATGCTGGTAACTGACGTAGCTGGACACGTTTTCGATCAGGAACGGCCTTTCCAGCCGTGCCTGTACCTCGCGAATGCGACCGGCCACATGGAGTACCGCTTCGTCCGTATACGGCAGCGGCAACAGGTCGTGCAGGTTGCGCTGGTCGATGCCGGTCCAGCACAGGTGATCGGAGATCCAGTGGGGCCGGGCGCGGTCGGCCAGGGTCCTGAGGTCCGCGAGGTAGTCCCGGTCCAGTGGATCGGTGCTGCCGACGGATAGCGACACGCCGTGCATTACGACCGGGAAGCGTTCACAGATCCGGTCCAGGAAATGCAGCGGTTTGCCACCGGGTACCAGGTAATTTTCGGATAGCAGTTCGAACCAGTCCACCGGCGGATCGCTGTCCAGGATCGCCTGGTAGTGGTCCGGTCGCAGCCCGAGGCCGAATCCGAGGTAGGGGCGTGATGGCATCAGTTCAGTGTGCGCACCGGGTTTTCAGGGGTCAAGGTGGAGACCAGGCGAAAAAAAAGCCGGAGACCAGGCGGCCTCCGGCTGATTGCGGTTTACCGCAGGATTACATATCGGCCGCTTTCCATTCGGCCTTTTCGCCCATGGCCTCGTCGCACTCGGCCTTGGTCATCACCAGAAAGCCACTGCCCTTGCAGGAATTGTGGCCCTTGCAGGCGTTATTGGCGGTCTTGCAGGCGCTCTGGCCCTTGCAGGCATTCGCGCCCATACACTGGCCCTTGCCACCGTGGGAGGCGGCGCTGGCGGACATGGACGCAGTGGCAAGCAGGCCGGCGGCGGCGGTGGCCAGAGCCAGGCCGGTGATCTTTTTCGCAGTCATCATCAGTCGGTTACTCCATACGTATGTTATTTTGAAATTACGCAGTCCCGGTCCGAAACGGCCGGTCCCGGCGGGCGACGGTAACACGCCCGCACCAGAGTCCGACCGCGCGGGGTGGGCTTTTGTTCCATCCGGCGGGTATATTAGCGGCCCCTGATGACCGCCGATCGGCTGGCCCATGGAGATCTTCAAGCGCTTCCGCATCGAGGCCGCCCACCGGCTGCCCAACGTGCCGACGGAACATAAATGTTCCCGGCTGCACGGGCATTCCTTCGCCATCGAGGTGCACGTGGCCGGGCCGCTGGCAGAGCCCCAGGGCTGGGTGCGGGATTTCGCCGATATTGGCGCCGCCTTCGCGCCCCTGTTCGAGCAGCTGGATCATCGCTATCTCAACGAGGTCGAGGGGCTGGAGAATCCCACCAGCGAGGTGCTGGCGCGCTGGATCTGGCAGCGACTGCAACCGCAGTTGCCGGGGCTGAGCCGGGTGGTCATCCACGAGACCTGCCGCAGCGGCTGCGTCTATACCGGCGACTGAGGCTTCGCCAGCCGGGTGCGCCGTTCCCAGGCCTCGCGCACGATCGCCACATCCTCGAGAAAACCCGGCAGCTCCGCCAGGGTCAGCGCCTGGGGTCCGTCCACCAGGGCGGTTGCCGGATCCGGGTGGAAATCCACCAGTACCATGTTGGCCCCGGCGACGATGCCCTGGGCGGTGGCGTGCTGGATTTCCAGCAGGCCTTCCGGGCCGCGGTCCCGGGTGCCCACCGAGTGGGAGGGGTCGATACATACGGGCAGGCGTGTCAGGCGCCGCACCACCGGTACGTGGGAGAAATCCACCAGGTTGCGATGCGGGTCGCCGAGATTGGTTTTCATGCCGCGCAGGGCAAATACGATACGGGCGTTGCCTTCACTGGCCAGGTACTCGGCGGCGTGCAGGGATTCCTCCAGGGTGATGCCAAAGCCGCGCTTGAGCAGCACCGGGAATTCCCGCTGGCGCCCGGCACTCTTCAGCAATTCGAAATTCTGCGTGTTGCGGGTGCCAATCTGTAGCATGACCCCGGTGGGGTTGCCGGTCTGCTCCAGCGCTTCGCGGATTTCCGTGATGTGATCCTCGTGGGTGATCTCCATCGCGATGACGCGAATGCCGTATTTTCCCGCCAGCTCGAATACCCACGGCAGACACTCGCGGCCGTGCCCCTGGAAGGCGTAGGGACTGGTGCGTGGTTTGTAGGCGCCCATGCGGGTGCACTGGACTCCGTGCTCGCGCAACGCCCGCAACATGGTTTCCACGTGGGCCCGCGTGTCCACCGCGCACAGTCCCGGGAAAACGTGCAACTCCTCCTGGTCGAACTGGATTCCGTTGTACTCGAAACCCGCTGGTCGCCGATCATCCCGGTGACGACCGATAATGCGGTACTCCCGGGAGATGCGCACGACACGATCCACGCCCGGCAGGCTCTCGATCTCCGCCTGGTCCAGCGAGGCGGTATCCCCGAGCAGGTAGATCTCGGTAAGGGTCTGCTGGCGGCCGACTACTTCATGGACCCGGGTTGTAATATCTGGCCGGGCGTCCAGAGCGGCGAGCAGGGCCCGGAATTCGTCGCTGTTGCGGTCCGCCTGCGGCTGCAGGATGACGATCACAATTCCACCGGAACGTCCGGATCGTTACCCCATTCAGACCAGGCACCGGCGTAGCCGCGCACCCGCGGGTATCCCAGGTGTCGCAGTACGACGTAGCTGTGGGCGGACCGGTGGTGGGTCTGGCAATACACCACCACTTCCCGCTCGGGCACCACGCCGCGCTCCGCCAGCAGGCTGGAAAGTTGCCCGTCGGGCAGCAAGCGCGCGTTTCTACGCATGTCCATGGTGTCCAGCCAGTCGAGATTCACCGCCCCGGGAATATGTCCGGCGCGGGCGGCATACTGTTTACGGCCGTCGAATTCCTTGGGCGTGCGGGCGTCCAGCAGAACAACGTCGCTGTCGTCCAGATGTGAAAGTACGTACTCGCGGTCCGCGAAACCGCGCACGATGTGCGCCTCGGGGTAATCCGAAACCGCCGGTATTTCGGCGTCTTCGGTTGTCACGGAATAGCCCTCGTTTACCCAGGCGTACATGCCACCATTGAGCAGGGACCAGTTGGTGTGACCGATGACGTCCAGCGTCCACAACAGGCGACCGGCGCGGCCGCCGCCCTCGTCATCCAGCGCAACCACGTGCGTGTCCGGGGTGAGTCCCAGGGCACGTACCAGGCCCGTGATACGGGAATCCCCGGGCCAGCGGCCGGGGGCGGTTTTATCGCCGCTGACCAGGGCGGAGTAATCCAGGTACAAGGCGCCGGGAATGTGTCCCTTGATGTGGTTCTTGCGCTTGGACAGATCAACGATGCACAGTCCGGGATCCTTGCGGCGATCCTGGAGTTGCGCGGTTTCGATAATGAAGGAGTTATTGCTCACAGCCACGGCGAAATGTAGCGGACGCGGGCGCGAGAGTGTAGCGGATCACGGTGCTGGGGGTCACGCCGCGTGGCGGCCATGAGCGGGATGGTGGTATTTCCGCGCAGCGCCATCCCCTGTGGCAGCGCGCGACTGCGGGAGAGTCCGGAGGACTTCCAGGTCTGGGAGGAACTGCGCGAGGAGCCGTCGGGCAGCGGGGAACACGTATACCTGTATGTCCGCAAGCGAAATCTCACCACCGAGGCGGTGCGCCAGCGACTGGCCAGCCATGCCGGAATCCCGCCCCGGGACGTGGGATTTGCCGGACGCAAGGACCGGCGGGCCGTGACCCGTCAGTGGTTCAGCGTGCCGGTGGCGCAGCCGCCGGACTGGAGCGTGCTGACCAGCGAACAACTGGAAGTGGAGCGGGAAACCCGCGGGCAGCGCAAGTTGCGCCGCGGGGGGCTGAAGGGCAATCGATTCCGGATCCGGCTGCGGGATTTCGACGGCAACCCGGCGCTGCTGGAAGAGTGCCTGGCGCGGCTGGGGGACACCGGGGTACCCAACTATTTTGGCGAGCAGCGTTTCGGGCGCGGCCGTGTAAACCTGGTGCAGGCGTCCGCCTGGCTGGCGGGCATGCCCGCGCCCCGTGGTCCACGGGACATGCTGTTGTCCTCGGCGCGGGCCTGGCTGTTCAACCACGTGCTGGCGGCCCGCGTGGTGGACGGCAGTTGGAATACGGTGCTGGATGGGGACGCCCTGAATCTCGACGGCTCGCGCAGTTTCTTTGCGGCCGGGGAAAGCGATCCGCAGCTCGAACGGCGTTGCGCGGAACTCGACCTGCACCCAACCGGGCCCCTGTGGGGACTGGGTGCCGCGGTGGTTAGTGGCAGTGCACAGGCGCTGGAAAAATCGGTGCTGGCGAACTTCGCCCACTGGCGCGCGGGCCTCGAGCGCCGCAAACTGGAGATGGGCAGACGGGCGCTGCGGGTGCGGGTCAGCGACCTGGACTGGCAGCTCCGCGGCGAGCAAGTGGAACTGGGCTTCTTCCTGGTCAGTGGCAGCTACGCTACCGTTGTGGTGCGCGAACTCTGCCGCCTGCAGCGGCCGTTGGACTGATCGGGGCGGATTACAGGTCGAATCGGATGCCCTGAGCCAGGGGCAGGTCACTGCCCCAGTTGATGGTGTTGGTCTGGCGCCGCATGTAGGCCTTCCACGAGTCGGAGCCGGCCTCTCGACCACCGCCGGTGTCCTTCTCGCCACCAAAGGCTCCGCCGATCTCCGCTCCGGAGGTCCCCGCGTTGACGTTGGCCAGACCGCAGTCGCTGCCGCCTGCGGACAGGAAACGCTCCACGTGCCGCAGGTCATTGCTGAACAGCGACGACGACAGGCCCTGGGGTGCGTTGTTCTGCAGCGCGATGGCATCGTCAAAGTCCTTGTAGCCCATCACGTACAGCAGCGGTCCGAAGGTTTCGGTTTGCACCACGGGCCAGTCGTTTCGCGCGCGGATCAGGGTGGGCTCCACGAAGTAGCCCGGCCGGTCGATGCGCTTGCCGCCGTAAAGCAACTCGCCGCCGGCTTCCCGGGCCGCGGCCACCGAACGTTGAAAGCCGTCCACGGCGGCGGCGTCAATCAGCGGACCCATCAGGGTATCCGCGTCCAGCGGATCGCCGATCCGCACCTGGCCGTAGGCGCTGACCAGCGCACGGCTGACTTCTTCGAGGCAGCTTTCGTGCACAAACAGGCGGCGCGTCGAGGTACAGCGTTGCCCGGCCGTGCCGACCGCGCCAAACACGATAGCCGGAATCGCGAGTTTCAGGTCTGCGGACTCGTCCACGATGATGGCGTTGTTGCCAGACAATTCCAGCAGACTTTTTCCCATGCGTGCAGCGACCGTCTCACCGACTTTCCGGCCCACTGCGCTGGAACCGGTAAAGGAAATTAGCGGCAGGCGCGGATCCTTCACCAGGTTGATGACCAGGTCGTTTTGCGCCGGAATAAACAGGTTGAACACCCCGGGGTGGCCGCAGTCGCTGAGTACCCGGTTACAGATATGCTGAACCGCGATAGCGCACAGCGCGGTCTTGGGCGAAGGTTTCCAGATCACCGTATCCCCGCAAACGGCGGCGATAAACGCGTTCCAGGACCACACCGCAACCGGAAAGTTGAATGCGCTGATAACACCGATTGCGCCCAGCGGGTGCCATTGTTCGTACAGCCGGTGATGGGGACGCTCGGAGTGCATGGTCTTTCCATAGAGCATGCGCGACTGGCCCACGGCGAAATCCGCAATATCGATCATTTCCTGTACTTCGCCATCGCCCTCCGTCTTGATCTTGCCGGACTCCATTGCCACCAGGCTGCCCAGGGCGTCCTTGCTGGCGCGCAGCGCATCGCCGATGCGTCGAACGACTTCGCCACGAACCGGCGCCGGCACCCGGCGCCAATGCTGCGCGGCGGTGACGGCATCTGTGACGACGGATTCGTAATCCGTGGCCGACGCCGCGTGCACCCGGGCCAGGGTTTGTGCGGTAGCCGGATTTACCGACTCGATGATTCCCGCATCGGCGGATCCGGACCACTGGCCGGCGGCGTGACAGGCGCCGGAATTGGTCTCGGCGAGGCCAAGGTGCTCGAGAACGGAATGCATGCTTACAGTCTCCCGCAGGGCGAAGGTAGGCGCGAATCAGACCGGGGCCGCGGTAGCGGACGCCGCCTGGGCATAGTAACGACCAAAACGGTTGGCAGTGAACTGCTCCAGTCCGAATTGTTCCTGGGTGACAAAGCCGCTGTACCGATCCGGATCATTGATGACCAGGTCGACCACCGCGCAGACCCCGGCGGCAGTGGAGACCTGGATCGCGGACCAGGTGCTGCCGGCGATTTCCTGGGCGTAGATTTTGCGTGCGTAGTTTTCTTCGAACAGGTCACCATCGCGCATGCCGGTGACCGCAACGTAGATCAGCACCACGTCCTGAAGGGTCTTGGGCACCGCGTTTTCGAGTATCCGCTTCAGGGTCTCGCGGTCCTGGTTCAGGTTCAGGTCGTTCATGAGCAGCCGGATTTGTTCGCAGTGCCCCGGGTAGCGAATGGTCTTGTAATTCAGGG
>JAJDOE010000105.1 GCA_022340345.1 Gammaproteobacteria bacterium
CCCCCGGCATCCCGCTGGTGCCAGTCCGGCGCGCCCTGGGCCTGTTCGCCGTGGCACCGGGCACAGTAGCGCTGAAACAACCCCGCGCCACGCGCGTGCTCCGGGCCCGTTGCGCCGGCCGGTGCATTGCCGATCAGTAGCAGTCCAGCGGCTGCGAACAGCGCCTGCTTCATCCGCCCTGCTCGAGCCTCGCCGCAACCCGCTGCAGTCGCTCGCCGGCCTCGGCGGCGACTGCCGCGAGTTCATCTCCCTTAGCCAACCCATCACGGGCCAACCCCATCATGGCCTCCGGATCGGCGAAGGCGACGGTAAATTCACCATTGCCCTCCTCCCGCACCAGCACGTTGCAGGGCAACAGCATGCCGATATCCGGATCTGAAGCGATCGCCTGGTTGGCAAGCACCGGGTTGCAGGCACCGAGAATCCGGTAGCCGAGCATATCCACGTCCAGTTTCTTTTTCAGCGTCGCCTGGACATCAATCTCGGTAAGTATCCCGAATCCCTCTTTGGCGAGTTCCTCGGTGACCCGGCTCACGATCTGCTCGACCGGTCCGCGCAGGGTTCTGCTAAATCCATACATGCTCTTTTCCTCGAAAAAATGAAAGAACTGCACTCAGTATTCCGCTCCGACGACACCGTACGGTTTCAGAACCAGGCGCGAATGCCGGCCACCCATTGCCAGTCGTCGGTGGCCTCGCCCTGCGCTTTTGCCAGGTCGGCTGTCCCGCCAAATTTGCGCTGGTAATTCACCCCCACGTACGGCGCGATTTCGCGGCGGATCTCATAGCGTAACCGCAGGCCCGCGTCCAGGTCTGCAATACCGGAGCCGATGCCAAAATCCGGCTGGTCCTTGGTATAGGCGTTGATTTCGATCTCCGGCGACAACACCCAGCGCTGCGTTAGCATCATCTCGTATTCGGCGGACAACCGGAACGCGACCTGGCTGTCCTCGCCAATAAACGCCGTGGCATCCACTTCAAAAAAATAGGGCGCCAGGCCCTGCAGGCCGATCGCGAACCAGTCTCTTTCCGGTTCGGGCCGGAAGTCATGGCGCCAGCCTACCTGCAGGTCCCAGTAGGGCGCGATGGCCCTGCCGTACAGCAACTGCAATTCGGCCTCTTCCGTCTCACCATCGATTCGTTCCGCTTCGAATTTAGCCCACACCTTGTTGAGATCGTGACCGATCCAGGCAAGCCCGTCGAAGACCAGGGGGCTGCCCTGATCACTATCACGAACCTCCAACTGGTCGATCTTCAGCATAACCAGCAGTGGGTCGTCCGAGGTCATGGCGTTTGCCGGTACGGCCAGCAACACCGCCAGCAAAGCCCCGGCAACGTTCAGCAATTCCTTGATACGTACTTTCATAGTGGGTCCCTCAGGCGACAACCACGTGCCGGAACATCCCGGGCATGTGATACAGCAGGTGACAGTGGTAGGCCCAACCCCCAAGGGCGTCTGCCGTGACCAGGTAGCTGATCATGGCCCCGGGTTGCACAATTACCGTGTGCTTGCGTGGTATTCGCGCTGCGTCGCCGGTTTCCAGGTCGCTCCACATGCCGTGCAGGTGGATGGGGTGGTTCATCATGGTGTCGTTGATGAGATTGATACGCACGCGCTCGCCGTGCTTCAGGCGCAGTGGTTCCGCATCGGCGAACTTGATGCCATTGAGTGACCACATGTAGCGGCTCATGTTGCCGGTCAGGTGCAGGCTGATCTCCCGTTCTGGCTCGCGCGGGTCGTGGGTGTCATAGCGATTTCGCAGGTCGGCGTAGGTGAGCACCCGCCGCCCATTGCCACGCAGGCCGATACCTGGGTCATCCAGGAGGTAACGGGGCGCATCCGCGATCATGTCGATATGCGGCCCGTTTTCGGTGGCGGCGTGTTGCACCGGAAGCTTGCTGCCGAATCCCGCCCGGCCAGACCCCATGTTGGGGGCCGAGGCCATGGCGGCGCCGTGCCCCATGGCGGCATGGTCCATCTGCGAATGGTCCATGGCGGCGGGCGCGGCGGGTGCATGGCCCATCTTCGCGTGATCCATCTGCGAATGATCCATGGCCGCGGGCGCGGCGGGTGCATGGCCCATTGCGGCATGGTCCATACCGCCATGGGCCCCGTGGTCCATGGCCATGCCCATGTCGCCATGACCGAGGATGGGAGGCGCATCCAGTTCCGGCACCGAAGCGCGCAGGGAGGCATCCGGGGTCAGGGTGCCACGGACATAGCCGGTGCGATCAATGGCCTGGGCGAAAATCGTATAGGCCTGGTCACCGGCCGGTTCCAGCAGCACGTCATAGGTTTCCGCCACGCCCAGGCGAATTTCCTCCACGCTCACCGGTTCGATGTCCTGGCCATCCGCCGCCACCACGGTCATCTTCAGCCCCGGAATTCGCAGATCGAAAAAAGTCATGGCAGCGGCGTTGATGATACGCAAACGTATGCGTTCCCCGGGGCGGAACAGCCCGGTCCAGCCATCCGCTGGAGTGACGCCGTTCATGAGAAAGGTGTAGGTATATCCGGTCACATCCGAGATGTCCCGGTCACTCATGCGCATCTGGTTCCACATGGCGCGCGCGGCCTTGGTTCCCTCGAAGCCCTTGGCCTTCACATCTGCCAGGTAGTCACTGAAAGTACGCTCGCGGAAATTGTAGTAGTGCGACATCTTCTTGAGCTTGGCGTAGATCCGGTTGGGATCTTCGTCACTCCAGTCCGACAGCAGCACCACGTAGTCGCGATCCGCACGAATTCGCTGCCCGTCCCGTGGCTCAATGACGATGGCGCCGTAGGCGCCAGTCTGCTCCTGGAAGCCGGAGTGGCTGTGATACCAATACGTACCGGTCTGCCGGACCGGGAAGCGGTAGCGGAAGCTTTCACCGGGTGGGATTCCACGGAAGCCGTCGCTGATATTCGGCACGCCGTCCATGGCGCTCGGCAGGATGATGCCGTGCCAATGAATGGAGGTGTCCTCGGCAAGGCCGTTGGTGACCGTCAAATCGATGGTGTCGCCCTGCCGCCAGCGAAGCGTCGGAGCCGGCACCGAACCATTGATAGCGGTGGCAAAGCGCTGCTTTCCGGTAAAGTTAACCGGCACGGGGCTGTAGCGCAGATCAAAGCGTTTGCCGCTCAGCTCGGGAACACCGGGACCGCCGCCAGGACGCGGACTGCCCACGGCGGACTGCAGGCCCAGGCCAAGCATCGCGCTGCCGGCGGCCACGCCGCGAACAAAGCGCCGCCGGCCTGGATTGAAATCCCAGGTAGATGGAAGCTGGATTCGGTTACTCATAGATACTTCTCTCCATTCGAAGACCTGCTTTCGGAAAGCCGAAAGCCATTCACTACGGAAGTGGGAAAACGAAGCCGCGCAATTCGCGGCCCGGGAGAGAATCAGGCGGTAGGCGGGGGTACCAAAGGAGCGCGATCCGGAGCGTCCGCAGCGACGGTGCCTAGCTCGTCGTAGCGGCCAGTATCCGACACCACCAGCGCCCAATCGGAATGCGGAGAAAAAACAGCGGTACCCGCCTGGCAAAGATAGCCGCCGGCGCAGTGATGCGAACCCGTCTCACAACAGGAATGGCGATCACCCGACGTTTCCGCGGACTCCAAATCGTGACAAGCGGCGGTCGGCTGCGCGGGCGTTGCAGCCGCGCTCATCACGACCTGCCATGGACCAGCGGCCAAAGTGCCGACAAGCAACAGGCGCAACCAGAGATATCGGGAAGCTTTCATCGCGGGCCATTTTACCTCGTCCACGGGAAAAGACCACGTGCGGCGCCTGGAGTTCAATAAAATGGCCGGAAGGCCGTGTCGACGGATCATACAAGTCTTCCCTGATTCCGCGTAGTTGCTGCCGTGCCAGCCAAATTCGTCGGTCTGGCCTTCAGACAGTTTGGTCAATTCCATTTTCCCGGCGCTCACCGGCTGCCGCCACAGGCGGGAAACTTCCTGGCCTGCAGTTACAGTCCCCGGACCGGATTTTCGGCCGACAGCATGGACCATTCCTGTGGCCGCCTGACCGGGCAGATCACCGGGCAGATCCGAATGCCGTATCGACCGGCAGTTCCGACCGAATGCTTTCCCGCGACCACCGCGCGGGTACAATAGCGGGCCCGCCGGGGTGGTGGAACTGGTAGACACGCAGGCTTTAGGTGCCTGTGGGGTAACCCGTGGGAGTTCGACTCTCCCCCCCGGCACCAGTTTCAACGGAGCCCCGCATGAGCGATTCCGCCACAGAGCAACGCCGAACGGCCTGGGAGAACCGCTACCAGGAGGGCCGGATGCGGTGGGACCGGGGCGCCGTCAGTCCGGCCCTGGAACACTGGCTGCAAACCCGCCTCGCCTACCCTTGCCGGCTGCTGGTGCCCGGCGCCGGCAGCGGCTACGAGGTGGCCCACCTCGCGGAACGGGGATTCGACGTCACCGCGGTGGACGTGGCGCCGACCGCCGTGCAGCGCCTCAGTCAGCTGCTGGCATCCCGCGACCTGAAGGCCAGCGTGGTGCAGGCGGACCTGCTGGACTGGAACCCGGACACGCCTTTTGAGGTGATCTACGAGCAGACCTGCCTGTGCGCCCTGGACCCGCCCGACTGGCCCGCCTATGCCCAGAGCCTGTGGCAATGGCTGCGCCCCGCCGGGCGGCTGCTGGCCTCGTTCATGCAAACCGGACAACCTGGCGGCCCGCCGTATCATTGCGACCTTACGGTCATGCGCGAACTGTTCCCGGACAACCGCTGGATATGGCCCGGCGACCAGCCCCTGAAAATCCCGCACCCCAATGGCCTCGTGGAATTCGGCATGGTCCTGGTGCGGCGTGGCGCGCCCGCCGACTAACCCATGCTGCGCCTCGGCATAGACCTCGGCGGGACCAAGACCGAAATCATCGCGCTGAATGCCGACGGCAGCGAGTGCCTGCGTCGCCGGGTAGCCACACCCGGGAGCTATGCCGGTGTGCTGGACATGCTCGCTACGCTGGTGGCGGAAGCGGAAGGCGAACTGGGGCAGCGCGGCAGCATTGGCATCGGCACTCCCGGGGCTCCGTCCGCCGTGGACGGTCGCCTGAAGAATTCCAACTCCGTCTGTCTCAACGGCCAGCCGCTGCTTCGGGACCTGCGCGCACGCCTCGGGCGGCCCGTGACCATGAGCAATGACGCGAATTGTTTCGTACTTTCCGAGGCAACGGATGGCGCCGCCGCCGGTGATGCGGTGGTGTTCGGGGTCATCATCGGCACCGGGACCGGCGCCGGCATCGCGGTCCATGGTCGGGTGCTCACCGGCGCCAACGCGATCGCCGGCGAGTGGGGGCACAACCCCCTGCCCTGGCCCGGAACCGGGGAATTACCGGGCGCCGCATGCTACTGCGGCAAGCACGGTTGCATCGAAACCTGGGTTTCCGGTCCGGGACTGCGCGCCGATCACCAGTCCCGCAGCGGCACGACCATGGAACCACCCGCGATCGCGGAGGCCGCCGCGAATGGTGATGCCGCGGCGGAGGAGAGCCTGACGCGCTACGAGGACCGGCTGGCCCGCTCCCTGGCCCACGTCATCAACCTGCTCGACCCGGACACCGTAGTGCTGGGTGGTGGCATGGGCAATATCGTACGCCTGTATGACAGCCTGCCGCGGCTGTGGGGCCGTTACATCTTTTCCGACCGGGTGGACACGCGGCTGGTGCCGCCTCGCTACGGGGACTCCAGCGGCGTGCGCGGCGCCGCCTGGTTGGGCGCCCTGGATACGGACTAGCGCCGAATTACGAATTGCTTACGTTGCACGCCGGATGCATCGAAAAATTCCAACGCCAGTTCGCGGGTATCCAGCACGACGCCAACGAATCCGCCGCCGGTGAATCCGAAGCGCATATCGTCCCCAGGCGTTAGCGGGTAGGCCTTCTCCGGCCCGGCACCACCGCCGCTGACGACGTAGTGCACACCGGCTGCCGGTCCCACCAGTTCCAGCACGTGATCGTGTCCGGCGAAATAGATATCCACACCGTGGCGCTCGAACAACGGCACTAGTTGCGCGATCAGCGCCGGATCGCTGTTGTGCGGTCCGTGGCTGTACACCGGGTGATGGCCGGCGACAATTCGCCAGTCCGCCGGCTTCGCCAGTGTTGTTTCCAGCCACGCAAGTTGCTTCGCCGATTCGCTCTGCTGCCGGTGCAATGGCGTGGTATCCAGGACGATGAAGTGCACCCGGGCGCCGCCGGGCAATTCACGCTCGAAGTCGTAGTAGCGCGCCGGCATACGCCAACGCGGATTCACGCCAGAGTAATCCACCTGGGCCTGCACGTTACCGCGATGGTCGTGGTTACCCAGCGAAGCGTAGTAGGGAATCGCCAGTTCCGGCGCAGCATAAATCTGTTCCCAGTTGCGCTGCCACAAAGGGTCGTCCACGCCCTCGACACCGGAAGAGTAGAAATTGTCTCCCAGGCTGAGTAAAAAATCGGCTCTGTTACGATGGGCCCACACCGCAGCCTGCTCCGCCACCGCCTTTTGTCCCGCACCACCGGTGCCCATATCACCGATAACGATGAAGCGTAGCGGTTCGCCGCTTGCACCGGCGGATACCGGCGTCGCCCCGGAACAAGCGGAAAGGAACGCCCCGGCGACCAGGCACAAAAAACTTCTTCGTATCACGCCGCGTCCGCCAGCCAGCGGTCGATCTTTGACTCCAGAACCGACAGCGGCAGGGAGCCATCCCCCAGCACCTGGGCGTGAAAGACCTTGATATCGAAGCGCTCGCCGAGTTTTTCTTCCGCGCGCCTGCGCAGTTCGGCGATTTTCAACTGGCCCATCTTGTAGGACAGGGCCTGGCCGGGAATCGCCATGTATCGCTCGGCCTCGGATATTCGCTTCACCTCGTGGACTGCGAGATTATCCGCCATGTAGTCCAGCACCTGCTGGCGGGTCCAACCCTTCAGGTGCAGACCGGTGTCTACCACCAACCGAACCGCGCGAAACAACTCCGCGTTGAGACCGCCGAAATACTGGTAGGGATCGGCATACAAGCCAACTTCCTTTCCCAGGCTTTCCGCGTACAGGGCCCAGCCCTCGATGTAAGCACCCTGCCCGCCGAAGCGACGGAAGCGCGGCAGGTCCTCGATCTCCTGCTGCAAAGCAATCTGGAAATGATGGCCCGGAATTGCCTCATGTGCGAACAGCGAATCCATCGCCCAACTCGGACGGGACTTCAGATCGTAGGTATTCACGTAGAAAACGCCAGCACGGGAACCGTCTGCGGAGGGCCGCTGGTACTGGGCGCCGGCGGCCGATTGCTCACGAAATTCCTCGATCGGCCTTACTTCGAAGTCGGCCTTCGGCAGCAGCGAGAACAACTTTTTCGAGGCTTCGCTAACCACCGCCTTTCGATCCCGGTAGCCCTGCAACAGCTGCTCCTTGTCGGAGAAGAGGAACTGCGGGTCCTCGTTCATGAACTTGAAGAACGCCTTCAGATTGCCAGCGAAACCCACTTGCTTCATGACCTCGCGGATTTCGCCCTGAATCCGAGCGACTTCCCGCAGACCGATCTCGTGGATCTCCGCCGGCGCTACGTCCGTCGTAGTCTGCAAACGAGCCAGATACGCGTACCAGGCCGCGCCATTCGGCAGTGCGTACAGGCCAACGCTGTCGCGGGTCTTTTCCAAATACTCGTCGCGCAGAAAATCCCGCATCCTGCGATAGGCGGGCACGATCTTTTCACGGATTGCGGTGCGAAAAGCTGCTTCCAGTCGTTGCCGGTCCGTCGCGGGAAGGTCTTCCGGAAAGTTTCGCAGCGGACCGAAGAAGATGCTTTTTTCCACATCATCGACGAGATGGGCGGCCAGTTGCGGTATTGCCTTCTCGATCAACACACGGGGCTGGACGATTCCTTGTTCTACTCCCTGGCGCATGTTGGCAATGGCCTGATCCATCCAGGCCACGAACCCGTCCACACGTGCCAGAAAATTCTCGTAATCCTTTGCATCTTCGAACGGCTGAATGCTGACTCCGGAACCCATTTGCGCGAAAAAATTGGGTGGCGAAAAGAACTGGCTCACCGGCAGCAGGTGGTCCGGAAACTGCAGACCCTCGATGACCATAGCGCGGGCGCGCCGAAAAACTTCCCAGGTGAGCAGGTCCTGCCCCGTGAGCTGCTCCCGGTCGATCTGCTCCACGGATGCCAGGAAACGCTCTTCGATCGCGCGGGTCTCGGCCCGCCACTCGTCCGTCAGGTCATTCGGCCACAGGTCGTTGTAGCGATCATCACCGATACTGGTGGCCAGCACCGGGGCACGCTGCAACTGGATTTCGAAATACTCCTCGACCAGCAGGGCAAGGAGGTCGGATTCCGCCGGCACCGGCTCCGCGGACGGTTGAGCCGATTCTGGCTCAGGCGCGGGTCCCGACGGGGTGGCGGGCGGCGGTGTCTCGGAGCAGGCGGCCAGGCCCAGCACGGTCGCGGCCATCAATGCCAGCCGGATCTTCATGAATCCCTCCCGGTACAGGCCGATGGCCTGCATTTACACACCGGCACGAACCGGAGTTGCGCTTGAGGTTGAGGGAAACGGGTGGCCGAAGTCAAAGGCGTCCGCTGTCGGGCCCTTTTCAGCCAGCCGATCCAGGCGTTCCCGGGCCTCGCCGGTGTCTGGCCTGTGCCCGGCGGGAACCCACCATAAAACCTGGTGAGGGCGCTTCATCTTCTCGAACCACTGGTCGCGCAGCTTGAGCGGTTCCAGGTGCGTTCCCTGGTAGACGTAGCGCCGCAGCGATTCCAGATCCTGCCACACGGACAGGTTGAACAGGATGCGCTCATCGTCAAAAACCCGAATGGCGGTAGCGTCTCCTTGCTCCGTCTGCAGGCGCCAGACGAACCCCGGCGAGTTCTCGGCTGCCGCGTTGACCGCCTCGAGGCGGGAAACAAAACCCTCCATGAGCGTGCTGTCAAGTGCGGAGCGCATGCGTGCAATGTTGGCCTGGGCCAGATAGAACACCGCTTGGTTCACCGATCCCTCCTGGTCCGGGTAGTCTACCGGATTGGAAAGTCATCCAACGAACACCACGCTGCTGCTAAACTGTACGGATGCTGGTCGCCTGTACCCAATGCGGAAAGCAATACAACCTGGCGCCGGACAATGTGCCGCCCGGGGTCACTGCCGCACCTTGTAGCGCCTGCGGCGCTGCTGTCCAACTTCCACCGGAACTGGTACGCCCGGCCGAAAAGAATGGGAAAACTCCCGTAATGGCATCGCCCCCGCGACACCGGGCCGTTACGATGGTCAGCATGCTGGTTGCCGGCCTTGCCATTGGTGCTGGCGTCGGCTGGTTGTCCGCCAGCACCCGCTCGAAACCGCCGGCGCTGCCGCCACCCATCGCCGCCATGGGAGACGAGGTGTTGATTGAGTACGTGACCCGACTCGAAGACGGTTCCGTGGTGGATGATAACCGCGGGAGTGCTCCAGCCCGTTTTCGCCTGGGTGACGACCGCGTGCTCAAGGGTGTTGAGCGGGCCGTCATCGGCATGCGCGTCGGCCAGTCCCGGCAGGCACGCGTCTCTCCGAAACTGGCCTTTGGCGAGCGCCAGCCCGACAAGGTGGTGGAGGTTAACCGCGATCGGCTGCGCGGTCTGACGGATCTGCAAACCGGACAACGGGTGCGGGTGGAATCCGAGGATGAACAGGCGTTGACCGCCAGTATCCTTGCGGTAAACGACGGTAGCGTAACCCTGGATGCCAACCATCCGCTGGCGGGCCGGCAACTCGTATTCGACATCCGCTTGCTGGAACTGACCAAGCAGGTGCATTACCGCCTGCGCGACAGACCCGACTGAGGGAACCCCTGGCCGGGTTCGGGCTCCAACCCATGTCCAACAACCATGACGAAACGCAATGAAGGCTGCTGAACTTTTCGTGCAATGCCTGGAGAACGAGGGCGTCGAATACATCTTCGGCATCCCGGGCGAGGAAAACCTCGATGTAATGGACGCGCTACTCGGCAGCCGCATCCGCTTCATTACCACGCGCCACGAGCAGGGCGCGGCGTTCATGGCGGACCTGTATGGCCGCCTGACGGGCCGGGCCGGCGTGTGCCTGGCAACCCTCGGTCCTGGCGCAACCAACCTGATCACCGGTTTTGCCGATGCCAACATGGACCGTGCGCCGATCGTGGGAATAGCGGGCCAGGGTGCAACGACTCGCATGCACAAAGAAAGCCACCAGATCCTGGACCTGGTAAATCTTTTTGAACCGATTTCCAAGTACGCCACCCAGATCCGGGAACCGGAAATCGTGCCGGAAATCGTACGCAAGGCCTTCAAGTCCGCACAGGCGGAAAAGCCCGGTGGTAGCTTTATCGACTTCCCGGAAAACATTGCGGCCTCCGAGGTCGGCGCGGATCACCCACCCCTGCGGGTGCAGTCATCCAAACCACCCGTGCCGCCGGGCGAGAAGATTGCCCAGGCGGCAGAACTGATCTCGGAGGCGTCGTTCCCCGTGGTAATGGCCGGCAACGGTGTGGTTCGCGGTGGGGCCAGCGACATGCTGGTGCACTTCGCCGAAACGCTGAATATTCCCGTGGCCACCACCTTCATGGCCAAGGGAAGCATTCCGTTTTCCCATCCGCTATCCCTGGGGACCGTCGGGCTGCAGGCCCACGACTACGTCGCCTGCGGTTTCGATCGTGCTGACGTGGTGATCTGCGTCGGCTACGACATGGTGGAGTATCCACCGGCGCTGTGGCACCCGGCAAAAGACAAGAAAATCATCCACGTGGACATGAGCTCCGCGGAGGTGGACGAACACTACATCGTCGCTTCCGGTGTCATCGGCGACATCACTGCCGCCCTGGACGCCATTGCGCGTGCGGCCCGCCCGCGGTCGGCGCCGCCGTCCACGGCCCTGCGGGAGACCATCGTGGCGGAATTGTCCGAGCACGCCCGCGACGAAGCGTTTCCGCTAAAGCCACAAAAAATCGTCTGGGACCTGCGCCAGGTTCTCCGCCCGGAGGACATCGCCATTTCCGACGTGGGCGCTCACAAGATGTGGATGGCGCGCATGTACCAGACCGAACGACCGAATACCTGCATTATTTCCAATGGTTTCGCTTCCATGGGGATCGCGGTCCCTGGCGCTGTGGCGGCCAAGCTCGCCTTCCCGGAAAAAACGGTCGTCGCGGTAACCGGTGATGCCGGATTCCTGATGAATTCCCAGGAAATCGAGACCGCGCTGCGAGTGGGCACACCGATCGTCATATTGGTGTGGAACGACAGCGGATACGGACTCATCAAGTGGCACCAGCTGCGTCGCTTTGGCCGGGAAAGTCATATCGATTTCAAAAACCCGGATTTCGTAAAGTACGCGGAGAGTTTTGGTGCGCGGGGCTATCGCATCGAAAATACCCGCGAGCTGGTACCGGTGCTGAAACAGGCCATCGCGGACGACACGGTCGTTGTCATCGACGTGCCGGTCGACTACTCGGAGAACATGAAGCTTACCGAAAGACTGGGCAAACTGGTTTGCCCGATCTGAATGGACGCACTATGAAAAATCCCCACGTGGAACTGATCGCGGCGGGTGTCACCGCCGCAGGGCAAAAGACTGTCACCGCGCCTTTCGACCAGCAACCGATCGCCACTGTAGAAACGGTGGATCGTATCGGCGTGGAACGGGTACTGGCCACCGCGCACGATATATTCAGCGACCGGGATCGCTGGCTGGCGCCGGCGCGCCGCCGCGAAATCCTGGAACAGACCGCACAGCTCATGGAAGCGCGTTTCGAAGATCTCGCCCTGGGTGCGGCTCGCGAAGGTGGCAAACCGTTGACAGACTCCCGTGTCGAGGTCGCGCGTGCGATCGACGGCGTCAAGAACTGCGCGGAACTGTTGCGCGAAAACGCCGGTGCCGAAATTCCCATGAATTTCAACGCCGCCTCGGCCAACCGACTGGCCATGACCCGGCGCGAACCCATCGGGGTGGTAGTGGCGTTGAGCGCCTTCAACCATCCTCTCAACCTGATCGTTCACCAGATAGTTCCGGCGATCGCGGCCGGTTGTCCTGCGATCGTCAAGCCTGCAACGGACACCCCGCTTTCCTGCTTCGCGTTTGTCAACCTGTTACGCGAGGCCGGCCTGCCGGATGGTTATGCGCAGGCTATCAACACCACGGACAATGACGTGGCCGGGCAGCTGGCGGCGGACGAACGTGTCGGTTTCCTGAGCTTCATCGGCAGTGCCGCGGTGGGCTGGATGCTGCGCTCGAGACTGGCCGCTGGCGCCCGCTGCGCGCTGGAACACGGTGGTGCGGCACCGGTAATCGTCGCTCCGGACGCGGACCTGGATGACTGCGCACCGCTGCTTGCCAAAGCCGGCCTATATCACGCTGGTCAGGTGTGCGTTTCGGTGCAGCGGGTTTTCGCCCACGAATCCATCGCCATGCAACTCGCCGAGCGCCTGGCCGGCCTGGCGGACAAGATGCGGATCGGCGATCCGACCCACGAGGATACGGATGTCGGTCCACTCATCCGGCCACGGGAGGTAGAGCGCGTGGGCCAGTGGGTGGACGAGGCGGTGACGGGCGGCGCCCGGTTGCTAAGCGGTGGCAAGGCTACTGGCGAGACCACCTACGCCTGCACCATTCTCTACGATCCACCGGCAGACGCCCAGGTGAGCACCCGCGAAATCTTCGGACCCGTTGTCTGCGTCTATCCCTATTCGGACCTGGACGAGGCCCTCGCCCGCGCGAACGGACTGCCCTTTGCTTTCCAATCAGCGGTCTTCACCCGCGATATCGATACTGCCATGCGTTGTTACCGAAGGCTGAATGCCTCGGCGGTTATGATCAACGACCACACCGCCTTCCGTGTCGACTGGATGCCTTTCGCAGGACTGCGGCATTCCGGCTACGGCGTAGGCGGCATCCGCTATACCTTCGAGGACATGCAGATCGAGAAAATGATGGTGCTGCGGTCTATGGAATTGTAGGGCCTGCACCGAAGTGGCGAAGGAAATGAGGCGCACACCCCGGGTCCAAACGTGGCGAGGGTCCAGCGATCCTTTGTTAGCTCCAGAATGACAACCAGCAGAATCCGCTAACCGTATCGCTTGACGCGCCGTTTTCGGCCTGTTTCGATTCCGCAATGCAAATCCGTTTCACTCCCGAACAACTGAGCCGGCCCGGGTACGCCGACTCCGCGGTGGAAATCAACGCCTGCATCCAGTGCGGTTACTGCATCGAAATCTGTCCCACCCACCAGTTGCTCGCCGATGAACTGGACAGCCCCAAGGGGCGGGTACGGTTAATCCGGGAGATGCTGGAACACGAAGGCAGTCCGGATGACGACACGGTCAGGCACATTGACCGCTGCCTGCATTGCCTGGCCTGCATGTCGGCCTGCCCGTCCAGTGTCAACTACATGCACCTTGCGGACCACGCCCGCCGCCACATCGAGGACCAGTACCGGCGCCCGTTGGGCGACCGGTTGCTGCGATGGATGCTGGCCCGCGTACTGCCGTACCCGCGGCGGTTCCGGCTGGTACTGCGCGGCGCGCGGATGATGCGGCCATTGGCATCGGTCCTGCCCAACCGCTGGCGTGGCATGCTCGACCTGGCCCCGGCCCGGCTGCCACCGGCGAGCCGCAATGACCTTCCTCAGGTATTCCCGGCCGCCGGCGAACACCGGAAGCGGGTCGCGCTGCTGACCGGCTGTGCCCAGCGGGCGTTGAACACCGGCATCAACGACGCAACCATTCGTATCCTGCAACGGCATGGCTGTGAGGTGGTGGTCGCGCAGGGGGCCGGGTGCTGCGGCGCGTTGACCCACCACATGGGCCGGACCACGGACAGCCTCGCCGCGGCCGGCGCGAACATCCAGGCCTGGATGAAGGAAGTTAACGGCGCCGGGCTGGACGCGGTGGTGGTCAACGCCAGCGGCTGCGGCACCGTGGTCAAGGATTATGGTCACATGTTTCGTAACCACGCACTGGCGGAGGATGCCGCGACGATTTCCGGCCTGGCCCGGGATATCTCCGAAGTATTGTCGGAACTGGATCTGGACTACCAGATCCAGCCGGGCCTGAAGCTTGCCTACCACGCAACCTGCTCGCTGCAATACGGGCAACGCATCCGGTTCCTGCCAAAGAAGCTGCTTAAGGCAGCCGGCTTCCGGATTATCGAATCCCGGGATGCGCACACCTGTTGTGGCTCCGCCGGTACCTATAGCCTGCTGCAACCGCAAATATCCCGTCAGCTCCGCGATCGAAAGGTGCAGGCGTTACAACAGGGCGCTCCGCAACTCATCGCGGCCGGCAACATCGGCTGCATGGTCCAGATTGCTTCCGGCAGCGCGTTGCCGGTGGTGCACACCGTGGAGTTGCTGGACTGGGTGACCGGTGGGCCGGTTCCGCCGGCGCTGGAAATGAACGGGATGGCAATCTGAGCGAAGCCCGGCCGCGGTAGCCAAGCCACCGCTCCTGTTTTAGGCTACGCGGCGATGGATCTCATCGCCGTCAGTTTTTTCGTGTATACGCTGGGCATCCTCGCCCTGGGCATCTACAGCGCGCGGTATGCACGACGGACATCCGAAGACTTTTTCCTGGCCGGTCGTGGTCTCGGCGCATGGGTCGCGGCGCTGTCGTCGTCGGCTTCCGCGGAAAGCGGCTGGGTAACGCTGGGGCTGGTGGGTACCGCGTTCACCACCGGGCTGGGCGCCCTGTGGATCATCCCGGGAACGGTAGCGGCGTTCCTGTTCAACTGGCTGCTAATCGGCGAACGCCTGCGCCACTTTGCTCAGAAGCATGGAGCGGTCACGCTGCCCGACGTGCTGGTGGCGCCATTCGCCGGCACCCGTGTTGGTCGCTGGATCCGGATCGTGGCGGTGCTGATCATCGCCACGATGCTAACCGCCTATGTCGCCGCCCAGCTCAACGCAGCAGGCAAGACTTTTCATGCGACCTTCGAGTGGCCCTACCTGTCCGGGGTGCTGGCCGGAGCCGGCATCGTGCTCGCCTACACCATTACCGGGGGTTTCCGGGCGGTGGCCTGGACCGACGTGGTGCAGGCGATTTTCATGGTACTGGCGGTGGTGATACTCCCCTGGGCGATGATCAGCCACATGGGTGGCGTGACCGAGACCTTCGCGCGCCTCGAGGCCCTGGGCGATGCCAGGCTGACCGACGGTTTTGCGGGCAGGTCCGGGCTGGCCCTGGTGGGTTTCTTCGCCACCTGGTTCGGCATTCCGCTCGGGTACCCCGGACAGCCACACATCCTGGTGCGCTTCATGGCCACCCGCGACCACACGGCCATCCGGCGTGGCACGGTAATCTCCAGCCTGTGGGTGCTGGTGCTGTTCGCCGGGGCGGTACTGCTGGGAATCGCCGCACGGGCCTTTTACGGGGAACTTGCCGACCCGGAGCAGGCGTTACCCATTGCCGCTGCCGAGTTCCTGCCCGGTGCACTGGCAGGCATGATGATCGCGGCGATCCTGGCCGCCATCTGCTCTACCGCCGACTCGCAACTGCTGGTCAGCGCCTCGGCGTTCAGCCATGACATTTACGCACGCCTGCTCGGCCGCCAGGTCGACGACCGGTTGCAGCAACGCATCAACCGGCTTGCGGTGCTGACCATCGGGCTGGGCGCCGCGCTGATCGCGGCGGGCGAGGTGCGCGCAGTCTTTGACTTCGTCCTCTACGCCTGGGCGGGCCTGGGGGCGGGCTTCGGTCCGGCACTGATCCTGTTGTTGCTGTGGCCACGCACGACGGGCCCGGGCGTGCTGGCCGGCATGCTGACCGGTTTCATCACCGCCATTGTCTGGCGGGAAACCCTGCACGACGTGATTTACGAGCTCGCGCCCGCCATGCTGCTGGCCTTTTGCGCGGTCATTTTCGTCAGCCTTCTCACCAGCCGCTCGTCGCACACGGACTGACCACCTGTCGGGTGGTGGCTCGCTGGTGCGGAAATTCCCGCCGATCGTCCGGAGACATCTTTCATCTGGATTCTCCGCCCCTTACTGTGCGTTCTGTAACCGGATGAGAGGCCGGGCTGGCTACGAATGGAGAAAGACATGAAGAGAATTTTCTGGATTCTGCCGTTGCTGCTTTTCGCGGTACCCGCCAGCCAGGCCTCCGGGATCGGGGACCTGCTTTCGGACGCCATCCAGCAACGCGCGAAGGCCAATATTTCCGCGTTCGAACTGGAAGGCCCCGAGGTGGGGGACGGAAAAGGGCATCACGGTCCCGGCGAAGACTCGCCATCGACCAAGACCTGGGTTGGCAATGCCACTTTTTTCAACAACCCGGCCCTGGGATTCGAATTCCAGTGGAAGGCCATAGAACTGTTCGAAGATGTTCGCCTGATCCAGGTCATGCGCATGGTGGATGGCGCCGGGCAGAACGGCATCATGGCCGAACTGGAATCGGCGGACATCGACTTCGCGGTGCATCCGGCATTCGGCGCGGACGCCGCCAGCTGCAAGTACTTCTTTCTCGGAAAGAAGACCGGTCAGAATTTTTCCGGTGTTGCGTACTACGTGTGCGGCGACGGCACCAAGGAAAACGGCAACTTCTCCGCCCAACGTGTCAATTAGCCGAGCGGTGGATTCGGCGCCGGACCAGACCGCCTGCCTGTTGCGCTGCCAGCCAGACGGTTCCCAGCCGGAACCGGGGGACTGGCGGGCCGCGCTACGGGACACCTGCCGGGCATCGCTGAATTCGTCGGAACGACGGATTCAGCGATGCCTGCAGGCGCTCGCGCGGGATTGCCACAGCTAGGGCCGGCGGGCTGGCGGTAGCGGCCGGTCGCCAACCCGCAGCGAGCACGTACTCCCCTAGCCTTCCGCTTCCACGGTTCTTTTCAGGTTCCGTAATCCGCCCAGCAAATCCGGGCCCATCATGGAGTCCATGAACAACGCAAAATAGCCGGAAATCACCAGGTCGCCGGCGTTGCCCTCATTGGCCCATACCACCCGCGTTCCCTCGTTTCCGGGGATCAACTGGAAGCTACCCGTGGTGCGGGCGCCGAACTCGGGAAAAAATAGCGAGTACACCAGCCGTCGGTTGTTCTCGCTCTCGGTTATGGTCAGCTCGCCGCGGCCTTGTTCCCCGTTCCATTTCTGGAACGCGCCGACGCCCCGGGGCGGATCGCTGCGATTGATCTCCAGCCCAGGATCGCGGGCAAACCACACCGCCCAGCGATGCCACTGGCTGAGATCGTTTAGCAGGGGGAAGATTTTTTCCGCCGGCGCATCGATTACCAGGCTGCGTTCGGCGCGGTAGTCGCTGGGCAGCAGGTAGCCGATACCGAAGAACAGCACCACCACTACAGCCAGCCCGACCAGGAACTTCTTCAACACTACGCCTCCAACCGGGGCAACAGACCTCAGGCCATCGAGCGGTACAGAAACGGCAGGCTCTTGTTCATGCGGTAGTCGATATCGGAGTGGTTGTCGTCGAATTCCTGGTACTCGTGACGGATGTCCAGGTCGTTCAGCTTGCGATGCATCTGGCGAGCGCCCCACAACAGCTTGAACTGGTCCTGGGTACCACAATCTATGTATATCCCGCGCAATTGCCGCAGGTTGTCCGCGTGGGAGTCAATCAGGCGAACCGGGTCGTGTTCCAGCCAGCGCTCCCACCGGTCCCAGCGGATTTCGCCGGTGTGCAGGTCCACCGGCAACTGGAATCCCACCGGTTCATTCGGATCCGGATCGTAATGGGCCGCCATGCCAATCATCATCAGCGCCATGCCCTCGGAACGCGACAGCTTTTCGTGCTTCCAGGCATAGGTCAGAAATTTTTCCACCGACTCTTCGTGGCGGGAAAGCACGTCCAGCAAGTCCGGCATATCCGCCAGGTAGGCGTACTCAAAATAGGCGTCGCCGGAGTGGCAAGCGATTCCGCCCCAGAAATCCGGGCGCAGCAGTCCGTGCACCATGGCCCCGTACCCTCCGGAGGACTTACCGAAGATGGCGCGATGCTCCCGATCGCCATGACAACTGAAACGTGATTCCACCAGGGGCACCACCTCGTCCAGCAGGTAATCCATGTAGCGGCCGGTGGCGCCGGAATTGATGTACTGGTTGCCGCCGTAGGCCGTGAAACAGTCCGGCATCACGGCGATCACGCCATCTCCCAGTTCGCCGCGCTCGGTAAGCACGTCCAGCCGCTCGGGAAGGTTCAGTCCAAACGGTTTCCAGTTGCTGTGGGCCTGACCGGATCCTGTATATCCCACTACATCCATGAACAGCGGGTATCGCCGGCTCTCGTCGTAGCCAGGTGGCGCATACACGTGGAGCTCGCGAACGTGGGGATCCCCCGGGGGATTGCCCTTCAGGGCTGCGGACTCGATGCTCAGCACGTGCAGGGTGCCGCGCTCGGCGACGGGTTTCTTGCGCATCAGCGCAGTATACCCCGACCCGCTGTTCTGTCCGCGCCGTTGCGAAGTCCCCGCTGGGGGCATGCTAAACTGCGCCCGCCATGAACCCTGAGCAACTCCTGAAAAAATGGCAGGAAGCCAGCGTCGAGATTGACGGCGAGGCGGTGCCGGTGTGGCCGGCGGACCAGGAACTGTTCGCGCTGAGCGACCGGCCGCGCATGCTGGAGACCCATTTCACGGATTTCGCGCTGTACCACGATGCGCTGGCGGCACGGGCTTTCGAACTCGAAAAGGATCCCGAATATACCCACCAGATGATCATCGGCGGCAGCAAGATCAAGGACATTGATCGTTGGAATATTCCCGAGGCGACGCTGGTGTGTGAGCGGGTGCGCGCCTTGTTTTCCATGCTCACCGGCAAACCCGAGCCCGTGATGGATCTGTGCTGGGCTAATATCAGCCGCTACGGTGACTACCTCACTCCGCACTCACACACCTACAGCATCGGCAGCTCGGTTTATTTCCTTTCCCTGGGAGACCCGGACCCCGACCGGCCGCTGAGCGGCCGGCTCGCCTTCGCCGACCCTCGCATCGCCGCCTGTTGTCCCGGCCAGGACGACTGCATGACCAAGGAAATCAACCCGGATGCGCGCCCGGGGACCACTGTCATGTTTCCCAGCCAGATGGTGCATTTCGTTCACCCGTATACCGGCAAGACGCCGCGCATCACGCTTGCCTTCAATCTTAGCTGACCGACGCCTGGCAATACTGTTGCTGTGTCTTGCCGGGACCGCGGCAGGGGACCCGCCCGAACTTCGAACCGGACTGGAACACCCGGCGCACGTGGTACGGTTCGCGGGCCGTTTGGTTGCGGCGGAACTGGACAACCACCTGGCGCTCTTTCGCGACCTGCGCATCACGGACGTGCAACGACTTGTACCACCGGGCAAGCCCTTCGCGGCACCCCATTTTCTCGCGGTGCATCCACGCGATGGCCTGCTGGTTAGCAACGGCTGGGGCAGCAGCATCGTGGCGCTTCCGGATCTGAACGGCGCGGCGGCCACCGTTTTTTCCGGCCCGGTGAATTCGCGCCTCACTGCACCGCATGGCTTGTGCGTGGACGCGAATGGCTGGATATATGTCGCGGACTCGCTCAACTCGCGGCTGGTGCGTTTCCGGAATCTTGCCGGACGTGACTGGCAGGTATTCGCCGACCACCAGCGTCAGGTCGCATACGGGCGCCAGTTGGTGTGCCGTGATGACGGCCTGTGGCTCGCCAATTCCTTTGAGCAACGTCCGGGACTCAACCCCGGTAGCGGCGGCACGCTGCTGCACATCAAGGACTTTGCCAGTGGTGAAGCCCGCGTCGTGGCACGATTCGACGAAAAGCTGACCGGCATTGCCGCCTTGAACGACAACCAGTGGCTGGTGGGCCTGTGGCGTGCGCCACCGGTGGTGGCGGTCATTGATGTCCGAAACGGAACCACGATCCGACGCATCACCTTACCCGCGGCCTGTGGCGTGGCCTACGGGATCAGCGTGCTGGAGGATCGCCAGGTGGTCGCCTGCCTGGGAACGGAAGCCGGTGGCGCCGGCGGCCTGGTGGTACTGAACTAGAAAAACGGCGGGACCGAAGGTCCCGCCGTCTTAGCGGAGAAAGGAGATCAGAAAATACGTAGATCAGAACCGGGGGGATATCTGCTCTACGGGGGTCACTATGCTTGGCGATGCGTCCAAAATCCTTGATCCGGATCAATTTCACCCCGGAGCGGAACAAAAAAGGGGCCGGTTGGAAACCGACCCGGATAAGATGGAGCACCTCTAGGAACATTTCGGAGCCTGTGTGCAGTGCAGTCTCCTCAAATCTGGTGCCCACTTTGCCCATCCGGTGTTGCAAAATCCTTGAGATGGATCAAATTCCGAAAACCGAATGAACGTCCCATGATCCGGAAGGCACAGCGGATCGCTGTCATTTGCGTCGCCGCCCTGACCCTGACCGCAATGGCCGCACCAGCGGTCCAGGTGTGGCGTTACCTGTCCGCCAGCCCGTTCCCCGAACGCCACAGCCTCAGCTTTTTTCCTGCTACCTCGCCGACCGGCACACCACCATTGCTGGTTTTCGTACACGGTGGCTACTGGGTGGAATCCGATGCCCGCTACGGGATCGGCGCACGCCTGGCCAACTCCCTGTCGCGACAGGGCATCGCGGTGGCGCTGGTGCGGTATCGGCTGGCGCCACAGCATCCGTACCCGGCCCAGCCCCGGGATGTGGCCCATGCGCTGGCCTGGCTGCATGGGCACAGCGGCGAACTGGGATTCGACCCACAACGCGTGTTCCTGGCGGGTCATTCCGCGGGCAGCCACATCGTCAGCCTGCTCGCCCTGGACCACAGCTGGCTGGCGTCCGTCGGCCTGGACGCCGATCGCCTCGCCGGTGTCATCTCCGTGAGCGGAATCTACGACGTCCGTGGCACCAGCGCCGATGCGCGCGCCCACGCGAAACTCTATTCCGCGGTGTTTGGGCGGGACCCGGAACAGCGCAGCAGCGCCTCGCCTGTGACCCACGTGCGCGGCGACGGGCCGCCATTCCTGGTGCTGTGGGGAGGGCGCGATCTGCCGTTCTTCGCGGCGGCGGGACGGGATTTCTCGAAGCGCCTGGCGGCCGCTGGCGGTCGGGTCCGGACGCGGGAAATAACGGGACGGGACCATCTGGCGATGATGGATCTGTCCGGTCCCGGCAACCCGGTACGTTCGGAACTGCTGGCCTTTCTTCAGGCGCGGCCCAGGTAGGAACGCAGCGGCGGCGGGATCCGGCGCCGCATCAGCGCCTGGCGGGCCTCGAAACGGGCCTCCGCATCCAGGCCTGCTCCGAACTCGACGCCCTCGCCGCGCTGGCTGGCGACAATTTCTCCGCCGCGCAGCAGCAGGCGGTTGTCCCGGCGCGGAGCGATGCGCTCTCCGGGCAATACGCCGCCGCTCAGGTTGAGGGGATCGGCGGCGGCCAGGGAAACCATTTCCGCACTGGCCGGGGTGCGCCGTACCGTGCGCAGCATCTCGAGGGCTTCGGGCAGCGCAAATTGCTCGCCACTGAATCCTTCGACGAAACGCCCGCCGCGAATCTCGCCGCGGGTTTCCAGCCGCCGCAGGCACCACAAAAGTTCGCGCCAGGGCGGCAAGCCGCGCGCCTCGCGCTCCACCGCCCGACGAAACACCACACCGTAGCGATTCAGCAGGCAGCGGGCCACATGCTCGACCGGTTCCATCGCCTGGCCAGCGGTTCCCACCAGGCTCCAGCGGCCGGCGGCCCCCAGATTCAACTCGCGGCGCCGGCGACCGCGCCCGCCTCTTCCACCGGCTCCCCGGCCCGTCAGCAACCCGCGCAGGCCGGCGAAGGCGTCCGCATTCACCAGCCCGCTGGCAACCAGTTCGCCGAGTGCTTCTTCCACCTGGCTGCGCAGCAGGCCACTGGCAGACACCAGGTCCTCGAAAAAGCAGGCGCCGCGTTCGCCAAGCAACGCATGCAGTTGCCGGGCATTGCTGCCGCGGGGTTCCCCGCGACCTTCGCCGCGAACCTGTTGCCAGACGCCCGCGACGGCGCGGGTGCAGAAGGCAATCGGCGTGGCGCGTACCGGTCCGCCCGCATCCCCGGACGGGGGCGAAAAACGTGCCCACAGCACGCGCCCGGACAGGCACAACTGGTCCAGCCAGGCCGGGTCGTATCCGTCCACCCGGGCAGGCAGGATCTCCGCCTCCCAGGCCGCGGCCGGCGCATCGAAACCTTCCAACTGGCCGAGCGCCGCCATCAGGCCCTCCGGCCCCTGGCGGCGTTCCGATTCCGGAGATACGCCCTGCCAGCGCAGCAGGAATCGCACGTAATTTGCCGCGCTGACCGGCTCGATTTCGCGCCGAAGACGCTTGAGCGTATAGCGGTTAATTCGCGCGAGCAGCCGCCGCTCGCACCACTCTTCCTCGCTGGCACTGAAACATCCGCGCAATACGAAACCCTCCGACTCCAGCGCGCCCAGTGCCGGTTGAAGCTGTGCGGCGGTCATCGCCAGGGGCCCGGCCAGTGCCGCAGCGGTCACCGGACCACTGATCTCCAGTCGGCTGCGCACCATCTCCACCAACGCCGCGTCCGCCGCAATCTTGCTGCGCAGCGACTGCGGCAGGGAAAGCTGCGGCCGGAAATCACCGTGCGGGAACAGCGCCTGCAGTTGCGCAAGGCGCTCGGCAGCGCACCACAGGGATGGCTCGACCAGGCGCGTCGCACGGCCCTCGGCGGCGAGGAAATCCAGCCACGCTGGCCAGCCCGGCTGGGCGTCCGCCTCCGTAACGCGGATAAAGCCAGCCAGCACCAGCGCCTCGTGCACCTCATCCGCGTCCCGCGCCTGGGGCCAGGCTTCTTCGCGTACCCCCGCGATTGCCGCCGGGTCCAGCCGACCCAGGTCCGCCGCGGTGCGTGGATCCAGGAATCGCCGGCTGGCCACCGCCTGGGTGCGGCGTTCCTCCAGCGGGGCGTCATCCAGAAATGCGTAGGGACGCGCGTTGAGAATTTCCTGGGACAAGGGTGACGGCTCGGGAAGGTCCCGGGTAACCAGTATCCGGCCCCCGTCGCGAAGATCCACCAACAGGCGCCGGAGACCATCCAGATCCATGGCCACGTGCAGACAGTCCGACAGGGTCTGCTCCACCAACGGGTGATCGGGAATCTCCCGGTCGCCGGCGAGGTTTTCCGCGCAGGCGATCTGGTCCGGGAACACCACCGCCACCAGGTCTTCGGCGTCCATGCGCTGAAACTGGGGTGGATTCTTTCGCCCGTTACGAAAACGTCGGATGGCCAGCGCGTTGGTGGCATTCCAGCGCCAGCGGGCGGTGAACAACGGAGCTGCCAGCAACGCCTGCACCAGCACCTCGCGCACGGTATCCGGGTTCAGGTAACGGGACGGCTCGTCCAGCGGAAAGCTGTGGGTAGGACCCAGGGATAACACCACCGCGTCCTCGGTGGCCGCCGCCTGCAGCTCGAAATTGAAACGCCGACAAAAGCGCTTGCGCAGGGCAAGGCCCCAGGCGCGATTGACGCGGCTGCCCAGTGGGGAGTGCACGACAAAATGCATGTCTCCGGTTTCATCGAAAAAGCGTTCGAATACGATATGCCGGGTGCCCGGAAGCACGCCCAGCATGGCGTGGCTGGCCGCCAGGTAGTCCGCGATCTGGCGCGCGGCGGAGGTCTCCAGCACATACTCCCCGGCCAGCGCCCCAGCCAGCGCAGCGGGGTCGGAATCCGATTCGAGTTTCCCGCCGGCGAAATCCCGCAGACGCGCCACCGCCAGTGAAAGTTCATCGCTGCGTCCCGGCGCCTCGCCGACCCAGAACGGCATGTTGGGCGGCTGGCCCCGGGCATCTTCCACCCGCACCTTGCCGGCCTCGATGCGCAGGATGCGCCAGGAGCTGTTGCCCAACTGGAAGATGTCACCAGGCAGACTCTCGATGGCAAAGTCCTCGTTGAGGCTGCCCACCAGGTGTCCCTGGGGCTCCAGGACGACATCGTAGTCCGCCTGCTCGGGGATGGTGCCGCCACAGGTCATGGCGGTGAGGCGGGCCCCGCGACGCGCGCGCAGGCGCGCGTTGATGCGGTCCCGGTGCAGGTAGGCGGAACGCCGTCCGCGGCGGGTGCTGTAGCCCTCCGCCAGCATTTCCAGCACCGCGCCGTATTTTTCGGCATCCAGGTCCCGGTACGGCATGGCCCGCCGGATCAAAGCCAGCAACGCATCCTCACCGTACTCCCGCCCGGCGACTTCCGCCACGATCTGCTGGGCGAGCACATCCAGGGGTTGCGCGGGGATGACCATCCGGTCGAGCTCCCCCCGCCGGCAGGCATCCAGCAGCGCCGCGCACTCCACCAGCTCATCCCGGGTGGTGGGAAACAGCCGGCCCTTCGGTATCCCGGTCAGTTGGTGTCCCGAACGCCCGACCCGCTGCAGGAAGGCGGCGATCGAGCGGGGTGAACCGAGCTGGCAGACCAGGTCCACGTCGCCGATATCGATGCCCAGTTCCAGCGAGGCAGTAGCAACCAGGCACTTGAGGCGCCCCTCTTTCAGCGCCTGTTCCGCCGCCAGCCGGTGTTCCCGGGACAGGCTTCCGTGGTGGGAGGTTACCGCCGACTCCCCGAGGCGCTCGGCCAGGTGCCGGGCCGCGCGCTCCGCCAGGCGGCGGGTATTCACGAACACCAGGGTGGTGCGTTCCGTTTCCGCGAGGGCGGCAATGCGATCGTAAAGCTCGGTCCACACCTCACCCGGCATCACCGCTTCCAGGGGCGAGCCCGGCAGTTGCAGGGCCAGGTCCCATTCGCGGCGATGCCCGGAATCCACGATTTCACAGTCCCGCCCGCCGGTGAGGAAGTCCGCTATCACTTCGATGGGTCGCTGGGTAGCGGACAGCCCGATGCGCGTCAGGCTGCGGCCGGCGAGCTCCTCCAGGCGTTCCAGCGACAAACTCAGATGAGAACCGCGCTTGTTGGGGGCCAACGCGTGGATCTCGTCCACGATGACCGAGCGGGTGGTCGCCAGCATGCGGCGACCGGACTCGCTGGTCAGCAGGATGTAGAAGGATTCGGGAGTCGTCACCAGGATATGCGGCGGACGGCGTCGCATGCGCTCGCGTTCCGACTGGGGTGTATCACCCGTGCGCACCTGGGCGCGAATGTCCACGTCCGGCTGACCGGACTCCAGCAACCTATCGCGGATGCCGGACAAGGGCGCCTTCAGGTTGCGCTCCACGTCGTTGGACAGGGCCTTGAGCGGGGAAATGTAAACTACGCGGGTTTCGTCCGGGAGCGGGCCCTGCTCGCCCATGCGGACCAGCTCGTCAATGGCGGCGAGAAAGGCCGCCAGCGTCTTGCCGGACCCCGTGGGTGCCGCGATCAGGGTGTTTTTTCCGGCGCAAATGCGCGGCCAGGCATTGGCCTGGGGCTCGGTGGGGGCCGAAAACGTCTTCTCGAACCACCCCTTGACCGCGGGATGAAACAGACGATCTAATTGCATCCTAGCCAATGTAGCACAGCCCAGGTTTCGGCCGTTTCGGGGGGAACGACCAGTCCGGCCCCGGGTTGTTCCCGCCGCGCGCGGACCCCCATCGAGCGCCCGCGGCCTGTCTCTTAAAGAAAATTAGGAGGCATCGCCGATGAGCATCTCAGCGGCCCGGGCGATCCGGGCCGGACGCGTTCAATTAGTGGGCGCCGCCTGGGGCCTGGGCGCTAAAGATCAGCGCACCGCCCACGGTCCGATCGCCCTGAAGCAGGCCGGCCTGGAGTCCCGCCTGGCCGAGGCAGGCCTGCGGGTGGACTGGCCATTGCAGTTCGCCCGCCCCACCGGTTCGGTGGCGCCGCGAGCCGAGATCATCGCCGGCCTGTGCAGGGGGCTGGCGGCCGAAATCGAGCGCAGCATGCTCGCCCGCAATCGCTTTGCCGTGGTCGGCGGCGACCACTCCTGCGCCATCGGCACCTGGAGCGGCGCGCACAATGGCTTCGGCGGGCGACTCGGCCTGGTGTGGGTGGACGCCCATATGGACGCCCATACCTATGACAGCAGTCCCAGTGGTGCCGTGCACGGCATGCCGGTAGCGGCCCTGCTGGGCGAGGGAGAGCCGGAGTTTACCGGCATCGTCCGCAACGGGCCGGTGTTCCGCCCGGAAGACATCTGCCTGGTGGGAATTCGCAGCTACGAACCTGGCGAGGCACGGCGCCTGGAGCGGCTCGGTGTGAAGATCTTTTTCATGGAAGACGTGCACCGAATGGGCGCGGAAGCCGTGTTCGGCGAGGCCATCGCGATCGCCACCCGCCACACCCACGGATTCGGCGTGTCCATCGACCTGGACGCCTTCGACCCGCTAGTGGCGCCCGGCGTTGGCAGCCCGGCGGCGGGCGGCCTGGCCGCCGACGATGTGCTGCCGTTCCTGTCCCACGCCAGCCGGAACAACGGGTTTCTCGGCATTGAAATCGCGGAGTACAACCCATACCGCGACACAGACCAGATAACCGCCGAACTGGTATTCGAAATGCTGGTGGCGGCCCTGACGGAGAATGAAGGATGAAAGACCATATCGCCATGGAGCAGCGCTACGGCGCCCACAATTACGCACCCCTGCCGGTGGTGCTGACCCGCGGTGAGGGCGTGTACCTGTGGGATACCGAGGGGCGGCGATACCTGGACATGATGAGCGCCTATTCCGCAGTCAGTTTCGGCCACGGCCACCCGCGCCTGGTAGCGGCCCTGCATGCACAGGCGGAACAACTCGCGGTGGTGTCGCGGGCTTTTTATACGGATCGCCTGGGTCCCTTCCTGGCCCGCGCCTGCCAGATGACCGGCCAGGAGCGCGCCTTGCCGATGAACACCGGCGCCGAAGCGGTGGAGACCGCCATGAAGGCGGCCCGCAAGTGGGCGTATTCGGTAAAGGGTGTACAACCCAACCAGGCCGAGATTATCGCTTGCGACGGCAATTTCCATGGACGCACCATCACCATCGTCGCCATGTCATCGGAGGAACAGTACCGGGACGGGTTCGGGCCGTTTCCCGGTGGGCTGAAAACCATCCCCTTCGGCGATTCCGCGGCGCTGAAGGCGGCGATCACCGAGAACACCGCGGCGTTCCTGGTGGAGCCCATTCAGGGGGAGAACGGCATCATCCTGCCACCAGACGGCTATCTGGCGGAGTGCGCGCGTATCTGTTGTGAAAACAACGTGCTGCTGATCGCGGATGAAGTGCAGACCGGTCTGGCGCGTACCGGCCGATTGCTCGCCTGCCAGCACGACGAGGTGATTCCGGACGGCCTGATTCTCGGCAAGGCCCTTGGCGGCGGCCTGCTGCCGGTGTCGCTGTTCCTGTCCCGCAGCGATGTCATGGATGTTTTCACACCCGGAGATCACGGCAGCACCTTCGGCGGTAACCCGCTGGCAGCGGCGGTGGGCCTGGAGGCCCTCAACGTCCTGGTCGACGAGGGCCTGGCGGACTGCTCCGCGGAATTGGGCGCCTGGTTCCTGGCCGAGTTGCAACAAATCGAGTCACCGCTGATCCAGGAGGTCCGGGGACGGGGACTATTCGTGGGAATGGAGATCAAGCCCGCCAAGGCCACCGCCCGCGCGGTGTGTAAGCAACTAATGGCCCGCGGTATCCTGAGCAAGGAAACCCACGACACCGTGGTGCGGTTCGCTCCACCGCTGACCATCAGCCGCGAACAACTGGAGTGGGCACTGGAACAGGTCCGCGAGACCCTCAGGGAAATGGAGGCGGCGCTGGCAGCGTAGGGCCACCGGAGGTCCGCCTCAGGCGTCCTCGAATACCGCCAGGACCTGCGTAGTGCGCCGCAGTTTCTGCGCGATCTCCCGGCCGATATTCACAAGAATCTTCCGGGCCGCCTCGGGCGAGCGATCGCTGATCTCGCGGAATGCATCCGCCGACAGCCCCAGCAAACTGGCCTTGTCCACAGCGTGGCAATCCGCGGATCGGGAACTGCCGTCCATGAATCCCAGTTCGCCCAGCACGCCGCCCGGCCCCAGCGTCAGCAGTCGCCGGGTGCCGCCGCCCCCCTGGTCATCGCGCGTTATGGTCACCGTCCCCTTGAGCACGACGAACAGGTCGCCGGTCTGTTCTCCCTCGGAGAATATCGTTTCGCCGGCACGGAAGCTGCGCTGCACCAGGTAACCCGCTACGGTGTTCATTTCGTCCGCGGACAGAGCGCGAAACAGATCGAGCGCTGAGAAATCCACTATTTCCTCCACGCTCAGGGTCTGATCGGATGACGCGAGCAGTTCGTTTTCTGCAGCTTCCAGCGCGGTGTCGATGTCGACAAAGAATCCCGCTTCTCCGATGGCCTCGGTAACGTCCATGATCTCCAGCAGGCGCCCGACCGCGCTTTGCCGGTCCGCATGGCACACCAGAAGCCGCTGTCCGGCGCGATGCAGCCTTTTGTGGATTCGCAACAGAATTCGGGCGCCGGTACTGTCCATGTCGGAAATGCGTTTCAGATCAAGAATGCACCAGCGTCCCGCGCCAGCCATTGCCATCTGGATCTCACTGGCCAGGCGGTCGCTGGAACCGAAGAACAGCGATCCCTGCAGTTCCAGAATCTGGATCCGGTCTCCCTCCCGCTGCAATAGCGCGTACTGATCGCGGCTGCGCATCCTTCTGGAGCGGACCTGCGCTCCCGAGTACCTTTTGTGAACCACGGTTTTTCCGAGCTGCCAGATGGTCAGCGCCGAGGTGATGACCAGACCGAAAATCACTGCGGCCACCAGGTTCACGCTGACCGTTACTATTGCGACCGCCGACGCCACGCCAAGCTCCAGCAGGACTTCGCGGCGATGGCCGGCGTGAGTCCGCAGCTTCCGTATCAGGCTGGTAGTCCAGCTGTCGAACAGATCGAATCCGACGGCGACGAGAACCGCGGCGATCACGCACAATGGCAGGTAGCCAATCAGGGGACCGAACTCGGCTATCACCAGCAAAATGATTACGCCACATAGCAGTCCGGACACCCGGGTGCGACCACCGGCGTTGAAGTTGGCGAGCGTACGCGGAACCGATCCCGCAGCGGGCAATGCCGCGAACAACGAACAGGCAACGTTGCCCAATCCCTGTCCGAGCAACTCCCGATTGCTGTCGTGCTGGTCGTCACCCAGGTTGTCCGCGATCAGCGACGCCATCAGCGACTCCATGGAAGCGATCAGGCCGAGAACCAGGCCGGAAACCACGACCACCGGGAGCAATTCGGTCAGCGCTTCAATTCGCGGCGCCGTGGCACCGAATCCCGGCAGGGCGAACTCGGGCCAGGCGAATGCGAATGCGCCAATCGCCGGACCCGCATCAACGCCAGCCGGCAGCGCGTAGTAGGTGCCGGTTCCAACGAGGAGAGCGACAAGCGGCCCGGGGACCGTTCGCGACAACCGGCGTGTCGTGTAAATCACGGCGATCGTCAACCCGCCGATCGCCAGCGCGGCCGGGCTGATATGCCCCGGATTCATTACCAGTTCCGGAAGGCCAATCTCCCCGGCGACTCCCGCCAGCGGCTTGATCTGACTCGAAATGAGCAGCAAGGCGACGCCGTTCATGAAGCCGCTGACCACTGCGTAGGGAACGAATTTCACCACGGCACCGAATCGCAGCGCCCCGAGAAGCAGCTGGAAGGCACCGGCCACAAACACGCAAACGGCGATGAGCGCCAGCACCGCGGCCAGTTTCTGGGCCGGGTCCTGGGGCAATCTGGGATCGGCGACCAGCAGTGCCGCCAGCGCCGCAACGATGAAGGTCAGCGGTACTTTCGGGCCGGTGATCTGAATCGGCGTACCGCCCGCCAGGGAAGCCACGATGCCGGCGATGATCGTTGTGTAGACGCCGAGGAGCGCAGCGTCAGCGGTAAACCCCGGACCGAGAGCCGCGAAGGCGATCAGCCCGTAACCGATCGCCTGCGGTACGGTGATTACCGCGGCCGCGAACCCACCGCTGAGCTCGCCAAGCAGGCCCGGGGCCCACGCGTTCTTGTTGTTTTCGGCCATTGCCCCGAACCTCCGGCCCGGAACCCAGGTCCCGGCTGATCCGGGTAAATCTAGCAAAATTCAGAGGGAAATCTGGCACTGCGGTTCGGGAACCCTGGCCCCAACCAGCCCAAGCTGTCGGATGTCGAAAAATTGCGCCGATCGGGACGCGTTTTTGGAGA
>JAJDOE010000134.1 GCA_022340345.1 Gammaproteobacteria bacterium
AATGGTGATGCCGGGCGACAACGTGAAGATGACGGTAAAGCTGATCAACCCGATCGCCATGGAAGACGGCCTGCGCTTCGCGATTCGCGAGGGCGGACGTACCGTCGGCGCCGGCGTTGTGTCCAAGATTATCGAATAACCGAGTAACGATCTCCGGGCAAAAAAATGGCAATGGATAATCAGAAAATCCGTATCCGGCTGAAGGCGTTCGATCATCGAATGATCGACCGTTCGGCGCTGGAGATCGTAGAGACCGCCAAGCGAACCGGCGCTCTGGTGCGTGGGCCCATCCCACTGCCTACGCGCATTGAACGGTTCACGCTGCTGCGGTCTCCGCATGTGAACAAAAGGGCCCGCGACCAGTTCGAGATCCGAACCCATAAGCGCATCATGGATATCATCCAGCCCACCGATAAAACGGTGGATGCGCTCATGAAACTGGACCTCGCCGCTGGCGTGGACGTAGAAATCAAGGTCAGCTGACCGAGGCCTGTGCAATGCCGCTGGGATTGATTGGACGCAAGCTGGGAATGAGCCGCTTCTTCACCGAGGACGGTCGTTCCGTGCCGGTGACGGTGGTCGAGGTGGAGCCCAACCGGGTCACCCAACTCAAGACCATGGAAAAGGACGGCTACCGCGCGGTCCAGGTGACCGTGGGCGAACGCCGCAAAAGCCGCGTGACACGCGCCGAGGCCGGACATTATGCGAAGGCGGGAACGCCGGCGGGTCGTGGCCTGTGGGAGTTTCGTCTTGGTGAAGAAGAAGGCGCCGATCTGGAGCCTAACGCCGAGATCAAGGTCGATCTGTTCGAGGTTGGCGCGCGCGTGGATGTGCAGGGCCGCAGCCAGGGCAAGGGTTTTGCCGGTGTGGTCAAGCGTTGGGGATTTGGCGGCGGTCGCGCCACCCATGGCGTCTCCCTGGCCCACCGCAAGGGCGGTTCCATCGGCCAGTGCCAGGACCCGGGGCGCGTATTTCCCGGAAAGAAAATGGCCGGCCAGATGGGCGGCGTCCGGCGTACCCAGCAGGGCCTTCAGGTCGTGCGCGTGGACACGGAGCGAAACGTAATTCTGATCAGCGGTGCGGTGCCGGGCCCCCGCGGCGGTGACGTCGTCATTCACCCGAGCATTAAGGGCTAAGCGAGGAGAGAACCAGGTGCAAGTAGCCGTAGTACAAGCGAGTGGCAAGCCAGCCGGTACCGGGACGGAGATTTCCGACCGTACGTTCGGCGTGGACTTCCGCGAGCCCCTTGTGCACCAGGCCGTTACCGCCTACCTGGCGGGTGGCCGCCAGGGAACCCGCGCGCAAAAGAACCGCTCGGACGTGCGTGGTGGTGGGGCCAAGCCGTGGCGCCAGAAGGGAACGGGCCGTGCCCGTATCGGCACCATTCGCGCGCCCCAGTGGCGTGGCGGCGGGGTGGTCTTTCCTGCCAGGACCCGGGACTTCAGCCAGAAGCTCAACAAGAAAATGTACCGCGCGGCGATGCGCTGCATCCTTTCCCAGTTGGTTCGCGAAGAACGCCTGGTGGTGATTGACGACATTGGCATCGACGCATTCAGCACCAAGGCGGTTTCCCAGTTACTGGGCGCCTTGCAGATGAAGGATGTGCTGGTGGTGACGGACGCCTTTCACGAAAAACTGGCCTTTTCGGCGCGCAATCTGCCGGGCGTTGAGGTCTGTGACGTAGCGGCGGCCAACCCGGTGAATCTCATCCGGCGCGAAAAGGTACTCATGACCGTGGCCGCGGTGAAGAAATTCGAGGAGTTGCTGGGATGAAAGAGGGACGTCTGTACCGGATTATCCGCGCGCCTCACGTGTCCGAGAAAAGCACGCGGGTGGCCGAAGCCCACAACCAGATGGTCTTTGATGTCGCCCGGGATGCCACCAAGATCGAGATCAAGCAGGCGGTGGAGAAACTTTTCAAAGTCGAGGTGCAATCCGTGCAGGTGAGCAACGTGCGCGGCAAGGTAAAGCGTTTCGGTTCCTCACCGGGCCGACGCAGTGATCGCCGGCGTGCCTATGTGCGACTCAAGCCCGGCAGCGATATTGATTTCCTGGGGCAGGCCTGATCCATGGCACTCGTCAAGCTAAAACCGAATACACCCGGTCAGCGCGGGACGGTCAAGGTGGTGCGCGATTTGCACCGCGGCGAGCCGTATGCCCCGCTGGTGGAGCCGAAGCCGAAGAAATCCGGCCGCAACAGCCAGGGACGCATCACCGTGCGTCATCGTGGTGGTGGCCACAAGCAGCGTTATCGCATCATCGATTTCAAGCGCACCAAGGACGGCGTGCCGGCGAAAGTTGAGCGGATCGAATATGATCCGAATCGCAGCGCCGATATCGCGCTGGTGTTGTACGCGGACGGAGAGCGTCGCTACGTTATTGCGCCGCGTGGGCTGAAGATCGGCGACTCCATCCAGTCGGGAAGCGATTCTTCCATTGCTCCGGGCAATTGCCTTCCGCTGCGCAATATTCCCGTGGGTACCATTATCCATTGCCTGGAGCTCAAGCCTGGCAAGGGTGCGCAGATCGGTCGTTCCGCCGGCGCCGCCATTCAATACGTGGCCCGCGAGCACGACTACGCGCAGGTGCGACTTCGCTCCGGGGAAGTGCGCACCATTCACCTGAGTTGCCGCGCCACGATCGGCGAGGTGGGCAACGGTGAACATTCCCTGCGCAAGCTGGGAAAGGCGGGCGCCAAGCGCTGGCGCGGAATCCGCCCCACCGTTCGTGGTGTTGCCATGAATCCGGTGGACCATCCTCACGGTGGTGGCGAGGGCCGTACGTCCGGTGGTCGTCACCCGGTATCGCCGTGGGGCGTGCCAACCAAGGGTTTCAAAACCCGCCGCAACAAGCGAACCGACAAGCACATCGTGCGTCGGCGAAAGAAACGCTAAGGACACAGCTATGCCCCGTTCGGTTTCAAAAGGCCCGTTTGTGGACCACCACCTGATGAAAAAGGTGCGTGATTCGATCGCCAGCAGCAGCCGTCGACCAATCAAAACGTGGTCGCGCCGCTCAACGATCCTGCCGGAATTCGTCGGCCTGACGGTCGCGGTTCACAATGGGCGCGCCCATGTTCCCGTGTTAATCAGCGAAAACATGGTTGGCTACAAGCTCGGCGAATTTGCCGCCACACGAACCTTCAAAGGCCATGCGGCCGACCGGAAGGCCAGGTAGTCATGCAAACGCGAGCCGTACTCAAGCACGTACGCATGTCGGCGCAGAAGGTCCGCCTGGTGGTGGACCAGATTCGTGGCCTGCCCGTCTCCAACGCGCTGGACCTGTTGCGCTATAGCCTGAAGAGCGCCGCGCTTCCGGTACGCAAGACCCTGGAATCGGCGGTCGCCAACGCGGAGCACAATGATGGCGCGGACATTGACGAGCTCAAGGTCACTGCCTGCTTCGTGGACGAGGCGCGCACTCTCAAGCGCTGGCGTGCACGGGCCAAGGGCCGGGCAAATTCGATCATGAAACGTTCCAGTCACATTACCGTCGAAGTCGGCGACGGACACAGAGGCAACTAGTTCATGGGTCAGAAAGTCATACCTACGGGGTTCCGTCTCGGGATCGTCCGCGACTGGGATGCGCGTTGGTACGCGCCGGGGCGGTCCTATGCCACCCATCTGGCGACAGACCTGAAGGTGCGCCAGTTCATCAAAAAGCGCCTGGCCAATGCCGCGGTGAGCAAGATCGTCATTGAGCGCCCTGGCGAGAGCATGAACGTCACCATTCATACCGCGCGCCCGGGCATTGTGATCGGCAAGAAGGGCGAAGACATTGAGCGCCTGCGTGGTGAAATCAGCCGCATCGTCGGCATTGGGGTGCAGCTTTCTATCGAGGAAATCCGCAAGCCGGAGCTCGATGCCAAGCTGGTGGCGGAGAACATCTGCCAGCAACTGGAGAAACGCATCATGTTTCGCCGGGCGATGAAGCGCTCAGCGATGAACGTCATGCGGCTGGGCGCTAAGGGCGTAAAGATCATGATTGCGGGTCGCCTGAACGGTGCTGAAATCGCGCGCACGGAATGGACCCGCGAGGGCCGGGTTCCATTGCATACCTTGCGCGCCGATATTGACTATGGCCTGGCGGAGGCCCAGACCACCTATGGCGTGATTGGCGTCAAGGTCTGGATCTTCAAGGGCGAGATTTTTGAGGACAAGCACGCGGAAAGTGCCGCGGCCGCCGAGGCCGCAGCGGTGCCGGCGAAGGTCTGATCATGCTGCAACCGAAACGTACCAAGTATCGCAAGCAGCAGAAGCTGCGAAATACGGGTGTTGCGACCCGCGGCAACCGCGTCAGCTTTGGCGAATTCGGGCTGCAGTCCATTTCCCGCGGCCGGCTCACGGCGCGGCAGATCGAAGCGGCGCGGCGTGCAATTTCCCGTCACATCAAGCGTGGCGGGCGGGTGTGGATCCGCATCTTCCCGGACAAGCCGGTTTCGAAGAAGCCGTTGGAAGTGCGTATGGGCAAGGGCAAGGGCAACCCGGAATACTGGATTGCCCAGATCAAGCCCGGAACCATGCTCTATGAGATGGAAGGTGTGACCGAGGACCTGGCGCGCGAGGCCTTCCGCCTGGCCGGGGCCAAACTTCCAGTCGCCACGGCTTTTGTGAGGCGATGAACATGGAAATCAAGGAAATGCGCGGCAAAGACATTGCGGAGCTCGGCAAGCAGCTGAGCGGCCTCTACGAAGAGCAGTTCAACCTGCGCATGCAGAATGCGACAGGGCAACTTGGACAAAACAGCGAGATTCGACGGGTCCGGCGCTTGATTGCGCGGGTCCTTACGGTAATGAACGAAAAAAGGCGTGAGGCCGGAGCATGAGTGCGACCAGTGAAGCGCGGACCGTGAGCGGTCGCGTCGTCAGCAGCAAGATGGATAAGGGGATCACGGTCCGGGTGGAGCGGCAGTTGCTGCATCCCCTGTACCGCAAATACATCCGCCGTTCCACCAAGCTGATGGCCCATGACGAAAAGAATGAGTGTAGCGAGGGTGACCTGGTGGCGATCCAGGAATGCCGTCCGATCTCAAAGAACAAGAGCTGGCGCCTGGTAAAGGTGCTGGAGAAGGCAACCTAGGGCCGTACGATGATCCAGATGCAATCAATGCTGGAAGTGGCTGATAACAGTGGCGCCAAGAAGGTCCAGTGTATAAAGGTGCTTGGCGGCTCCAAGCGGCGTTACGCCAACATTGGCGACGTGGTGAAGATCAGCGTCAAGGAAGCCATAGCCAACGGACGCGTGAAAAAGGGTGAGGTGTTCAACGCGGTGATCGTGCGTACCCGCAAGGGCGTGCGGCGGCCTGACGGCTCCCTCATTCGGTTTGACCGAAATGCCGCAGTGCTGCTCAACCCGCAGCTGCAGCCGGTGGGAACGCGTATTTTTGGTCCCGTCACCCGCGAGCTGCGTTCCGAGCGCTTCATGAAAATTATTTCGCTGGCTCCGGAAGTGCTGTAGCCGGCAGGCGCTTAGTAGCGATTACACGAATAGAGATCATGCGCAAGATCAAGAAAGGTGACGAGGTTATTGTCCTGACTGGTAAGGACAAGGGGAAGCGGGGCAACGTGTTGTCCGTGCTGGCGAGTGGCCGTGTCCTGGTGGACAACGTGAACATCGTCAAGAAGCACGTGAAGCCAAACCCGCAGAAGCAGGAGACGGGCGGGATCATCGAGAAAGAGGCGCCCCTTCAGATTTCCAATGTGGCCCTGTTCAACCCGCAAACCAAGAAGGCGGACCGGGTCGGAGTCAAGATTCTGGAGGACGGGCGCAAGGTGCGTATTTTCCGGTCCACCGGTGAAGTAATCGACGTATAGAAAAATGGCCAGACTGAAAGAACAATACCGTGAAACGATTGTTGACCAGCTTCAGAAGGAGTTGGGCTGCAACCGCATGGAAGTCCCGCGCATCAGCAAGATCACCCTGAACATGGGTGTCGGCGAGGCGCTGACGGACAAGTCCGCCCTGGAGAACGCCATGGCGGATATGGAGAAGATTGCCGGGCAGAAACCTGTGATTACCCGTGCCCGCAAGTCCATCGCCGGATTCAAGATTCGCGCCGGCTGGCCCATCGGCTGCAGGGTCACCCTGCGCCGGGAACGCATGTATGAGTTTCTCGACCGCCTGGTGTCGATTGCCATTCCGCGTATCCGGGACTTTCGTGGATTGCCCGCGAAGTCCTTTGACGGCCAGGGCAATTATTCCCTGGGATTCAAGGAACAGATTGTTTTCCCTGAAATCGACTACGACAAAGTGGATGCGATCCGGGGCCTTGATGTGACCATTACAACCACCGCCCGGACGGATGATGAAGGACGCGCCTTGCTCAAGGCCTTCAGCATGCCAATCCGAAACTTAGCAATTACTGAGAAATAGGCATGGCCAAGAAATCCATGATCGCCCGGGAAGTGAAGCGTAAAGCGCTGGCAGAAAAATATGCTGCGCGACGTACTGAACTCAAGGGAACGATTCGCAGCACAAAGGCTTCCTTCGAAGAACGGATGGCCGCCGTTGATGCTCTGCAAAAACTGCCCCGGGATTCCAGCCCCGCGCGCGCGCGAAATCGCTGCGGCCTGACCGGTCGGCCACGGGGCTACTACCGCAAGTTCGGTCTGAGCCGGAACAAGCTGCGGGAAGTGGTGATGAATGGCGAGGCCCCGGGCGTCGTCAAGGCGAGCTGGTAAACGAATATGACGATGACAGACCCTATCGCTGACATGCTTACCCGCGTGCGCAACGGCTTGCAGGCCGACAAGACGGTAGTGCGGATGCCCGCTTCCCGGGTGAAGGAAGCCATTGCCGGCGTGCTCAAGGATGAAGGTTACGTGAATGATTTTCGCGTTATCGAGGAAGAGGGCAAGCCGACTCTCGAGATTGACCTGCGTTACTACGAAGATAAGCCGGTCATCGATCACCTGTCGCGGATCAGCAAGCCCGGACGCCGGGTGTACCGCAACAAGGACGGCCTGCCCAAGGTGCGGGGTGGTCTGGGTGTGGCAATCGTATCAACTTCCCAGGGAATCATGACCGACCGCGCCGCCCGCAAGGCGGGTGTCGGCGGTGAAGTTCTCTGTTACGTGGCATAGGACGATGTCTCGAGTTGGAAAAATGCCAGTGCCGGTACCCGGCGGAACCGAGATCAGCTTGCAGGATGGTGTGCTGCGGGCCAAGGGTCCCAAGGGCGAACTGGAGCAGGCCATCCATCCGTTCGTGAGCGTGAGCCACGAGGATGGCGAGCTGCGATTCGAGCCGGCAGAGGAGAACCAGGGCGCCCACGCCATGACCGGGACCATGCGGGCGTTGGTCAGCAATATGGTGACCGGGGTCAATGATGGTTTCGAAAGAAAACTCACGATCATCGGAGTCGGCTATCGCGCGCAGGTCAAGGACAGCGTGCTCAACCTGACCCTGGGGTTTTCGCATCCGGTGGATTACGCGATCCCGGACGGCATCACGGTAGAGACCCCGACCCAGACGGAAGTGATCGTAAAGGGCGCGGACAAGCAGCGCGTAGGCCAGGTGGCGGCGGAAATCCGCTCCTACCGGCCGCCCGAGCCCTACAAGGGCAAGGGTGTGCGCTATTCGGACGAACACGTTGTGCGCAAGCAGGCGAAGAAGAAGTAGTTATGGCATCGCTGGACAAAAAGCAGGCCCGGTTGCGACGTGCACGTCGCGCCCGGTCGAAGATTCGGGAGCTCGGGGAGATTCGACTGACAGTGCATCGCACTCCCCGGCACATTTACGCGCAAGTGATTAACGCGGCCGGCGACGCGGTCCTGGCCAGTGCTTCGACGCTGGATCCGGATCTGCGTGGCGAGCTCGCCACCGGCGGCAACGTTGCGGCGGCTGCCGAAGTGGGCAAGCGAATCGCTGAAAAGGCGAAGGCCGCGGGGGTCAGCCGAGTGGCTTTCGACCGTTCTGGCTTTCGCTATCACGGTCGGGTCAAGGCGTTGGCGGACGCCGCCCGCGAGAACGGTCTGGAGTTTTAGGAATGGCAGGATCGAGAGCACCGAGACAAGCCGGTTTCACCAGTGACGACCGGGAGGGTTTCCAGGAGAAGCTCATTGGCGTCAATCGTGTGGCCAAGGTCGTCAAGGGCGGACGCCTGTTTGGTTTCTCCGCGTTGACCGTGGTTGGCGACGGCCAGGGCCGGGTCGGCATGGGTCGCGGCAAGGCCCGTGAGGTTCCGCTCGCGGTGCAGAAGGCACTGGAGGCCGCGCGCCGGGATATGAGCAAGGTGGTGCTTACCGACGGCACGCTGCAGAACGCCATTACCAGCCACCATTGTTCCACTACGGTGGTCATGCTGCCGGCGTCGGAAGGAACCGGAATCATCGCCGGGGGCGCCATGCGCGCCGTCTTCGAGGTGGCCGGTGTTCGCAACGTAGTGGCCAAGTGCCTGGGTTCCACAAACCCCGCCAATGTGGTGGCAGCGACGCTCAAGGGTCTGCGCGCCCAGCGGAGCCCGGAACAGGTGGCGGCCAAGCGCGGCAAGACGGTCGCGGAAATTTTCGAGTAAGCGCGCGAAACGGCAAACAGCAATGAGCAAGAAACTCAAAGTCACGCTCGTCCGCAGTATGAGCGGACGCAAGAAGAATCATGTCGCCTGCGCGCGGGGACTTGGGCTTCGTCGTATGCATCATACGGTGGAAGTGGAAGACACCCCCGAGGTGCGCGGAATGATCAAGACCATCGAGTACATGGTCCAGTGCGAGGAATCCTGATGCGACTGAATACTTTGCAGCCCGCCGAGGGATCCACTCACACGCGAAAGCGTGTGGGCCGCGGTATCGGTTCGGGAACCGGCAAGACCTGTGGGCGTGGCCACAAGGGCCAGAAATCCCGCTCCGGTGGCTACCACAAGGTCGGTTTCGAAGGTGGTCAGATGCCCCTTCAGCGGCGCTTGCCCAAGCGTGGGTTTGCCTCGCCGCGGAGCGGTCTGACCGAAGAAGTGCGGCTGGGCGATATCAATCGCCTGGAGGCCGAGGTCATTGATTTGGAAACCCTGAAGAAGGCCCGGCTGGTTGGCAGCGGCGCCAAGCGGGTGAAGGTCATCAAGACCGGAAAACTCGAGCGCGCGGTGACCATCAAGGGGCTCGCGGTAACCAAGGGCGCCGGTGCGGCTATTGCGGCGGCCGGTGGAAAAGTGGAGGCGGATGGCGAAGCCTAAGGCCAAGTCAGGCGGCGCGCTGGGTTCGCAGGAACTCAAGTACCGAATCCTGTTCGTTCTCGGGGCGCTGGTCGTCTACCGGGTCGGCACCTTTGTGCCGGTTCCCGGCGTGGATCCGACCATCTTCGCAACGCTTTTTGATCAAGCGAAGGGATCCATCCTCGACGTCTTCAACATGTTTTCCGGCGGTGCGCTGAAACGCATGTCGGTATTCGCCCTGGGCGTGATGCCGTATATCTCGGCGTCCATCATCATGCAGATGATGACCTCGGTAATTCCGAGCCTGGAGCAGCTGAAAAAGGAAGGCGAAGCGGGTCGGCGCAAGATCACCCAGTACACGCGCTACGGCACCGTGGGCCTGGCCCTGTTCCAGTCCCTGGGCGTCTCCATCGCGCTGGAGGCTCAGCAGGTTGGTGGTATCGGGGTGGTGGTTGCTCCG
>JAJDOE010000182.1 GCA_022340345.1 Gammaproteobacteria bacterium
GGAGCACCGCGGGGCGCGGTGTTCGTCGGCCGGCGGGCAACCGGTGAAATTCACGACGTGGAGCTTGGGCGTCAATTTCCGGATCGCGACTGGATTCTCACGCGCATTCTCTGGCTGAGCGGCCTGGAGCCGGGTCACAACCGCCTCGGCGCGGTAGATACCATGCGCCGCTACATCTACATCCACGGAGCGCCGGAGGCCGATCCCATGGGGGTCCCCGGCTCCCGGGGTTGCGTGAAGATGCGCAACGAGGATGTGATCGAGCTGTTTGATCGGGTGCCCGCGGGAACCCGGGTTTTTATCGAGGCGGGCGAATGAGCCTCGGAAACGTCATGTTGGACATCGCCGGCACCCAGCTGGACGACAGCGACCGGGAGGTGCTTCGGCATCCCTCGGTAGGTGGCGTGATCCTGTTTTCCCGAAATTACGAGCATCCGCTGCAACTCCGCGAGCTGGTAGCGAACATACATGCGTTGCGTGATCCCCCCTTGCTGGTTGGAGTCGACCAGGAGGGCGGGCCGGTGCAGCGTTTCCGGGATGAGTTCACGCCGCTTCCGCCACCGGCGCGTCTGGGCGAGATTTACCAGCAAGATGCTCGCCGGGCACTGCGGCTGGCCCGCATGAGTGGTCGGCTGATGGCCACCGAGTTGCGGGAACTGGATGTGGACCTGAGTTTTTCTCCGGTACTGGATCTCGCGAATCCGGAAAGTGAGGTACTCGCCGGGCGGGCTTTCCACCAGCAGGCCGAGGCAGTGGCCCGACTTGCGGAAGCCTGGGTGCACGGCATGCAGATTGCCGGTATGAGCGCCACCGGAAAGCATTTCCCTGGCCACGGCTGGGTAGCCGGAGACTCGCACTCGGAACTGCCTACCGACCCGCGGGCACTGGTGGATATCGCCATGCGTGACCTGGTTCCGTTTCGCCGGCTTGCGCCGGTGCTGGGGGCCATCATGACGGCCCACGTGCTGTACCCCCAGGTGGACGCCGAGCCGCCAACCTATTCCCGGGTTTGGATCGAACGGGTGTTGCGACGTGACCTGGGGTTCGGCGGTGCGGTAATCAGCGATGATCTGTCCATGGCCGGAGCGGCGGCAGGGGGCACACCGGCGGAGCGCGCAGCCCGCGCGCTGGCGGCGGGCTGCGACCTGCTGCTGGTATGTAACGATCGACCCGGAGCGCTTTCGGTGCTGGACAGTCTGGGTAACGGTGCGAGGCCGAGTACCCGGGTGAGACTGGCGCGACTGCACGGTCGCAGCCCCGAGGCATTTGAACTGGCTGAACGACGGGAAACCGTGGCTGCCGTCAGGGGCTACGGCTAGGGTTTTTCTCCGTATCGTCCGCCAGGTCGCCGCGTTGGACATCCTTGAGCAACCGACCATGGTCTTTCATGCGCAGGAACAGAAACAGGCCGGGAAGGGTGGAAAGCAGAAGCGTGGGAATGAACAACAGGGCGATGACGCCGGCGGCCCCCTTGCTGATGCCAATCGCCGTAAACAGGGCCACTGCGGTGGTTTCCCGTACGCCCAGCCCACCGACCGAAACCGGCAGCGATGCCGCCGCCAGCACCAGCGGTACCGTCATCATGAAGTCGACAAAATCGGCGCCGGAGTTCACCGCATAACCCAGACACAGGAAGGCGCCAACCACCATGGTGTGGATCACCAGGCTCATCGCCAGCAAGGTCAGGATCAGTACCGGGTTGCGAAAATACTCATGTCCCGCGCTAAAGATGCGCTCCAGGGCATTCACCGCGCGCACATGATGCCAGCGCTTCAACAGACGGCTGACCGCGGAAAAGAAATGCCGGTTTCCCATGAGCAGGATCACCGCAAATCCACCAGCCAGCACCAGCGGCAACGTGGTTTTCAGGGCCACGATTACGGGTATGGTGGACGGCACAAGCAGCACCGCGACCGTCGCCATGGTGCAGATGGAGACCAGGCCGATAAACCGCTCGGTGGCCACCGGCGAAACCGCGACTTCCGAGCCGTGACCGTGACGATAAATGTAGTAAACCCGCACCAGATCACCGCCCGTGGAGGACGGCAGCATGTTATTGAAGAACGCGCCGATCAGGTACAACGGCAGCAGCGATCGATAGTTATACTCCTCGCGATGGTGTTGCAGCAGCAGCGTCCAGCGGCCATTTGCGATCAGCAGCCCGCCAAAATGCAGAAGTGCCGCTGGCAGCAACAGCCACCACTTCACAAGCTGCAGTTGCTGCCACACGTCGCCCCAATCGAGCACAAATGCAAGTGTCGCCAGCAACGCGATGCTGACGACGATTTTGAACAGGGTTTTCAAGGGTCCGGGCGCGCCGGCGCCTCAGTTGGCCCGGTCCACGTACTCGCCAGTTTGGGTATTCACGCGAATGCGGTCACCGGTATTCACGAACGGAGGCACGGTGACGGAAAGGCCGGTTTCGAGTTGGGCGGGCTTGCCCGAACCAGAAGCGGTTTGCCCCTTGACGACGGATTCGGTTTCCACCACTTCCAGCACCACCGTGGAAGGAAGCTCAACGCTGAACGGTACACCGTTATGGATGTTGATCTGCACTTCCGAATTGGGAACCAGGAAACCGGCCTCGGCCTCCAGGTCTTCGGCGTCAATGGTGAGCTGTTCAAAATTCTCGGTATCCATAAACACGAATCCGTTTCCTTCCTTGTACAGATACTGCATGGTGCGCGATTCTACGTGCGCCTTCTCGAGCTTTTCGTCGGAACGGAAGCGCTCGTTGAGCTTGGTGCCCGAAGGCACCGCCTTCATCTCCGCCTGGACGAAGGCGCCGCCCTTGCCGGGCTTGACGTGACTGGTCTTGAGTACGCGCCAGAGTTTGTCCTGATACTCGATCAGGTTGCCGACCCGAATCTCGAAAGCGGATATTTTCATGTTGCTGTCGTTATCTCTACTGGCGGGAGCGCGGGATTCTATGGGCAGCGGGGCCGGCCCACAAGCCGGTCCCGGAAACCCGGTTTTTTTCAGTTGAATGGTGTTATTAAACAAAAGGTTAAGAATGTTTTCTAATGGGAATCCGGAATAAAAAATACGCCCCCGGCGGCCGCCCATTTGAGCCGGCCTGTGGGCGCTGCCCGCGCCTTTCCGGGCACCTGGCGGAGGTGGCCGCCCGTTATCCGGACTACCACGCAGCGCCGGTGGCTTCCTTTGGCGATCCGCGGGCCCGGTTACTGGTGGTCGGCCTGGCCCCGGGGATGCACGGCGCCAACGCAACCGGGCGCCCGTTTACCGGGGACCATGCGGGTATCCTGCTGTACCAGACCCTGCATGCCTTCGGCTTCGCCAGCGCACCCGAGTCGCTGCACGCCACGGACGGCCTGCGCCTGCACGACTGCCGGATTACCAACGCGGTGCGCTGCCTGCCGCCTCAGAATCGTCCGACCGGGGAAGAAGTGCGCACCTGCAATGCGTTCCTGCGTTGGGAGATAGACCAATTGCCCGCGGACGGCCTGCTGCTGGCACTGGGGGTAACCGCCCATGGAGCGGTGCTGCGCGCCGCCGGGCTGGTGGCCAGCCGCTATCCCTTCCGCCATGGCAAACGCCACCTGCTTCCGGACGGCCGGGAGCTGTTCGATTGCTACCACTGCAGCCGTTACAACACCCAGACACGGCGCCTGACACCGGTCATGTTTCGCGCTGTATTTCGTCGCCTGCGGCAAAAGATGTCATGAGTGTATCGGATTTCGATCTGCGCGCCTTTGCCCGGGACCTGCCGGATGCTCCCGGCGTGTACCAAATGCTCAATGCGGAGGGCAATGTGCTCTACGTGGGCAAAGCCCTGAGTCTGAAAAAGCGGGTTGCCAGTTATTTCGGTCGCCGGGGGCTGAACAACAAGACGCTGGCGATGTTGGAACACGTGGCCCGGGTGGAGGTGACTCTCACCGGCACCGAGGGCGCCGCGCTGTTGCTGGAAAATGACCTGATCAAGGCCCACCGCCCGCGCTACAACATCGTGCTGCGCGACGACAAGAGTTATCCGTACATCCTGCTCAGCCAGGACCACCCGTATCCACGCTTTGCTTTTTATCGCGGTGCCCCCAGCCGCAGACACCGGCTGTTCGGCCCCTTCGCCAGCGCGGGGGCGGTGCGGGAGACACTGGGCCTGTTGCAAAAAGTGTTTCCCGTACGCCAGTGCGAAGACACCTTCTACCGGAACCGTACCCGCCCATGCCTGCAGTACCAGATTGGCCGCTGCACGGCACCCTGTGTGGGACTGGTGAGCGAGAGCGACTATGCCGCGGACCTAAACCAGGCGGTGATGTTCCTGGAAGGACGCGACCAGGGACTGGTGGATGAACTGGCGCAGCGTATGCATGCGGCCGCGAAGGACCAGGACTACGAGCGTGCGGCGAGTTGCCGTGACCGAATCAACGCATTGCGCCGGGTATTGGAAGCCAATCCAGGCGGACCGGGACTGCGGGACGCGGATGTGCTGGCGGTGGAGATGGCTCACGGCAAGGCCTGCGTCGAGGTTCTGTACATTCGGGGCGGGCGCAGCCTGGGAAGCCGGCCGTTTTTCCCCCGGGTGGGTCTGGACCCCGGTCCCGCGGAGGTGCTGGAAGCGTTCATCAGCCAGCACTACTTGCCCGGCACGCCGGTACCGGAACTGGTGTCCGGCTACACGCTGGCCGGCCGCGAGTTGCTGGAGGAAGCGCTGGAGCGCGAGGCCGGCCGGCGCGTGCGGCTGCGCCACGCCCGCCGCGGGGCAGGGCGCCAGTGGCTGGATCTGGCGGCGCGCAATGCCCGCGAATCCCTGCGCCGAAAACTCATTGAGGGATCCACCATCGGAAATCGTTTCCGGGCGCTGGGCGAAGCGCTGGCGCTGGGGCAGGTCCCGGAACATATCGAATGTCTGGACATCAGCCACACCCAGGGTGAAGAGACCGTCGGCTCCTGCGTGGTTTTCGACCTGGGTGGCCCGCGCAAGAGCGCATACCGGCGTTACAACATTGAAGGGATTACGCCGGGCGATGATTATGCCGCCCTGGCGCAGCTGGTCCGCCGCCGGTACCCGAAACGGCGGACCAACAACGAGGCCTTGCCGCAGGTGTTGCTGATTGATGGCGGTCGCGGACAACTTTCCGCGGTACGTGCCGTGCTGGACGAGGAGAAAATTTCCGAGGACCGCATGTTGCTGGTGGCGGTAGCCAAGGGTGCGTCGCGCAAGCCGGGACGGGAACAGCTTTTCTTGTCGGGCCGCGGGACCCCACTTATACTGGCTGCGGATTCCCCGGCCCTGCACCTGGTGCAACAGATCCGTGACGAGGCCCATCGATTTGCGATCACCGGACACCGACGCCGGCGTGGCAAACGCGCGGTCCGCTCCAGTCTCGAAGGGATTCCGGGTGTGGGCCCGGCACGCCGCCAGGCGCTGCTTACCCGCCTGGGTGGGCAGCAAGGCGTGCAGCGGGCCGGAATCGCCGACCTCACCCGGGTGCCGGGAATCAGCGACGCGCTGGCTCGTCGAATCTTCGAGTCTCTGCATGGCCATTGAATGCCGCGAAACCTGCCCAACCTGCTGACCTTCCTGCGTATCGGCCTGATTCCGGTCCTGGTCGTGGTGTATTACCTGCCGTCCCCCTGGACCAACGAGGTGGTGACCGGGATGTTCGTTCTGGCAGCGGTGACGGACTGGCTGGACGGATACCTGGCCCGGCGGCTGAATGCCAGTTCCGCCTTCGGCGCGTTCCTGGATCCGGTCGCTGACAAACTGATGGTTTCCAGCGCCCTGGTGGTGCTGGTGGCAGACCCGCGAGTGCTGGATTCGGTCCTGGATGCGCGTCTGTTCGCGGTGATCGTAGCCATTATTGTCGGCCGCGAAATCGTGATCTCGGCGCTACGGGAATGGATGGCGGACCTGGGGGCCCGGGCCCAGGTGGCGGTGTCGCGGGTGGGCAAGTACAAGACCACCCTGCAGATGATTGCCATTATCCTGCTGCTCTACCGCGAGGATTTGTGGGGCCTGCCGATCGTCCGGATCGGCGAGTTCACGCTGCTGGGGGCGGCGGTGCTGACCCTGTGGTCGATGGTCATCTACCTGCACTCCGCATGGCCGGTGCTGATGGGAGAACGACCGGTCCGGCGGGAGTCCTGAGGGCCGGCAATCCCCCGCGAAACGGCGGTTGCGCTCGTGCGCCTTGACAGGGCAGGCCGCCCGACTAGAATACGCGGCTCGCGCGGGAATAGCTCAGTTGGTAGAGCGCAACCTTGCCAAGGTTGAGGTCGCCAGTTCGAACCTGGTTTCCCGCTCCAGATTCCCCGATCCGCCCCATCTCCCTGATATGATGTCGGCTCTTCTGACCGGCTGGGTGGCAGAGTGGTTATGCACCGGCCTGCAAAGCCGAGTACGTCGGTTCGATTCCGGCCCCAGCCTCCAGGGACCCAGCCCGGGTGGCGGAACTGGTAGACGCAAGGGACTTAAAATCCCTCGGAGGCAACTCCGTGCCGGTTCGAGTCCGGCCCCGGGTACCAGCCCCGCCTCCCCGCGCCGGCCAACGGCCGGATGGCTGCTTTGAAATCCGGCCCCGCTGGCCGCATAGTTTCAACCTATGGTTATCTACGATCTTATCTGCGACGCCAAACACCGCTTCGAAGGCTGGTTCCAGAGCCCGGAGGATAGCGAACGTCAGGCCGCCAATGGCCTGATCAGTTGTCCAACCTGCGGCTCGGTCGCCGTGCGAAAACTGCCGACCGCGGCGCGCCTGAACCGAGGCGAGCGGAAGGACTCCGAGCAGGTCGAGGTGATCACCGGCCGCCAGGCGTCGGAACTACTGCGCCGCCTGCACGATTTCGTGGATGAAAACTTCGAGGACGTGGGCCATGAGTTCGCCGACCAGGCGCGGCGCATGCACTACGGCTCCGAGAAGGAACGCAACATCCGTGGCATGGTGGATGCGGACGAGGCACGCAGTCTGGAAGAAGAGGGCGTGCCGGCGCTGTCCCTGCCACCCCGACCGGTGGACCCGGAAAAACTCAACTAGGCCTGAATCCAGCCCGGAGCGTGACGGGAGCCAGGACCATCGGTTCAGCGGGCGCCGGCGCTACCGCGGTTATCCCGATACCGAGTTCGCCGGGGGCGCTTCCGCCGGATCGCCGGGACCACGCCGGCTGGTGGCTTGTTGGGCCAGCGGTAACCACGCGGTGAACACCACCCCCTCGCCATCTTCCCGATTGGCGGCCCCCAGCCGGCCGGCGTGGTAACCGGCGATCAACCTCGCCACGTACAGGCCCAGCCCCAGACGCGACTGGCTTGCGTGCTGTTTGCCGATGGACACCATGGGATCGAACAGGCGTTCCGTGTTATTCGCCGGGAGCGGGGGCCCGAGGTTGCCCACCGACAACGCGGCCATCTCGCCATCCCGCCGCAGATCGATTTCCACCGACGTGCCGGGCCGGGCAAAGTCGAGGGCATTGTCGACCAGTTTGTCGAGCATCTGCGCAACGTGGTCGGGGGCGCCATGGACTGGCAGCGGATTCCGGGGCAATGCGGCGCGAAAATCGCGTCCCGGCTGGGCGATCCGGTAGCCTTCCAGCGCGCCGCGCACCAACTCCACCAGGTCAAAAACCGCCGGCTCACCTCGTTGCAACGCCTCCTCCAGACTGGCGGCCTCGGTGAGGTGGGTAAGAATCGTCCGTAGGCGGCTGATTCCGCTGCGCGCGCGTTCGATGTACTTGTCCGCGCCGTTGCCGCCGGCAACTCCCTTGAGGTTTTCCAGGGAGGAGTTGACGACGTTGAGAGGATTATTCATCTCGTGCGCCAGGGTGTCCGGCATGGCCTCCAGGTACCGGTTGTGCGCATCCAGGCGGGTCAGCATTCCGGAAATACTGCGGGAAAGGTCTCCGATCTCATCCCGCGCATCGGCTCCGGATTCCAGTCGCGGCATCCGTACCCGGCCGTCCCGGCCAATGGCGGTTTCCGTAGCGTTGTGCAGGCGACGGATGCGGGACGTGAGGCGCGACGCGAACACCACCAGGCTCAGCGCGACCAGCAGGAACACCAGCAGGGTTACGCTAATCACGTTTTTCAGCGCCTCGTACTGCAGGTTGAGCAGGTTGTCGCTGTTCTGTTCGATAAGAACCGCTCCCATTACCGTGCCCCCGGCGTGAATCGGCTCCACCACGGTAAGAATTTCGGGGCCGTCCGGGTCCGGCGTGTACCGCAGGCTGCCGGTCTCACCGCCAAACGCGCTTTTGATCAGGGCCGTATAGGCCAGTTGCGGCTCTTCGCGCACCTGGGAGGTGCCGGGAAATCGGATCACCAGGCGATAGACCTGGTCCAGCGCGGTGGCGAACCAGCCGGTGCCCTCGGGGGGCGTTTTCGCAACCGAGTCCAGTGCATCCCGGCGCGCACGTATCCGGCGCTGACGGTCAATCACGGAAATGCGCGCTCCGGGCTGGTCGATGCCGCGCATGATTTTTTCGAACTCCGGCGAATGGTAGACCAGGTGCTGCAGGTGGCCGGTTCCCGGAAACGGGCTGGTGGATACCAGGCGTTCCAGGTTGCGGCGCCATTTGTCATCCACATCGCCGACCGCAAACGTCAGGCGCGCACCACGGCGTAGCTGGAAACGCGGCAACCGCAATTCCACCACGTAGCCATCGTCGGATTCACGCCAGTCCGCCGTCATCTCGTACACCGGCGTACCGGTAAGCGGGTAAATCCAGTCCGGGTCCATGGCATACACGCTCATGCGACCGGGTTCCGCGGCGGTGAGGATGTAACGACGCGGTTCCTCATCTGGATTGCGCAGCGTTACCCGCAAATGATCCGAATTGTCGAGCCGGCGAAACCGGATATCCCGGTAGACGCGGGTCTCATCACGAACCTGGAAAAAGGCGTACAGGTAATCGCCACGGTAGGCCAGCACATGACGAAAGGACAGGGAAGCGGGGTCGTATCGCTCGCTGCAGGCAAGTGGGTCGGTGTCTGCGTACCAGCTCGCACGAGACTGGAGATCACCCCAGTCACTGGTGTCGCCGTCCAGACGAATAAAATGTTCCAGCGGGTACGCATACAACTCGTAGCGTTCCGCCGCGTCGGCAACGCCGGTGTCGGGAAAGAACAATTCATCGCGGTCGTTGAGTACGGTGGCTACCGCGCGGGCCATCAGGTGCAGGGCGTTTTCCTGGCCCTGCAGCAGGAACTGCTTCATTTCGCGAACATAGTGGTAGCCGGTCCACGGAATCAGGAACAGCACCAGCGCCGTGAGCAGCAGTTTTCCGCGAATACTCGTGCGGAAGCGGGGCATATCAGTGTGGGCCGTTACCCCAGCGGTATCCAAGCCCGTAGACGGTCTGGATCCGTTCGAATTCCGAATCGTGCTCGCGGAACTTGGTGCGAATACGGCGAATGTAGGTGTTGATGCTGTTCTTTTCGACGTAGGTCTGTCGGGTGACCTGCATCAGCGCGTCGTAGGACTTTACGTGTCCCGGATGTCGGGCAAGCGACTCCACGATCCAGTATTCCGTAAGGGTCAGGTTGAGAGCCTCGCCCCGCCAGTGGGCGGTCATCTGGTCCAGGTCCAGCACCAGGTTTTCGTGGGTGATCCGTTGCGGGTTCGGTGCCGGGTGATTGAGGCGCTCGGCAATGCGAAACAGGGAGTTAATACGTACCGCCAGAAACTCCAGGCTCACCGGCTTGGTCAGATAGTCCCAGGCGTCCAGCCGCAGTCCGGACACCCGATCCACGTCACTGTCCCGGGCGGTGAGGAAAATGATCGGAAGGTGCGGCGCCATGCTGCGCAGGTCCCGACACAGATCGAAGCCACCGTCCTTTTCCGCATTGAGCATGATGTCCAGGATCGCCAGGTCCGGCAGTTGACGGCGAAAGGCGCCCAGGGCGTCATCCCGGCTGGCGTAGCCCGCCACTTCGTAGCCATTGGCGGACAGGGCGTCCACATAGTTGGCCCGCTGGTCGGGGTCGTCCTCGACGATGGCGATGCGGCGACTCATGGCGCGTACCTTACACCACGCCGCGACCGCATCCGCACCGCTTCCGGGATTGCCATGATCTTGCCACTTCCTCCCAAGCTCAGCGCCAGTTGCCGCGGATAGGCTCTTCCTCCATCAGGAAATACCGGCGCGCGCAGGACGCGGCACAGAGCCAGGGAGGGCCCGCTGGGCCAGCCGCCGGATCACCCCTGAGCAATGGAGGATTTCATGATCAGAGCCATTTTTGTTCCTATCACCGACGAGTTGATGCGACGCTTCCCCGATTTGTGCCATGAATTACCGGTTCCGTATCACCCGGACCTGCCCTGCATGCGCTGGGCGGTGTTACCCCCGGAAGAGGACGATCTGCGCGCGCCGGAGCGCCAGGATTGAGCCGGGGTCGCGCCCTGGCGGGCCTGCTGTTGGTTGCAGTTCTGGCCCGGCCTGCGGGCGCGGCCCCGGAGGCGGGTCTGTGGATCGGTGATGCCGCGGCACCGGTGGTCGCCAGCCGCGTCGAAATTCGCGTGGCGGGGATTGTCGCCCGCACCACGGTGACCCAGGAATTCCGCAACCCCTCGGAGGACTGGGTAAGCGCGGTCTATCGCTTTCCGCTTCCCGACGATGCCAGCGTGGAAAGTCTGCGGCTGAAGGCCGGCGAGCAGGAGATCATCGGCGAAATCCGGGAAAAGCAGCGCGCCCGCGAGGCCTTTCAGTCAGCCGCTGCTTCCGGGCAACGCGCCGCCCTGATGGAACAGACCCGTGGCAACCTGTTTACCGCCCGGGTCGCCAATATTCCGCCAGGAGCGACGGTACACGTTGCCTTCGATTTTCAATTCCTGGCCCGCTTCAACGGGACCGGCTTCGAATTGCGCCTGCCGCTGGCGGTAACGCCTCGTTTTTTTCCGGATGCGGCCAACGCGCCCGGAACCGGCCCGGCAGGCACGCCCGCGGATGCGGAAGAACGTTTTGAAACGCCGCTGACCCGGGACCCGTCCCGCGGTCCGTGGGTCGAACTGAGCGCGGAGCTGGACCCGGGTTTTAGCCTGGACGGGCTGGAATCGGCCTATCACACGGTGGACTGGGAGTACCGCGGCAATGGCCGCTACCGGGTGCAGACCCGGGAAAAACGCCTGCCCGCGGACCGGGATTTCGTGCTGCGCTGGTGGGGGCTGCCCGGCGCGGCGCCACGGGCGTTTGGTTTCCGCGAGACGGCGCACGGCAGTGACTACGGACTGGTACTGGTGCTGCCGCCGTCCCCGGAGAGCTTCGTGCCGCAGCAGGCACCGCGGGAAGTGCTATTCGTCATCGATCGCTCCGGCTCCATGGAGGGCGCTTCCATGAACCAGGCCCGTGGTGCGCTACTCAGTGCCCTGGGACGGTTGCAGGCGGAGGATACGTTCAACGTCATTTCCTTCAGCGATACCACCCACACCTTGTTTGATAGCGCGCGCGCCGCGGACCTGGACAACCTGCGCCGCGCGGCGGATTTTGTCAGCGCCTTACAGGCGGACGGCGGCACCAACCTGCTGGACGCTCTGCGTACCGGGCTGGCGATGCCGGCGCTGGCCGGACGCCTGCGGCAGATGGTGGTGCTCACCGATGGTGCGGTCGGAAACGAGCAGGGCGTGCTGGCTGCCATCCATCGCGATATCGGCGACACCCGCCTGTTCACGGTGGGACTGGGAAGCGCACCCAATGGCCTGTTCATGCGCGCAGCGGCTCGCGCCGGGCGCGGCACCTTCAGCTACATCAATTCCGCCGCGGAACTGCGGGAGCGCATGGAAGAACTGTTCCTCCGGCTTGAGTCGCCGGCCCTGACCGATATCCGCGTCGTGCAGGCGGATTCCCTGGATGTGCGTCCACGCCGCCTGCCGGATCTGTATCCCGGCGAAGCGGTGGTGCTGGCGGTGCGCGGCAATTTGCCGGATCAACTGCAGCTGGCGGGGCGTATCGGCGATTCCCCGTGGCAGGCACGGGTACCGCTGGCGTTGGCCCCGGACGGGGTCGGCGTCGCCAAGTTGTGGGCACGCCGGGCGGTAGAGGACCTGCAAGTTCGGCAGCGTGCCGGCGGCGACAGCGCCGCGCTTGGCGACGAAATGCTGGCGGTGGCCCTGGAACACCAGATCGTATCGCCGGTCACCAGCCTGGTGGCGGTGCAGGCGACCCCGATCCGGGCCGCCGGAGACGCCGCGCCGGAGCGTGCGGTTCCCGGGATGGTGCCCCACGGGATGACCATGGGTCTGAACGGCCTGCCGGCCACCGCCACCGGTGCCCAGCTGCGCTGGCTACTGGCACTGTTGCTGGCGATCGCCGGCGTCGTGTTGTTCTACGCCGCCACCCGCCCGCCGCGCGGCGCGCCGCGTAGCGTTTGAGGAAAGCGGCCGCCGGGTTTGCCGGCCTGCTGCTGGCGGCCGCCCTGTGGCAGGCCCTGGCAGCGGCCTGGATTCCCGCCAAGGCGAGCCTCGCCCAGTTGCTGCTGGAACGCAGCTGGCAGGCAGGGCAGGGGGCCCCGGCCCCCTGGCCCTGGGCTGACTTTTTTCCACGCGCCCGCCTCCGCCTGGGGAGGTCCGAATCCATCGTCCTGTCCGATGCCAGCCCCCGCACCCTGGCTTTTGGCCCGGGCCTGTTTCGCGCCGGAGCGCTGTTCGGCGCCAGTGGCCCCAGCATCATCAGTGGTCACCGGGACACCCAGTTCGCGGCGCTGCGGTATCTCACCGTCGGCAGCGAAATCGGGCTGGAACTGCCCGACGGGAGGGCGCGGCGGCTGGTGGTGCGCACCACCGCAGTTGTCGATACCCGCCGGCCCCTGGCGCTGGCGGACTGCGGCCCGGGCTGTCTGCTGCTGGTGAGCTGCTACCCTTTTGACGGGCTGCTGCCGGGTACTCCGCTGCGCTTCGTGGTCGAGGCGCATGCGGTGCCGGCCCGATCCCTGCCGCTGCAGGCCCTGTAAGGGACGTATACGGGCGGGCAGCCGCGGCTTCAGTCGGCGGGATCCGGCACACCGGGTGCCGGGGCCACTGGCTGCAGGGGCGGGCCCAGGATGACCGCAATCCAGCGGGTCTGGTCGAAGTGATCCATGGCGATCTTCACGGTCATGGTCAGGGGAACCGAAAGCAGCATGCCCACCGGGCCCAGGACCCAGCCCCAGAAGATCAATGACACAAACACCACCAGGGTCGACAGGCCGAGGCCGCGCCCCATCACCCGGGGCTCGATGATGTTTCCCATCAGGGCATTCACCACCAGGTAGCCGCCGGCGGCGAGCGCGGCGGTGGCGGGGCTGGTCACCACCAGTGCCAGCAGGACTGTAGGCACGGCGGCGATGATCGAGCCGATGTTGGGCACGAAGTTGAACAGGAACGCCACCAGGCCCCAGAGCAGGGCATGCGGCACGTGAATGAGCATCAGCCACAGGGCGATCATCAGCCCGGTGACGGCGCTGATCAGGGTCTTGATCCCCATGTAACGGTTAATGGTGGACATGACATCCTGAAAGGGTTCAAAAACACGGGTATGTCCGCCCAGGATGTGCTGCACCTTGCCGGGGAAGGAAGAGGCCTCCAGCAGGATGAAAATCACGGTCAGCAGGATGAGGAAACTGTTGGTGAGCACCGATCCCAGACTGGAGAGCAGGGTGGCCGTCATGGCCATGACGGAACTGGTATTGAGCAGTTCGCCAAGCCGGAGCTGGGCGTCGTCCACGCCGAATCGTGCCAGCCAGGCGAAGAACAAATGGGACTGGCTGCGGAGCTGCTGCTCGTAGCCGGGCACCGCTTGCAGGAAGCCGGTCAGGGAGGTGCGAACCAGGGCGGCCAGCAGAATTCCCACCGCGATGACCAGGGCCAGCACCAGCACCAGTGCGACCCCGTCCGGAACCCGGTGACGCTGCAACCAGAACAGGGGCGGGGCGCAGATGACCGCGATGAATCCCGCCAGCAGGAAAGGCACCAGTAATTCCTTGGCGGCCTGCATGCCGGCAATCACCACGATGAAGGCCGCCAGCGCGACCAGTACATTAGTCGCGGTGTTGCGGGTGGAATTACTCATAGAGCTTGGGCCTCATCGCCCTTTCCTGGCTGAATTGTTATTAATGTCAATTCTCGCATTATCCCTTAACACTTTATTTTTATGCACCTTTCACTGATGTTTTTAAAAACTATTTGCCTCTCCCGGGATCCGCCCGCGTGCGGGGCAGGGGGCAATCAGTCTTTGCCGGCCCGCAAATAGGCCGCCAATGCGGCCGGCGAGGATTGATCGCCCAGAAACGCCCTGGCGTCCGCAGCACCCCGTACGCGGCCTCGGCCGAACTCTTGCTCGACTTCTTCCCGGAAGGACTGCTCCAGCAGCATAGCGCCGTTTTCGGGGCCGAATAGCTCCAGGTGCACCGTGGCCAGCAATTCGGTGGCTTCGAAGTCATCCTGCACGCCGGCCGCTTCGAGCAGCGCCTCGCAAAGGCCAAATACGTAGCCGCGGCTCCAGCTGTCGATCAGGCGCGCGCCGAACGCCGGGTTGGACGCACTGCGGGCCTGGTTGAGCTGCTCGCGCAGCAGGCGCAACGCGGTCAGGGCAACGGCGCCGGACTTGTCGTTCTGGTTCTCCATACAGAATGCGCCTTGCGGTGTTATCGGCAGGGGGGCGACAGTGAAAAGTGTACCGGGTGAATGGAACCGAATGGGAGCCGGTTCTACTTTTTTACATAATATACATTATACGCAGTTTTAGTTCTGGCCCGGCAGCTTGCGGGTTCGCCACCAGCCACTACAATCGGCTTCCCTGACCCCGTTCCGGATTTCCGCCAACCATGCTCAGCACCGTGCAAAGTTTTCTGAAACTCGAGTCCGCAGGCGGCATTCTGTTGATGGTATCTGCGGCACTGGCCATGTTGCTCGCCAACAGCTCGCTGGCGCCGCTGTACAACGGCCTCAACGACCTTCCCGTCGCGATCCAGGTCGGCAGTTTCTCCATTGCCAAGCCGCTGCTGCTGTGGATCAACGATGGCCTGATGGCCGTATTTTTCTTCCTGGTCGGCCTGGAACTCAAGCGCGAACTCTACGAAGGCGAACTCAACGGCTGGGATCGGATCAGCCTGCCGTTGCTGGGCGCCGCGGGCGGAATGCTGGGTCCGGCCGCCATCTACGTCGCCCTCAACTACCAGGACCCGGTGGCCCTGGGGGGCTGGGCGATACCGGCGGCGACGGACATCGCCTTCGCCCTTGGCATTCTGACCCTGCTGGGACGCCGGGTCCCGGTTGCCCTGAAGGTGTTCCTGGTGTCCCTGGCGATCTTCGACGATCTGGGTGCGATCGTCATTATCGCCCTTTTCTATACCACCAACCTCTCGTTGCAGGCTTTGGCGATCGCTGCCGCTGGGCTGGCTGCGGCCTTCGCCCTGAACCGCCTCCGGGTAATGGAATTCGGCCCCTACCTGGTGGTCGGTATCGTGATCTGGACCGCGCTGCTGAAATCCGGTGTGCATGCCACCCTGGCGGGCGTGCTGGTGGCGATGAGTATCCCGTTGCGCGACCCACGCGACCCTTCCCATTCCCCCTTGCGGCAACTGGAACACGACCTGCACGGCGCGGTGGCATTCATAATCCTGCCGGTATTCGCGTTTGCCAACGCAGGCGTTTCCCTGACCAATATCAATGCCGGGACGCTTACGCATGGGATCCCGCTGGGAATCGCGCTGGGCCTTTTTATCGGTAAACAGGTGGGCGTATTCGGATTGTGCTGGCTGGGCGTAAAACTCGGCCTTGCCCGCCTCCCGCGGGATGTGGACTGGTTTTCGCTCTACGGAGTTGCGCTTCTGTGTGGCGTGGGATTCACCATGAGCCTGTTCATCGGTTCCCTGGCCTTTGAGGAAAACAGCGCCATGCCGCTGGTGGATGAACGGATTGGCATCATAGCGGGTTCGTTGGTGTCCGCGATCGCCGGATACCTGGTGCTGTATCGCGGACTGCCCCGCGCCCGGTAGTGGCAACCGCCACCCAAGCCGACAAGGCGGAGGAAAAAACCGACGGTACGGCGCCGGATTCCGTTGGTGGGAAACCGGTGCGGGTGATCTTTATCGCCGGTTGGGGTCACAGTGGGTCTACCCTGCTGGGTCAGGCCATCAGCACGGCACCGAATGTCCTGCCACTGGGGGAATTCATTTTCCTCGACTTCTACCGCCATCGGCGACCGCATCCCAAATTGGTACGGCCATTCGAATGTACCTGTGGCGTCCAGGTTCCGGACTGCGATTTCTGGCGCGCGGTATTCCAACGCCTGCCGGAAGACACCAACATCGTGGTGGATGGTTCGAACCGTAGCCGCATCCTCTGGGTGTATCGCCTGATGCGGTACCTCAGTGGCCGACGTGGAGGCGATGCCGTATCGCCGGGTGATGACCATCGGGTATTTACCGCGATCCTGGACGCGCACGGCGCGACGGACGTGCTGCTATGCGATACCTCCAAGGATTTCGCCCGACTGGCGCGGTTGTTAATGATGCCGGGCATCGAGGTACTACCGGTGCACCTGGTGCGGGATGCCCGCGCGGTGGCATTTTCCTATTCGAAAAAATCACGCGTGCACCTGGGCCTCAAGCCAATGGGCTTTTACAAGGCGTTGTGGCTGTGGACCGGGGTCAACGCGTTGACGCGGCTGGTGTTGCGACTATCCGGTCTGTCCGCGGTTCCGGTGAGCTATGAACGCTTTTGCCAAGATCCCGCAGCGGTGCTTCGTGATCTGAACTCCAGGCTGGGCACGAACATTCCCACCGATGATGTTCCGGGGGCGATCCGCGCCCTCGTCTCCCACGAGATCGGTGGCAACACCGTGCGTTTCAAGCCAATCGCTGAAATTCGCGAGGACAGCGGCTGGCGAAACGCAATCTCCGCCGGACGCGCGCGGGTCAGTGGATGGTTTACCGGGCCCCTGCACCGGCTCTGGACCCGGGCTCCTCGGTAGAATCAATCGAGCCCCGGCCGATCAGCGCCCGCAGTCGTCCAACCGGTTGCAATTCCAGTTGCGACCGGGTGCGGTCAATAACCGAATGCTCGAAATTCCCAGGCCGTGCGTCGCAATAATCGAGCCACTCACGGTATCGCTGCAACGCGGCCCCGGATTGCCGGTATAAGGTCTCGAGTTTTCGCGCCTGTTTCCACATGCGCCGGAGTTTCCCCAAACGCATCCGCGCCAGGTAGCCAAGCGTTTCCCGCCGGCGCCGGCTCGCGATTCCCCGGAGCAGAAGTTCTTCGGTAGCGAACAGCGTGACCACTCGCAGCTGGCTTGCAATGGCCAGCGGAGCCAGGGTCTCGTCCGCCTGGAATCCGTTCCGACCAAATTTCCAGGGCCGAAGGAAATCGTATTCCAGCACCACGCGTTCCAGGTCATACGGCCCCCGCCATTGCATTCTCTTTGTATCCGAGAAGACCCAGCGACCCGGGTCCGTGATTCCCAGCGCCGCCGCAACCGCTCGCTGGCGATTCCGGCGCAATTGATGGCTCAGGTGCGACTTACCCGACGCCGATGGTCCGGCTATCAGAATCAGTCGTCCGATACGAGACGTTGGTGCTAGACTCATTTGCTGTTGTTGTTGGGCGAAGCGCGCCCTCCCCTGCACTGCGGATTGTATCCCAACGTGTCTGACCCCAGCGTTCCCGTCGCCACTCCACCGATCATTTTTTATGTTCCGGAATACCCGGAGGATCGCTCCCTGCCGGGAACCGAAATTGCGCCGTGGTTGCGACAGTGGGTGGATTTGGTGGGCACCGCCGCAATCCACGGAAAGGGGCAGATGGCCTGGACGCTGCACACATTTATTTGCCTGCGTGAGCGTGGGCTGGCCTGCCGGCTGACGCGAGAGATCCCGGAACGGGGAATCATTATCGCGCACCGGGACGCATTCCCGGCGGCGCTTCGGCCATCCCGGCGCCAGTTGTTTGTCTGCCTCAAGGCGGATCGAAGACAACACCCCTTCGCCCAGGTTCACGTGGTAGCCAATTCCAGTGACATGAGCGGACGGAATCTTTCATTCGCCGATCGATTGCTTTTCCCGGGGCAGCGGCACTTCCTGCCGCATTGGCAACAGCCGGGATTGCGGCCGCGATCACCGGCGCGAGGAGACCGGTTCGAAAATACCGCATTTGTCGGTCACCCCTGGAACCTCGCGCCGGAACTGCGTGACGCCGCATGGAAGGAACGCCTGCGCGCATTGGGACTGAACTGGCGAATGGTGCCGCCGGAAGAATGGAACGACTTCAACGATATTGATGTGATCGTCGCCATTCGTAGTTTTTCGAAAACTGATTTCTTCTGGAAACCGGCGCAGAAACTCTACAACGCCTGGGCCGCTGGTG
>JAJDOE010000063.1 GCA_022340345.1 Gammaproteobacteria bacterium
TGGCAGCGGCCATGGAGACCTGGAAAGAGATCAAGTTCGAGTTCGATACCGTCGACAAGCTCGACGTGGCCCACAAGTAGCCGGCGACGGTACTGAGGAGATATACAAATGAGTGACGTACAAGACTACCAGTCGCAACTGTCCGACCCCAACAGCCGCAAGTTCGAGACCTTTTCGTACCTGCCGGCGATGGACGAGGCGGCGATTCGCAAGCAAGTGGAGTACATCGTTTCCCGTGGCTGGAACCCGGCGGTGGAGCACACCGAACCGGAGAACGCCTTCGACCATTACTGGTACATGTGGAAACTGCCGATGTTTGGTGAGACAGACGTAGATCGCATCCTGGGTGAAGCCGAGGCCTGTCACAAGGCGCATCCCGGCCACCATGTCCGCCTGATTGGGTATGACAACTATGCCCAGTCCCAGGGAACGGCCATGGTGATTTTCAGGGGCCCGATTAAAGTCTGAGTAGGAGGAGAGTCCTCTCTTGGTGAGTTGCCCCCGTCCCTTGCAAGGGGGGCGGGGGCTTTTTTTTCCCACCAGTCGTCCGAGGAGTACCGATATGCAGAATTCCGATCCCGGCCAGTACCGGATTTCCGAAGAACCCTACTATCGTTCCGTGGCGGACGAAGTGGCACTGTACGAGGCTGCCTACGCGGCGCGCATGCCCGTGATGCTCAAGGGCCCCACCGGCTGCGGAAAATCGCGCTTTGTGGAGTACATGGCCTGGCGGCTGGAGAAACCGCTGATCACCATCGCCTGCAACGAGGATATGACCGCCTCGGACCTGGTGGGCCGGTACCTGCTGGATATCAATGGCACCACCTGGCAGGACGGGCCGCTGACGGTGGCCGCACGCATTGGCGCCATCTGCTATCTCGACGAAGTCGTGGAGGCGCGCCAGGACACCACCGTGGTGATCCATCCGCTGACGGACCATCGTCGCAGCCTGCCGCTGGAAAAAAAAGGCGAGATGGTGCAGGCGCACCCGGATTTCCAACTGGTGATCTCCTACAACCCCGGTTACCAGAGCCTGATGAAGGACCTCAAGCAGTCCACCAAGCAGCGATTCGGAGCCCTGGACTTTGACTACCCGGATGCCGACGTGGAGACGGAAATCGTTTCCCACGAGGGCGGCGCGGATTCCGAGCTTGCCGGCAAGCTGGTGCAGATCGCGCAGCGCTCGCGCAACCTCAAGGGGCACGGACTGGACGAGGGCATCTCCACGCGGCTGCTGGTGTACGCCGCGCAACTGGTGGGCCGCGGTATCGCGCCGGAGGCCGCTTGCCGCATGGCGCTGGTGCGGCCGCTGACGGACGATCCGGACATGCGCGATACCCTCGACGCCGCGGTCGAAACCTACTTCTAGGTCGTTCTTTGGATGGCGACCGCCAGTGAGCATTAATCCGTGAGCGTTGATTTCGAGGAATACCTGTCCTACCTCGACCCGGCGGACCATCAGCACCGCGAGGCGCTGGAGTCTTCCTACCACGAGGCGGCCCGGGTGATGTCCCCCGGTGGGCTGCGGCACTACCTGGAAGGCATCCGCGCCATGGCCTCCATGGCCCGTGGCCAGGATGTGGTGCTGGGATACATCCAGGAGATGCCCGGTGTGGCCCGGGAAGTGGGCGAGGACGTGATCCCGGACTGCGTGCATGCCTTCATGAAGCTGGCCTCGCATACCTCCGGCACCGTCATCTCCCTGCTGATTACCAACATGCCGCTGGTGGCCCAGCGCATGGGCGACGCCCGGCTGGTACGCGGGTTTCTCTCCCTCATCCACCAGCTGGCCGGCAAGGCGCCCCGGGGCCTGCGGCCGATGATGGAGAACCTGGACGAGTTGCTGTCCAAGCTCACCCTGGGCGGACTGCGTCGCTGGGCGTTATGGGGTGCCCAGGCCCATCAGCGGGACCTGGAAGGCCAGCTTGCCTATTTTGGGCTGGCGACCGAATCCAGTCGCGCGGTGCTGCAGGCGGAGCGTCGCGGAACATTGTTTGTGAATACCCAGCGGCGCCTCAACTTCTACCTGCGCGCGCTGTGGGGGCGGGCCTTCTTTCTTCGACCAACCTCCGGGGACTACGAAACCCGCGAGGGCCTGCGACCCTATATCGAGGATTTTCAGATTCACCTGCCGGATGCCGCCGATGCCTGCGGTGGAATCAGCGGTCTGCATTGGTACCGGGCGGCGGCCGCCCACGCCGCCGCGCATCTCGTGTATACCCGCGAACGCATCAGCGCCGAGGCGTTATCACCGGCACAAATGAAGTTCATCGAGTTGTTCGAGGACGCGCGGGTGGAATTCCTGGCGGCGAAGCAGTTTCCCGGGCTGGCGACCTTGTGGAGGAGTTTCTTCGAGCAACCGTCGGACCCGGAAAACCCGCACGAGATGGTGGACCTGATGCGCCGCATGGCGCGGGCGCTGCTCGACCCGGACTACCGAGACGATGCCCCTATGGTGGCGGAAGCGGCCCACGCGTTTCGCGCGCGCCTGGAAGAAGATGCCCACGACAATCGGGTCTGCTGGAACGCGGGGGTGGATTTCTACAACCAGGCCGCCGGAGCCATGGCCTTGCCGTCGCTGCGCGTTCTGGAAGGAAGCGGGATTAGCTATCGGGACGACAATCGCTGGTTGTGGGGGTTTGATGAGAATCTCGCCATCATCGAAGCGGAACGGGTCGCCGGCACCCGGCAGGTGCGCCGCAAGGTCTCGGTCATCGAAATGGCCAACGAACTCGACGTGGAAGGTGCCGGTGACGATGCCCAGGAGATCTGGACCCTGGAAAGCGAATTCTTCCGCGACGGGGACCCGGAGGGCGTTTCCCTCAACCAACTCGAGGGAAAGGAGCCGATCTCGGACCCCTATCACTACCAGGAGTGGGATTACCGCGTGCAGTTGTTCCGGCCGGATTGGGCAACCGTTATTGAACGTCGCCAGCCGGCCGGTGATCCGCAGCGCATGGATGACGTGGTGGCAAACAACCGCCCGGTGGCGTCACGAATTCGGTACCTGATTGATGCCCTGCAACCGCAGGGAATCGTGCGCCGCCGTGGCTACGAGGAAGGTGAGGAGATCGATCTCAACGCCGCCACCCGGGCGATGATCGACATTCGCCGTGGCATCATGCCCGACCCGCGCATCAACATCCGTATTACGCGCCACTTGCGGGACCTGGCGGTGGTAGTGCTGATGGACCTGTCCGAGTCCACCAATGAGCGGGTAGATGAAGCGGACGAGGACAGCCCTACCATCCTGGAACTGACCCGCGACGCCACCGGACTTCTGTCCTGGGCCATCGATGCAATCGGCGATCCCTTCGCGGTACACGGTTTTGCTTCCGATGGCCGGCACGATGTGCAGTACTACCGTTTCAAGGACTTCGACCAGCCCTATGATGACAAGGCCAAGGGACGCCTGGCCGGCATGCGTGGAGGCCTGTCCACGCGCATGGGCGCGGCCCTTCGGCATGCCGGCTGGCACCTGAGCCGACAGCCGGCCCAGCGTCGCCTGGTGTTGCTGATCACCGATGGCGAACCGGCGGATATAGACGAACGCGATCCGCAGTACATGCGCCAGGACACCCGCCGGGCGGTGGACGAACTCGCCAGCCAGGGCATTGACACCTATTGCCTGACCCTGGATCCCAGCGCGGACCAGTACGTGGCACGCATCTTTGGCGACAATCGCTACGCGATTCTGGATAACGTGCGACGCCTGCCGGAGCGACTTCCGGCCGTGTTCGCCGCGATCACGGGGTGAATCGGGTGCTCAAGGGAGCGGACTAGAGAATGCCCCCCCCGGGCGACCCGGCCCCCGAGGCCTTGCGGGAGCGTTTGCGGGGGCTGCTGCAACGGGGCCTGTTGTTGACCCTGGAATACTCCGGTTCGGCCGGGGCCCGGGACAGCGAGTGGATTGCCTGGGGCGTCGGTATGGGCGCCTACGCGGATGTGGACTCGGTTCTCGCGGACCTGCATCGCTGCCGGGAGTGCTGCCCGGACGGCAGCGTACGCATTACCGCTCTGCGACGGGAGGCCGGCAACCGACACATCGCCGACAGTTTTATCGCCTGTGGTCCGGGTTCGGACCTGCCGCCACTCGAACGGGATGCGGAAGCCAGCGCGGCTAAGGAGCGGCTGCCGGTGCGGCTGGCGCGGTTGCCGGTGTTTCGCATTCAGCAAATCCAGGTCCCCGCCGCACGCTTCAACCGCGTGCGGCTGTTGCTGCGGCGCCGCGGCGCGCCGCAGCGGTTGGCGCTGCCCGGACTGCGCCGGATGGCGCTGGTGCTGGACGACCACTACTGGATGGTGGTGGACGGCGAAATGAACGACCTGCCGATAGCGGCCTGGACCGGATTTTCGGCCCGGTCCAGCCTGCATGAACCGGTGCACTGCCGGTTGCGGCAGTACCACGCCCAGGCGGGGTTGCTGGTGGAATCGGTGGCCGCATTGCTGGATACGATGGGCCAGCCGCCAGGCTGACCACCCGCCCGCGCCGCCGCAGCTTCTTCGCCAGGCGCTGCAACCCGGTAGAATGAGCGCCTATGAGCAGGAACCGGATTCGCGTTTTCGCGCTGTTGCTGTTGGTCGTGGGCGCCGTGACCGGCGAGAGTGCCTGGGCCCGAAGCCTGTGGTGGCCGGCCATCGACGTCAATGCGCAGCTGGATGCAAAGGGTCGCCTGCACGTGGAGGAGCGCCAGACCATTGAGTTTGACGGCGCATGGAACGGTGGCGAACGCGTATTCGACATCCGCAACGGGCAGGAATTCCGCTTACTGGGCATCACCCGCACGGATCCCCTGACCGGAGCAGAGACGCCGCTTACCGGGGGCAACCTGACCGCGGTCGATCAGTTCCGCTGGTTCGATGGCACCACCGTGCGCTGGCGGGCGCGGCTGCCCTCGGATCCGCCCTTTCAGCAGCAGCGCATTGTGTACACCTTGTCCTACCGCATCGGAAACGTGCTGCAGGCGACGGCCGATGGTTACCGCCTGGCCCATGATTTCGCCTTCGCCAATCGCCAGGACCGGATCGGCGAGCTCAATGTATCGCTGGAACTGGATCCGGTGTGGCAGAGCGAGCACGGCAACCGTATCGCGCGCTCCACCCGCAACCTTCCGCCGGGACGCGGCGCGGTGCTGACGCTGGATTTGCGCTATGCGGGCGAGGAAGCAGGACGAAAACAGGTGCTGGCGATTCCGGCCCCGGCCGGCCCGGAGTTGGTGGCGGGAGTTTTCGGGCTGGCAGCGCTGCTGATCCTGTGGCTGCGTTTCCGTTTCCGCCGTCACGAGCGGGACCGCGGCCGCGAGCACACCACACAACTTGCGGATGGTTTGGATGCCGCGGATGTGGAGCGCCTGCTTTCCGATCTCGCTCCGGAAGAGGCTGGCGCCCTGTGGGACCGCAAGGTGGGCGCGCCGGAGGTGGCCGCGGTGCTGGCGCGGCTGGTGGCCGAGGGTAAATTGGCCAGCGAGGTGCAGCCTGGCAAGGGGTTTTTCAAAAAGAGCGTACTGCAGCTCAAACGACGGGTGGATTTCGCGGATTTTGATGGCTATGACCGCTCGCTGGTGCGCAAGCTTTTTTTCAACAACCGCCGCAACACCGACACCGATGCGATTCGCGATCACTATAAAAAGGCGAAGACCGGTTTCTCGCCCGCCTCGCTGATTCGCCCGCGCATCAACCAGCGACTGGAGAAGATGGGCTTCGCCCGCAGTGTCGGCAAGCCCAGTGCCAAAACAAGCCTGTGGTTGTGGGCGCTCATCGGCATTGCCCTGGTGCTCGAATACCAGAGCCGCGGCCAGCCGGCCCTCGCCCAGCTGGCGATGTTGCCCATGGGATTGCTGATGCCGTGGATTTTCGGGCTCTGGGCGGCGTACTGGTACCAGGGACGCGTGGACCACGCGGGGTGGAAGGCAGGGCTGTTTCAGCTCTTTATCGGACTGGTATTCCTTGCATTCGGGGTCAGCGCCTGGCTGGGTGCCGGCGGCGAACCCTGGCTGCCGGAACTGACCCACGGTTTCTGGGGCTTGCTGGCGGCGGCACTGGTGCCGGTGGTGATCGCCAATCACTTGTTCAATATCGCGCGCACCCGGGAAAGCGCGGCCACCGTAAAGCGCCGACAACAGCTGAACGCACTGCGCGAGCAGTTCCGCGCGGAGTTGTCACGGGAGCAGCCGCAACTGCAGGACGAATGGTTTCCCTATCTGCTGGCGCTGGGGCTGGAGCGCGAGGTAGACAGCTGGTTCCGTGAATTTGGTGCAACCAGCCAGGCGATGTTGCTGCCCGCTACCACCGGCCGAAGCGGTGGCGGTACCCCAAGCTGGACCGGGGGCGGCGGTAGCTTTGGCGGTGCCGGTGCGACCGCCACCTGGGCGGGCGCCGCCCAGGGACTGGCGGCCGGCGTGTCGGCTCCCAGTTCCGGTGGCAGTGGTGGTGGCGGCGGCGGGTTCTCCGGCGGTGGTGGTTCTTCCGGCGGCGGCGGTGGCGGCGGGTGGTAAGCGCTCGCGGACTCGACCGGTTTCCGACCCGGGCGGTTCGGGACGGAGAACGGGATGGTGACGATGGGCAATTCGCGAGCCCTGCCCGCTCCGCGACCGGGAACGATTCTGGCAACGCCGGAGGCCGGCTGGCGGCGAATTCGACTCGTTGCAGCCCGCGCGGGGCATGCTAATGTGGGGCGCCCCGCGGAAATGGAAGGAGAAAAAGCATGGTAAGCATCGGTAGCCTGTGGCTGGTGATACTGGCCTCCGCAGCCCTGGTGTGGGTCGCCAGCGCGGTCATGTGGATGGTGATGCCCCATCACAAATCCGACTTTGGAAAGATCAGCGATGAATCCGCCGCCCGGGCCGCCCTGAAGGGCATCGCGCCCGGCTCCTATGTCATCCCGTATTGCGCTACCCCGGAGGACAGGAAGTCGGAGGACTACCAGGTGCGGGTCAACGAGGGGCCGGTGGGCATGCTGCACGTACTGCCCAATGGCCCGCCCAGCATGCCGGTCAGCCTGGTATCCCAGTTCCTTTTTTTCCTGTTGGTGTCGCTGGTGGTCGCCTACGTGGCGGGACGCACGCTGGCGCCGGGAACGCCCTACCTCCTGGTTTTCCAGGTTAGCGGCACGGTGGCCTGGCTGGGGTATGCCTGGGCGGGGATCCCGGAATCCATCTGGTTTGGACGGCCGTGGTCGGTGACCCTCAAGCACATGGCGGACGGGCTGGTGTATTCGTTGCTGGCGGCGGGGGTGTTCGCCAGCATGTGGCCCTGAGGTTCAGGCGATGATTTTTCCGGCGGCGGTTTTCGACGGTTCATCGGTCTCTGCCAGCAGGCGGAGCAGGATGCGGTTGCGTTCGCCGGGGGCCAGCGCGTAGTAGATGGAGGGTGGTTGGCGGCGTAGCGTTACCAGCCCCGCGTGGCGCAGGCGCGCCAGGTGCTGGGAGACGACCGGTTGACTGCGGCCGATGCGACGGGCCAGATCACCTACGGAGCACTCCCCGCCGGTCAGGGCCTTCAGGATGCGCAGGCGATTCTCATTGGCCAGCGCTTTGAAAAGATGGACGGTCTGGGTCACGGACGGGCATACATCAGTAAATCATATTTTTCTAATATACAGGCAAAGGACGGAATTTCCTAATGACCAGTTCCCGAACCATCCCTTCCCGTGGATTCCGCGCCCTGGTGGAGTCTGCCACCGGCCAGGTAAAGACCCTTTCGCTGGCCGAGGCGCTGGCACTGCACCAGCAGGACGCGGCGCTTTTTGTGGACTTGCGAGATGTTCGGGAACTGCGCCGGGAGGGGCGAATCCCCGGATCCTTTCATTGCCCGCGGGGCATGCTGGAGTTCTGGATTGACCCGGACAGCCCGTACTACCAGAAGGCCTTCAACGACCGCCGGCCGATCGTGTTTGTCTGCAACCTGGGCTGGCGCTCGGCGCTGGCGACGCGCACGGCGGGGGAGATGGGCATTGAACCCGTCTCCCATCTCGAAGGTGGCACCACCGCCTGGAAGGAAGCCGGTGCGCCCTGGGAGGCAATGCCGGAACGCGCTAAGGGCTGAACCGGAATGTCCTGGATCCTGATCAAGCTCGCGGTCACCACCGTGCTGATCGTGGCGATATCCGAGATCGCCCGGCGCAGCACGCTGGCGGGCGGGTTGCTGGCTTCGTTGCCGGTTATTTCAGTGCTGGCGATGGTCTGGCTGTACCTGGATACCCGGGATACCGACCAGGTGGCGGCGCTGGCCAGTAGCGTGTTCTGGCTGGTGATCCCGTCCCTGACCCTGTTTCTCAGCCTGCCGTTGCTGCTCAAGGCCGGGCTCGGGTTCTGGCCGGGAATGGGCGCGTCCCTGGCCATCACTGCCGGCGCATACCTGTTGGTGGTGTCCGTCCTTGGGCGTCTGGGCGTTGCGTTGTAACGCCCGTCCAGGTCCCGCGGCCTCCGCATGACCTACACGATTCTCTCCATCGTCTTTCCGATTTTCGCCATCGTCGGCCTCGGCTTCTGGTACGGGCGCCGGCATGCGCCGGAGATGGATGCCGTCAACCGCATGAATCTGCAGCTGTTTATTCCGGCGTTGTTGTTTTCGGTGCTCTCCAGCAAGGATTTCGACCCGGCGGCCTACGCGATGCTGGCGGGCGCCACCGCGGTGCTGATCATCGGCGCGGGCCTGATCACATGGCCGTTGGCGCGGCTGGCGGGCTGGCAGTTCCGCACCTTCGTGCCCACCATGATGTTCAAGAATTCCGGCAACATGGGCCTGCCGCTGGCGGTCTTCGCACTCGGTGACGCCGCGTTGCCGGCGGCGGTGGTCCTGTTCGTGCTGTCGACCACGATGCATTTCACCGTGGGTACCGCCATCCTGCAGGGACGGGTGGACCCGCTGATCGTATTCCGGTTGCCGATGCTGCTGGCAACCATCGTCGGTATCGGCTTCAGCCAACTAGGGATTCCGGTGTGGGGACCGCTGGCCACCGGCGTCGGGCTGCTGGGCCAGATCGCGATCCCGTTGATGTTGTTCGCACTGGGAGTTCGCATGACCGACGTGGACCTGGCGGACTGGCGCATCGGCGCCGCCGCGGCGGTGTTATGCCCCGTATCGGGTCTGGTCTTTGCTCTGCCGCTGGTGGCCGTGCTGGACCTCCCGGACCTGCAGCGTAACCTGCTGATCCTGTTCGCGATCCTGCCGCCGGCGGTACTCTGCTACATGCTGGCCGAGAAGTACGGCCAGGAGCCACGCAAGGTGGCCTCTATCGTGCTGCTCGGAAATCTGTTCAGCCTTGTTGCGATCCCGGTTACGCTGTTTTATGTTCTGGCGTAGGCACTTCCAATCGGTATCAGGAGGGTCACAGCCATGGGTTTCCTACCTATCCGGGTTTTTCTGGCGGGCTCCGCCGTGTTCGCCGGGGTCCTGGTTTCCGTGCCCGGCATGGCGGCGCCGCCGCCGGAAGTGGTGGTCGACCGACTGGACCGGGATGGCGACGGGCGCATCAGTCCCGAAGAGTGGCAGACACCGTGGAAGGTCTTCCGGGACGACGGAAGCATCACCTCGGCAGGCCAACCGAAGTCACCGCAGGTCTTTCGGCAAATGGACGCGAACGGCGACGGCTATGTCGTCGCGGAGGAGATCAGGGCGTTCCGCCAGGGATCGGCCGGCCGCTCCAACGGTGGTCCGGGCGCCGCCGGCGGCAACCCGCCACCTCCGGAAACGGTGGTCGAGCGCATGGACGCTGACCGGGATGGTCGGATCAGCAGGGACGAATGGCGAAAGCCCCCCCAGGCATTCCAAAGGATCGATGCGGACCACGACGGCTTTGTGACCGCGGACGAAATCCGGCGGTTCCGCGAGCAGCAGGCCCGCCAAAGCTCTCCATTTCCCGACCGGATCCGATAAGGACGGGACCCGGATATCCCGCACGGATAGGGGTCGCCTCGGGGTAGGGGGGAGCCGGAACGGACGACCTGGCCGCCGCCCGTTTGCGCCTCCGCGCGGGCTGTGGTTGATTACCGGCCGGGGGCGTGCCCATGATCCCCGCCCCGCGGCCCACTCAGAACCGGAGAAACCCAATGCGCGTACTGATCAACATCATTTTTCCGCCGGAGCCTTTCAACTCCATGGTCCGGGACGGGACCACTGGTGCGGTGATCGCCGAGATTCTTGAGGAAATCAAGCCCGAGGCCGCCTACTTCTACGCCCCGGAGGGCTGCCGTGGCGGCACCCTGGTGGTGAACATCGACGACCCGTCGCAGATTCCGGCCATCGCCGAACCCTTCTTTCTTCGTTTCGAGGCGAACTGCGAGTTCCACATCGCCATGACACCGGAAGACCTGGGAAAGGCCGGGTTGGATTCCCTGGGCAAGAAGTGGGGCTGAGCGGCTTCTTTTTCGCGATGTGAAACCCGCGCGCCTTCCGCTACCGGGAGTCGTGTTGTTCCCCCTGGGGTTGGCCGCACCCAGGGTATGCTCGCGGAGCGGGTGGCGCCGCCCCGTGGTGTGCCGTAGCACTGCTATACTTGGCAATGGTACGTAGCGGCTGCTGTACAGGTGTCCGCAGCCGCCGGTGCAGTACGACGGAGTCGATAGCCGTTTTGCCGTCGGCCGCAAAGCCGCAAGGCAAATTGGGAGCCGGGTTGGTTTTCCTGTTTTTTCATAGCCTGGCTCGTCGGCCATTTCGGATCCACAGGCCGTGTTTCCCGCCCCGCGCCTGATCGCAGCCAGCGTACGCAAGAGACCAAACCACCTGCCCGGGCTTTGCCGGCCCGGCGGCACCCACCGGCGTGATTCCGGGAACCGAAAATCCGGATTGAGCTGGAACCGGGCTGCCGCTATAGTGCGCCGCTCGCCCCGGCGACCCGGGGTTTGCCTCCCTCTTTTTCTGCCACGCTTTCAAGGAGTTAGCGCGTCCGTCCATGTCCGAAACCATTCGCAATATCGCCATCATCGCCCACGTGGATCACGGCAAGACCACGCTGGTGGACAAATTGCTGCAGCAGTCCGGCACCCTGGCGGCGCGGGGCGCGCAGCCCCAGCGGGTGATGGACTCCAACGACCTGGAAAAGGAGCGGGGCATCACCATCCTCGCCAAGAACACCGCGATCCGCTGGCTCGATCCCCGTGGCGACCGGGACTGGCGGATCAACATTGTCGATACCCCCGGGCACGCGGATTTTGGCGGCGAGGTGGAACGTATCCTTTCCATGGTGGATTCGGTGCTGCTGCTGGTGGACGCAGTCGATGGTCCAATGCCCCAGACCCGTTTCGTCACCCAGAAGGCCTTCGGCCATGGACTCAAGCCGATCGTCGTCATCAACAAGATTGACCGGGAGGGCGCACGCCCGGACTGGGTACTGAACCAGACCTTCGAGCTGTTTGATCGTCTGGGCGCCAGTGACGAACAGCTCGACTTTCCGGTCGTGTACGCCTCCGCGATTCAGGGAATAGCCGGCCTGGATGCGGACGCGCCGGCGGCGGACCTCCGGCCCCTGTTCGAGACCATGGTGGATCACACGCCGCCACCGGACGTGGACCCGGAAGGCCCGTTGCAGTTGCAGGTGTCCTCTCTGGACTATTCCAGTTACGTGGGTGCCATCGGAATTGGACGGATCCGGCGCGGACGCCTGCGGCCCATGATGCCGGTGGCGGTCATCGACGCGCGGGGCCGAACGCGAAACGGGCGCATCCTGCAGGTGCTTGGTTTCATGGGGTTGGAGCGCACCCCGGTGGAGGAGGCCGCGGCGGGCGATATCGTGGCGGTAACCGGAATCGAGGACCTGGGCATCTCCGATACCATCTGTGATCCGGACAACGTGGAAGCGCTGCCTGCCCTGACCGTCGATGAGCCGACGGTTCGAATGACGTTTCAGGTCAATACCTCGCCTTTCGCTGGCCGCGAGGGAAAGTACCTCACTTCCCGGCAGCTCGCCGAACGCCTGCAGCGGGAAACGATTCGCAATGTGGCGTTGCGTGTGGAACCCACCGCCGACCCGGAAAAATTCAGCGTGGCGGGTCGCGGTGAGCTGCACCTCGCTATTCTGCTGGAGAACATGCGCCGCGAAGGGTATGAGATGGCGGTTTCGCGGCCGGAGGTCATCTTCCGCGAGGTAAATGGCAAACGCGAGGAACCCTGGGAGCAACTCACGGTGGATGTGGAGGAGCAATGCCAGGGGGCGATTATGGAAAGCCTCGGGTCCCGGCGCGGGGAGTTGCAGAACATGCAGCCGGATGGACGCGGGCGCGTTCGCCTTGATTACCGCATTCCCGCACGCGGCCTGATCGGTTTCCAGTCCGAGTTCATGACCCTGACCTCGGGTAGCGGACTGCTCTACCATGTGTTCGAAAGCTATGGTCCCGCTTTCGCGGGAGAGATCGCCCCACGAATCAATGGTGTGCTGATCGCCAACAGCACCGGCCGCACGCTCGCCTACGCGCTTTTTAATCTGCAGGAACGGGGTCGCATGATGGTGGGTGCGGGAGAAGACGTCTATGAAGGTCAGGTGGTTGGCGTTCACGGACGCGGAAACGATCTCACCGTCAACCCGCTGAAGGGTAAGCAGCTTACGAATATGCGAGCCTCCGGAAAGGACGACGCCGTGCTGCTGACTCCGCACGTGCGCCTGAGCCTGGAGCAGGCCATGGAGTTCATCGAGGAAGACGAGCTGCTGGAAATCACCCCAAGCAGCCTGCGGGTGCGCAAGCGCCACCTGCGGGAGAACGATCGCAAGCGCGCCGGCCGCCTGACCGGAACCTGAGGGTGCGCTAGAAACCGAAAACGATGCGTTCGCGGCCCAGCAGGCGTGCACCGGCATGCAGCAACAATGCCGCCAGCAGCAGGCTGGTGGCAGCGCTCAGTGCCAGGTGGCTGGCGGCGATGGTCTCACCGCGCATGAGCGTGTCCAGCAGATGCTGTTGGGCGAGCAAGGGCACCGCGTACATCCAGTCGCGGGCCTCGATGCTCAGGAACTGCACCGCGAATGCAGCCACCATGGGGGCCACCATCAACAGGTTCAGGTAGGACTGCGCCTCCTTGAAGCTGCGTGCGACCATGGACAAGGTCATCTGCAATGCCGCCACCAGCAGGCACAGGGGCAGCAGCACCACGAACATGCGTATCTCGGTGGCGAGATCCAGACTCAGCTCCACTCCCAGGCGCTCCAGGGGCACCGGCGCCAGCATCAGCGCCGAGGCCACCAGCACCAGCAGTACCCCGACCATGCCGTAGCCACTGGCCACCAGCCATTTCCCGGCAAACAGGCTGCCGTGGTCCAGCGGTTGCGCCAGCAGCGGCTCCAGCGAGCGGCGTTCGCGCTCGCCGGCGGTAATGTCGATAGCCACGCTCATGCTGCCGACGAAGGTGGCGATCAGCAGGAATACCTGCAGGCCACCGAGCATCAGCGCCACCCGGGATCCTGGGGTTGCCGTGTCGGTACGCTGGACCCGCAACGGGCGGGCCACGGACGGCGCGATGCCGCGGGCGATCAGGCGCAGGTGCCCGAGTTGCTCACCGAAGCCCTGCACCAGCCCACTCAAGCGCTGGCGCTCCGCCGCCTGCTGGCGGCGCGAAAAGTCGGCAATCAGGTACACGGGCACGGTCTCGCCGGCGGCGTAGCGCTCGCCGTAGTCCGCGGGGATGCGCAATACTAACGAGCGCCGGCCGGCGCGCACCGAGGCCACCGGGTCCTCGTCTTCGATACGGGTCAGTTCCACGCCACGGCTTTCCAGGAACGCCACCAACTGCGGTGCATAGTCTGCGCCATGTACATCCACGCGCACGGTCTTGTCGGCATCCTGGTCGCGCGCCAGGGAGGTGAAGGCCAGCGCCAGGATGGCCGGACCAATCAGGGAATAAACCAGCACGCCCATGAACGAACGCCGGTCGCGCAGGGCGTCGCGCAATTCCTTGCGGGCTACCACCAGCAGGCTCATGCGGCGATACCCTCGTCGCTGCCAATCAATTTTACAAAGGCTTCCTCGAGCTGGGTTTCGCCGGCCTGTTCACACAACTGCTGCGGGCTGCCCTGGGCCGCCAACCGGCCGCGCGCCATGATGACGACCCGGTCGCACAGAGCAGCGACCTCCTGCATTACGTGGGAAGAAAACAGGATGCAGCGGCCCTCGGCGCGCAGCTGCCGGAGCAGGTCGCGAAGGGCGCGGGTACTCATTACGTCCAGCCCGCGTGTCGGTTCATCGAGGATCAGGTTCTGCGGATCGTGCAGCAATGCCCGCCCGAGCCCCACTTTCATGCGTTGACCCTGGGAAAATCCCTGGACCCGCCGGTCAGCGATGTCCTGCATGCCCAGCCGGTCGATTGTGGCCTGTAGCGCGGTGGCCAGCGCCGTTCCACGCAATCCGTGCAGTTCTCCGAAGTAGGCCAGGTGTTCCCGGGTGCTGAGGCGGGTGTACAGCCCACAGTTATCCGGATAGATACCGATGTGGCGACGCACGTCCAGTGCCCGCCTGGCCACCTCCAGTCCATCCACCTGCACGTTGCCTGCATCCGGCCGTACCAGGCCGTAAATGCAACGCAGCGCGGTGGTCTTGCCGGCGCCATTGGGGCCCAGCAGGCCAGTGATATGTCCGTCCTGGGCGGCGAAGCTGAGGCCGTCCAGTGCGGTGACCTCGGCGTAACACTTTCGCAGGTCGTCAGCGCGGATCATTGACAGGCTCCTCGCCAGCCGCCCGGGATCCGAGCGCATTCACGAAAAACGGCTCGCGCACCAGGCGCTCCACACAGGGGTCGTCCGCGGCGTCCGGATTGCTGGTGCGGAGGAATCGGCCGATGAGTTTCGGCAGGCAACCGGTGGTGCCGGCGATGTGTGCGGCACCGGGAACCACCAGGTGGCGCGAGTGGCTGAAATTCCGGGCTGCTAATTCCGCCCAGCGCGGAGGCGTTACCGGGTCGAGTTGACCGGACAGCAGCAACACCGGTGTCGCGGTGCGTACCGGGGTATCGAACCCGGGATCCACCGGGTTCCGTGGCCAGTGCCTGCAGGCCCGTAGCCAGGTGCGTACCTGCGCGTCGCGCAGAAAGGAGGCCTGTTCACTCGCGGGAATCGCCCCGGGTTCGACCCGGCCGACGTCTTCACTGCACAGCACCGAAAGGGCAAGCCCGAAACTCAGATAGCGCTCGACGCTTTCGGAAA
>JAJDOE010000069.1 GCA_022340345.1 Gammaproteobacteria bacterium
CCGGGTGGGAGCGGGACCCGCCGTTGCGCCACCAGCGGGCCGGCGTCGAGGCGGTCCGTAACATGGTGCAGGCTGATGCCCGTGTTTCTCTCACCGTCCTGCAATTGCCAGAACACCGGCGCCGGGCCACGGTAGCCAGGCAGCAGCGACGGGTGCAGGTTCAGGCAGGCGCGTTGTGCCAGGCGGAATACCTCGCCAGGCAAGCGTCGCGGATAACAGGCCACCAGAAATAACCCGGCCTCCAGTTCGGAAAGCGCCAGGGCAAGTGACGCCGGGTTGGGATCATTCACCCACAACACATCGATGCCATGTTGGCTGGCAAGCCCGGCGGGGGTGTCCGCCGCCGGGAACACCGGGATCGGGCTGCGTGGCGGGGGTCGACCGTGCTGGACCACGGCGCAGGGCCGCAAGTTGCGTTCCAGCAGTCCCGCCAGCACCGCCAGCGAATAACCGGAGGCATGTCCGAAGAACACCATGTCCTCCAGCTCCGCCCGTACGGTCCGCTCAGTCGAAACGAGCCTTGTCCGCCGCCGCGTAGGCCGCGACCGTTCCGTCGACGGCGCACGTGTCCGCCAGCCGCATTGCGATATCCGCCAGCCGCGCAGCGGGCAGTGCACAGGTCATCTCGTGGTTGGGCATGCCGGTACGTACGCGGGACAGCATGCAACCCACGCTGATCGCCGGCGTCCCGTTTTTGGCCATGGGAATGATGTGGCACTGGGGCTTGCCCTCGAAGGCGAGCTCCCCACCCAGCGCATCGGACAGCACCATGGCCTGCTTGGCGCTGATCCGCAGGAACACAACGTCCGGATCAATGGTGGTCTCTGCAAGGGGGCCGTAAACCACCGCGCGGTGTCCCGGAGCCACGACCGGGATGTGCGGAAACATTTCGGGGCTGACCCAACCGGATTCCACCAGGGCGGCCACGTCGGCGCCGGTGGCGGCCTCCTCCAGGGTGCGAAATCCGTGGGTCAGGCTGCCCACATTGCAGTTGGCGTGGTCTGCGGCGGTGGTGCTGAAAGTCGCATGCGCCGCCTTCATCCAGAAAACGCAGCCCGCGGACACCGCGCCGGTGCGGCCGTCCTCGGTGGGCTCGGGCATGTCCCCGCCAATTCGCGGCGCGTCCGCCGGCGCCTGGTCAACAAAACTGATCGCCAGCGGCGGTGTGGACAATTTCAGGTGTTCGATCAACGCAGCGGAAAGCTTGGCATAGGTCTGTTTCACGATTTTCTCCGTCAAAAATGGGCAGCGGCAACCACCGACCCCGGCTCGCGGGATCAGACGGCCTTTTCACTGCGGCGAACAAACATGTACTCGAGGAGACGGCGAGCGATTCCGGTAGTTGAACATGCCTCCACCGGGCGGGGGTCGTAACGCGACCCGGACTCGATGCAGCGGGCCGCGTCAATACCCGTCCGGATCGCCGGCCCGATGCCTTCACACAGGTCGCGGGTCGCCAGGCCCAGGGCGTCGCCGGTGATGTAGGCACCATCCCGTTCCGCCACCCGAATGTCGCCACGCAGGTAATAGCTGTAGCCCTTGGGCTCAAACCGGTGCCCGCGCACTTTGTCCTTTCCCAGGCGTCCGGTGAGCCGCTCCCAGTGACTGCGGATGTGCTCATCGCGCCGGCCGAGCTGGGTTTTCATTCCGCCAATCCCGACGTTCAGCCAGCCGTTGCCCTTGGGCACATACCAGGAGTAACCCGGTAAGCCGCCCTCAAAAAACCACAGATGGCAGGTGCCATCCTGCCATTCATAGGGAAATTCCTGCTCCAGGGTAACCGCCTGCAGTGCCTGGGCCCGGGGATTGGCCTCGCGGAAAAAGCTCCGATACACGGGGCAGCGGGTGCCGCCGGCGCCCACTATATAAGGCGCGCTGAAACGGTCATCGACCACGTACTGTCCGTCCCGGCGCTCGATGCTGCGCACGTCGTGCCGGTGGACAGCGGCGCCGCTGCGCTGCAGCAGCCAGGCATCAAACTCGAAACGACGGATGGAATGCTGCACCGCCTGCATGCGGTGCGTATACGGTCCGATGTGGGCGTGAATCTCGTCAAAGGTCAGAAAACTGTGCGGATAGGCGCTGATCTCCATCTCCACGTCCTGCACTACCTGCGGTGTGATCCAGCCGGCGCACAATTTCAGGCGCGGGAATTCGCAGCGATCCAGCACCACGCAGGAAATTCCGTGCTTCACCAGCTCCCGGGCGCAGCTGGATCCGGCGGGGCCGCCGCCCACCACGATCACATCGCTTTGCATCATTTCCCCGGTAGCCACGAGCGCCATTGTAACAGCCCGCCTACCCCGAACCGTCGGTGGCGGCGCGGAGGAACGACGCCACCAGCGGGCCGAAATCCTTGTCCATTTTTTTCGCCAGCGCGGCCCGCTGGTCCGGTTCGGCCGCCTGATAGCCCGCAATCGCCGAACGCGCCCGCTCTTCCAGCTCGTGCCGGCAGGCCAGCCGTTGCGCTGCGGTCGTGCGGGGCCTTCCGTCCCGCAGCAACAGCAGGCCCTTCTTCAGCCAGCGGCCATCCAGGTTGGCATGTTCGGTGCGGCGGTCAAACATCGGCTTGTGGTACCAGGCGCAGTAGCGGTCATAGGAACTGTGGGTCTGACGCACCTGCAGCATGTTGACGGTGTCCGCGTGCCCGGTATAGCTGACCAGTCGGCTGCGTTCCTGCAACTGGCGCAACACCGGTAACGGTGGAAGCGGCAGCCGCCGTCCACCAATCGGGTCGGCGCCCGCAGCGAATAATCCACCGGTGAATACGTCGGCGAAGGCCACCGCCACCAGGCTGGCCGTGCGCGCGCCGCCGGACATGCCTCCCACCCAGACCCGGTCGGGATTGACCGGGAAGCGCCGCTGGGCATTGTGCGCCGCGTGCAGCGCCAGCGGAATGCGCCGGTCCACCGGGCTGTGCCCGTTGCCGCTGTCGTTGGCGCCAATATAAATGACTCCCAATTTCTCCAGCACCGGCAACCAGTCGTTTCGCGGCGCGCCGTCATCGATAGCGTGAATCCATACGAACAGGCTATAGCCACCGGGGTCCGGTGCCCGCCGCGGCACGTAGACCTCGAAGGTTTCGCGACTCACGTCCACCGCGTGGCCTTCGAACCGGCCACCCGTGGCCCGCAGCCAGGACTGAATCTCGAACCAGTGCAGCCGGTGAGTCAGGCGCTGCACCACGTTTCCGACCTGGGCATGGGGCGAAGGCGCATCGAAACGAAGGCGCATGCGGCCGCTGGCGGCCTCCGCCGCGACCGCGGTCGCGCTGGCGCCGGGCTGCGCCAGCAACAGGAGCAGACCCAGCACGGGCCAGGATCTGGCCATGGCTCAGGCCGCCGCGCGCAGGGTCAGAAGCGTCAGCTCCGACGGTGAACCCAGGCGCATGGGCGGCCCCCAGTAGCCGGTGCCGCGACTGACGTAGATCTGGGTGCGCTCATTGTGCTGATGCAAGTCGGCGACATAGGGGTGCACCAGGCGTACCAGCAGGGTCCCTGGCCACAACTGTCCACCGTGGGTATGCCCCGATAGCTGCAGGCCCACGCCATGCCGGGCGGCGGAGAAGATGGTCTTCGGCTGGTGCGCCAGCAGCACCAGCTCGCGCGCCTCGTCGCGGCCCGCTACCGCCGCCGCCACGTCGGGACCGTGATCCGGGTGATAACGGTGGGCATTGGCGTCGTCCACGCCGGCCAGGTCAAAGCTCGCGCCGGATGCACCAATGGACACACGCTCATTGCGCAGCACGCGAATACCGATACCCCGCAGAAACTGCAGCCAGGCGTCCACTCCCGAGTAGTACTCGTGGTTACCGGTAACAAAAAACGTCCCGTAGCGGGATTTCAGTCTCCCCAACAATCCCACCGCGTCACCCAGGCGTGCCACCGAACCGTCCACCAGGTCACCGGTGATCGCCACCAGGTCCGCACCGAGCGCGTTACAGCGTACGACCAGGTCCTCGACCATTGGCCGCCCGATGGTGGGCCCCACGTGCAGGTCGGTGATCTGCACAATACGAAAACCATCCAGTTCCCGCGGCAGCCGGTCCAGGCGCACCTCCACCTCCCGCAAGCGGGGTGGGCGCAGCCCCTGGGCCAGCGCAACGCCACCCAGCCCGCCACTTCCAAAAAGGGTTACGCCGGCCAATACGCGCTGGAAGAACAGCCGGCGCTGTGGATCGGGTCGCCGCCGAGCCAAACGCAGGTGCAGCCAGGAGGACAGATTGATCCCATCGGAAATCAGGCAGAAGGCGGTGAGCAGAAACATGAAGCCCAACCAGATGTTTCCGGCCCAGTTCAGCCAGCCCAGTTCGATGCCGAATCCCCAGCGCACCATGAGGGCGGCGGGGACACAGGTAGCGGCGAGCACCAGCACCAGGTTGGCCAGCCACTTCCATTCCCGTGGCAGGTGGGTGTGACGCACCATCCGCCACCAGAAATACCCGTGGACCGCAAAAGAAATTGCGGACAGGATGAGCGCGAAAAAAACGACACTGCGCGACATGCGCGCAGTGAACCACATCCCGCCCCCCGCCTGTCAATGTACGGGTTTCGGACTACAATGGCAGGCGTTTTGCTGGTCCTGCCGGAGTCTCCCACTGAAAAGGCCGCTCGCCCCGCTGCTGGGCCCCTGGCTTCCCGCGCTGTGTTGTGAGCATTTTTCCGCCAATCCTGGTCAACAGGAACTGTTTTTTCGGTATGATTTTCATGGAGTCTCCGGGGAGGAGAGAGAACCATGGGACAACCGGTCCACGCGAGCGACTGGCGAGCTTCCTTGCGCGCCCTGATTCAAAACAACGCCCCCTTCTGGGCGGGTGAATACGCCGTGGCCCGACGCTATTTCGGGACCAGCCTGCGCAGCGATGCGGGCGACATCCTGTGGCTGCGGGTACAGATGTTCAAGGAATGGACCGGCGCCGGTGTCTACGGCGATCGTGGCGTCACCGTGCATAACCTGGTACGGCAGGCTGCGGACGGCCTGGAACGCATCGCCGATTCCGGTGAACTCGACCAGATGGACAGGATCGACGGCCTGCTCCGCTTTGCCACCGATGAGTTCCAGCACTATTCAATCCTATGCCGGGTCTACCAGAACCTGGTGCCGGACAATCAACTCAGCATTGAACAGATGGGCGATCTGCCCCATGCAAATCGGCTGGTGGAACTCCGCTACCAACTGCGTGAAGACCCACTGGGGAACATGGCAGTGGACCTTTCCGAGGGCGGTGGTCTCGGGCTGTATTACGCGGTTCGCGATGCATTCGCCGCAAGCGGCGTACATTCGGAAAATGACCGACACATCCTGGATTTTGCCAACGCCACGGTACAGGACGAGACAAATCACATGGCCGGGCGATTCCAGAAACTGGTGGAGGCCGAACTTTCCCCCGGGGAATGGCAGCAGGTGGACCAGCACCTCCAGGCGATCTGCCGCCAGAAGCTGCGTGAACGTAACCAGCAGTTTTCCGACGCTTTCAGCGATCAGGACCTGGTGAAATTCGAAGCGGACTCCGCGGGCGCGCAACAGTACGCCCGCGCTCACCTCGGGTTCCTTGGCGAGCGTTTCGAGATTTCGCTGTAACGCGGTTGTCCGACGTGCGGGACCCCGGCCGCGAAGCACCCGGCAACCTGCGCAAACTCATTGACCGGCGCGCCGAGGATCTGGCGGGCAAGTCGGCCCTGGTATTCCCGGACGCCGGCGAGTCCCTCGACTACGCCGGGCTGCGCCGTGCGGTCCGTCGGCGCTGCGCGCTGCTGACCCGCAATCTTCCCGCTGGCGCCCATGTCGCCCAGCTTTTGCCCAACGGACGGGCCGCGGTGGAGTGGATGCTGGGCGCAATTTACGGCGGCTTCGTCAGCGTGCCGCTGGACCCGAACGCAGGCGAACCGTTTCTGCGTTTTGCCCTGAAACAGGCAGACTGCCGCGGGCTGGTGGCGCCGACGGACCATCCGGCGGCGGTGATCGCAGCGAAACTGGGCATCCGGCACATCGATCCGCTGGCGGAGGAGGATCCCGAACCGTTGCCCGCGTCCCCGGCACCGGCGGCCCCGGCGATCCTCGATTTCACTTCCGGCACTACCGGCCGACCCAAGGCGGTACTGGTCAGCCATGCCGGGCTCATCGCCAACGCCACCTGGCATCACCTGGCTCACGGCTCCGGCGCGGACGAGCGCAGCGTCCTGTTGCTGCCTCTGCACCATATGAACGCACAAGGGGTAAGCCTCCTCACCACGCTCTACGGTGGCGGCATGCTGGTGGTCCCGGCGGCTTTTCGCCCCGCTGAATTTATCCGGTTTCTGGGTGACCACCAGATCACCTGGGTGGCCGCCGTGCCCGCCATGTTGTACCAGTTACTGGCCTGGGCGGAACAACAACGGGATCCGCTTCCCGAGTTTCCCCATGCACGCTTCATCCGCTCGTCCTCGGCGCCGTTGTCACCGAAAAAACAGCAACTATTTGAGCAACGCTTCGGAATTCCGGTGATCGAGGCCATGGGTATGTCCGAGGCCGGCGGAACGATTTTTTTCAATCCCCTGCCGCCGCAGCCGCGCAAGTACGGCTCGGTGGGTCGCCCGGTGGGTTACGAGGTGCGCGTGGTGGACGATCAGGGCCGTGTGCTTGCCGATGGCGAGACCGGTAGCCTGGAGGTTCGCGGTCGCCCGGTAATGCTCGGGTACTACGCCGAGCCCGAGGCCACCCGGGCGCGTTTTAGCGATGATGGCTGGTTGCGCATGGGGGATCTGGGCTACCGGGATATCGACGGCTTCTATTTCATCACCGGGCGGTCCAGCGAGATCGTCAACAAGGGTGGTGAGAAGATTGGTCTGCGCGAAGTGGACGACGTACTCATGTCGGCGCCCGGGGTCCGCGAGGCCGCCGCGGTCGCAGTACCCGACGAAATATACGGTGATAACCTGGTCGCGTTTTCCGTCGGCGCAGGCACGGAAAGCGATTTGCTGGCTCACTGCCAGCGGGAACTGGGCGTGGCGCGCGCGCCCTACCGCGTGTTCCAGACCGAGGCCTTAGCACGCAACCAGACCGGCAAGATTGATCGAAAGGTCTTGCGTGAACGTGCGATTGCAATCCTTAGCGCGGATTTCCGCCATGCGCGGGAATCCGCCGGGCGGCAGGACAAGGAGGCGGATGCCCCGTCCAGCCTGGTGGAACGGCAACTCGGCGCGCTGTTCAAGGAAGTGTTGCAGCTGCAGATGCCAGTGCAACGGCTGGACAATTTCTTCGCCCTTGGCGGCAGCTCGCTTGCGGTAACGCGACTGTGTTTCCGCATCCGCGAGGAGCTGGGCCAGGCCTGCGCGGTACACCAGGTGTTCTACAATCCGACACCGGCCGGCCTGGCACGCAGTTTGGCGGAAGGAGCCGACGGACCCGCGGAAAATGCGCTGCTGACGATCCGCGAAGGGACCGGACCCATACTGTTCTTTATTCCCGGCGGGCCCGGTGACACCGAAGTGATCCTGTTCCTGTACCGGAAGATCTTTGCTGAACTTCCTACCAATCACCGGGTAGTCGCCCTTCGTGCGCGGCGCGGTGACGAGGGTGAACTGCCAGAAAGCGTCGAGGCCATGGCCCGCGAGTACCTGTCCGATCTTCGGGCACAGCAACCCCAGGGTCCCTACCGGCTGAGCGGAGCCTGCATTGGCGGACTGGTGGCACTGGAGATGGCCCGCCAGCTGCGTGCCGCGGGCGGGGACGTCTGCTACCTGGGCCTGATTGATACCGCCTTTCCGAGCGCCCGGCGTGCGCTCAACAACCGCCTTCGGCGGACCCGTAAGCACCTGCGCCTGCATCAACACCTGCTGGGACGTGGCCTCTGGCAACGCATCGCCCATCACTTCGGCCAGGCCCGGGCGCTGCCACCCGCCCAGCGTTGGAGGTATTTGTGGGCGAAGCTCGGACATGCAGCGCGCTTCTGGCGCCACAGCACCCAGTTGCACGCACTACACCACACGGATTCGTCGGTGGCCCGGCGCATTGAGCGCAACCGGGTTGCCTACCAGCACACCCTGCTCGCCTACCGGCCCGAACCCTACCCCGGACCCATCCATGCCATCGTCGCCGGCGAGCGGGAACTGCGCGGCGAGGCCTGGCGAGACGTGGCTTGCGGCGGCCTGGTGGTGTGGCAAACACCCGGTGACCATGACACCCAAATTACCCAGCACGCCGCCGAGGTGGCCCGGCACCTGGCCGCTGGCCTGCGACAATGCTAGGACTCGGCCGCCTTCAGGCATGGCGGGCCGTTCGCCGGAAACCGCCCAGCGGCAGCGCGGCGGCAGCGGCACGCAACCGCGCCCTGCACCAGCTCGTTGACCATCCGGTGCTGGTGCGGGACCGGTTTGCCGAGGCCCTGTACGGGGATGT
>JAJDOE010000085.1 GCA_022340345.1 Gammaproteobacteria bacterium
GACCCATCACAGTTCGCAGGAGATGGACTGGTTTTCTTCCGTGCGTTTTCACCCGCTGGAGAAGATCCTCGATCGCACGATCTATCTCCTGCCGCTGCTGTTTCTCGGCGTGACGGATGATGCCCTGCTGATCCTTGCCACCACCGATGCGCTGGTAGCAAGTTTTTCCCATTCCAATCTGAACTGGCGGGTGGGCCCGTTGATTTATTTTATGAACGGGCCCGAGATGCATCGCTGGCATCACACCCGGGATCCGGGTACCCGCGAATGCAATTTCGGCAATAACCTGTCGGTCTTCGATTGGATTTTCGGGACTGCCCGCCTCTCGCGCGAAAATCCCTTGGAGTTCGGAGTCTCGGATCGACGCTACCCGGAAGGAAACATCATCCAGCAGTTTTTCTACGCATTCCGCCCCTATGACCGGCCGCACTCGGCTCCGCTGGGGCGGCCCGCCCGGGCCCGTGAAGATCCGGCGGTCTGAATCCGGATTCAGCACCATCGGACCGGGTTAGCATCCCTGCGGCCGATTTCCGCACCCGCGAAAGGATATGCCCTGGCAGCGGTGGATCGCCAGGATCGCCAGACCAGCGTGTCGCCGCCTATTCGTGCGCAATCCCTTTGTCCCTGAACAGGTAGTCGCGCAACTCCTTGTCGAACGTCGGGTCCTGGCGGCGGATCCATTCCAGCACCATCGCTGCATGTTCTTTCTCCTCGTCGCGATTGTGCGCAAGAATCGCTTTGAGTTCCGGGTTCTTGCAGGCATCGACCCGCTGGTTGTACCAGTCCACCGCTTCCAGTTCCTCCATCAGGGAAACGATCGCGCGATGCATATCGCGGGTGGCATCGCTCAGTTGATCGATTGGTTCGTGATAACCCTCGTTCGCCATGTTGCCGTCCTCCAGAAAATTTTGGTTCAGGTTCGCAGCCGCAGTCCGGTCAGGAACACCGGCCGCAACATGCGCCACCAGTCGATGCCGGGCCGCATTTTGCTTTGCCCAAGCTCCGGTCGCGGATAGACCTTTTTTACCGGAACTTCAACGTGACGATATCCAAGCTGCAGAATGCGCATCAGCAGGTAGACCTCGAGTTCGTAGCGGTCAAGCCACGGCGCATCAAGGCGAATTCGTGGATCATCCAGCACCGGGACACGGATAGCGCGATAACCATTCGTACTCTCGGTGATGCGTTTTCCGCAAAACAGACCCACCAGCAATGGATGCAGGCGGGTCGCCAGGCGCCGATACGCCGGCATGTGACCGAAATCCGCGTTCCGCTCCAGGAAGCGCGAACCCATAACGAAATCACAGCGCTGATTGCAAAGCGGGTCCAACAGGCGATTGATTTCTCGCGGGTCATCCTTGCCGTTGCCAGCGATTACCACCGCCACATCAAAATTATTTTCGCGCGCGTAGTGGTACCCGGCACGAATGGCGCTTCCGACTCCCCGCGTTGCGGAAAAAGTCATCACCTCGGCGCCCGCCTTGCGCGCAATCTTCGCGGTATCGTCGCTCGAGCAATCGTCCACGACCAGGAAACGGTCTACCACGTCCCAGGGAGTACGCTCCACCACCCGGCCGATCTTGGCTCCCTCGTTATAGGCAGGTGCGAGGAGCAGAATTCGCTGGTCGGCGTACACGGGATCAGGCGGGCGAAAGGCCGTCGCCGTGGATCGTCCAGGACCGTCCGCAACCAGCGCACTCCAACGCCGTATCCAGCGGGGCTCCGCAGCGACAGACCCGGCCGCGGACCCGGGCAGGCGAACCCATCACACAGGCGTGGGGCGGCACATCCCGGGTTACCACGGCACCTGCGGCCACCATTGCCCAGGCGCCGATACGCAATCCACAAAGAATCACGGCACCCGCGCCCAGGCTGGCGCCCTGCTCCACCCGGGTAGCGACCAGCCAGTCCTCTGGCCGGGCATAGCGCCGGGTTATTGCGTCATCCTCGGCGCGCGGACTACGCGGAAGGCGATCATTGGTAAATGCCACCCCGGGACCCACGAATACATCATCCGCCAGCGTCACTCCCTCCCAGATCAGCGCGCCGTTCTTGACCGTTACCCGGTCACCCAGCACGGCGCCGGATTCCACAAACACATGACCACCGATATTGCAGTCCCGACCGATACGCGCGCCAGGCATAACGTGGGCGAAAGCCCAGATGCGAGTTCCGGACCCCACCTCGCTACTCTCGCACAGTGCTTGGGGATGGACCCGGGGGCTATCCGCCACCGCTTTCTCCCGGCATCGCCGGAGGCACCGGTACCCGGGCGCCATTTTCCGCCAGGCTGCGCTGGGCGCACTCCGCGATGGTGACCACGCGCAAGCCGCTGTACCCATCGCTCAGGGGCCGGCCGCCGGTCCGTACGCAGTCGATGAAATGAGCACACTCCGCTTCCAGCGGCTGGTTGGTGCGCACGCTGGGAGCGAACATGCCGCCGTCTACGATACTGGTCTTGTAGGCGATGAAATCGTCGCCGGCGGGCCGATCCGCCTCGACCCGCTTGTCGTAGAGCTTGATCGGGGCCTTGAGATTCAGGTCGTCCCATACCGCCATTTTGCGCGACCCGACCACGGTGATCTGGCGTACCTTGCGCGGATTGAGCCAGCTGGCATGCACCTGGGCCATCGGCCCATCTTCGCCAAACCCCAGGTTCAGGAACACGGTGTCCTCCACACCTTCGTGCAGGAAATCACGGCCCACGCAGGAAACGTCCACCGGGTCCTTGCCAAGCAGATATCGCAGGATGGAAATATCGTGCGTCGCAAGATCCCACAGTGCATTTACGTCCAGACGCACCGGCCCCAGGTTCGTTCGTTCGAAATTCAGGTAAAACAGCTCGCCGAGTTCACCGTTGTCGATGATCTCTTTTAGCCCGCGTATGCTGGCGTTGTATTCGAAGACGTGTCCCACCATCAGCACACGATTGTTGCGCCGTGCAAGCTCCACCAGCTTGCGGCTGCTGGCTGCATCGGTAGTCAGTGGTTTTTCCGCCAGAACGTGACGACCCGCCTCAAGGCAGCGGGTCACGATCTCCTGGTGGGTATTCGCCGGTGTCGCAACGGCCACTGCGGTGACGACCCTGTCATCGAGAATGTCCTGCAAATCGGTAGTGGTACGACAATCCACGTGGCGGTCCGCCACGCGCTGTGCCCGCTCGGGATCCCGATCACAAACCCATGCCAGGCGCGCTTTACCGGTCTGCTCCAGCGACCGGGCCAAGAATGGTCCCCAGTGCCCGGCGCCGATCAGGGCAACCGGCAACCGCTCATCCTTTCGCATCACGCCGCTGCGTCCGCCAGTCCGGCACGCAGCGCGTCTGCCACCTGGTCCACCTGGGCGTCGCTCATCTCCGGGAAGACCGGAAGGCTCAGGCATTCCCGGGCCCAGCGCTCCGCTTGTGGAAACACGCCGCGCCCCAGCGGTTCCGCGGAAAACGCCTGATGCTGATGAATGGCCTTGGGGTAGTGAATGGCGGCCCCGATTCCCGCCGCGTTGAGCGTCGCCAGCAGCCTGTCGCGATTCGGCGAACGCACGACATACAGGTGATACACCGGTATCCCTCCGAAACGGGTCAGGGTCAGCGGCAAATCCGCGAGGGCCGCGTCGTAGCGCGCCGCGATCTCCCGCCGACGCGCATTGTCAGCGGCCAGACGACGCAATTTCACCCGCAGCACTGCTGCCTGCAGGCTATCCAGCCGCGAATTCAGACCCACCTCCTGGTGGTGATATTTCCGCGCTGAACCATAGTTGCGCAGCCGCCGCAGGCGCTCCGCCAGGGAGCGATCGTTTGTGGTCAGCATGCCGCCATCCCCGTAGGCCCCCAGATTCTTGCCCGGGTAAAAGCTGAAACAGGCCACCGTGCCGGCGCGCCCGGCAGCTTCGTCTCCGCTAACGGCACCGTGGGCCTGGGCCGCGTCCTCGATGAGCGCCAGGTCGTGTTTTTCGCTGATCGCGCGCAACGCCGGCATATTTGCCAACTGCCCGTACAGGTGCACCGGCAGCAATGCCCGGGTGCGCGGCGTGATTGCCGCCACCACCTGGTCCGGATCCAGCAATCCGCTGTGCTCGTCCACATCCACCAGCACCGGCTGAGCCCCGGCGAGCAGTGGTCCCAGCGCGGTCGCGATGAAGGAAAAGGCCGGCAGAATGACCTCGTCCCCCGGTCCTATTTCCAGGGCACGACAGGCCAGTTGCAGCGCGTCCGTGCCGCTTGCACAACCGATCCCCTGCCCTGCGCCACAGAAGGAAGCAAACTCGGATTCGAAGTCGGCGACATCGGATCCGAGAATGAAATCGCCACGCTGCATAACGGCGAGTACCGCCGCATCCAGTTCGGGTTTCATTCTGGCGTACTGGGCCTGAAGATCAACCAGCGGAATCAATCGCCCCCTCCTGTGAAACCGTCATGCGCACGTCCACCAGACCGGGCGTCGGGTCGCGCGCGATGGTCACCGACAGCAGGCGAACGCCTTGCTTTTCCAACCCATCCGCCCAGCGAATCCAGGCCTCGAATGGAACCGCACCAAGACGTATGCTGGCTTCTCCCTCCTTCTGTCCGGCGCTCACCTGGCGGATGTAGTCCGCCAGTCCTGCGCTTTGCGCCTGCTGTTCAATCAGGCTCAGCAATGGCAGTCGCCGACCATTGGGCGCCGAGGATTGGTTCGTGCCACTCAGGCCCCGCACCTGGGATAGGGAACTCTGCATGAAAGCCACGTCTGCCTGCAACCTGGGTAATTCCACCCGGAGTCGGGCGCGTTCCCGCTGTAACGGAACCCACACCAGGGAATACACCAGAATCACCAGCACCAGCACCGTGCCGACCACCAGCGAAACCCGCTCGCGGTGAGTACGCGCCGCCCAGGCTTCGGCCAGCGCCGTCACGCCGAGCGTTCCAGGGAAATCCGGGCGGTGGTCTTGCCGTCGCGGGCTCCGGAAGAAAGTAACTGAATGGCCAGCGTTCCGCGTGCCTCCAGTATCTGTTTGAGGTGTTCGATGGATTCAAAGTCCGGGGCGTTCAGCGCGGTCGTCAGCCGGCCATCGCTGAAACGCAGATCCTGCACCTGTAGTCCGGTGCCGAGAACTGCCGAGGTAAGTTGCTGCAAAAGATACAGAAACTCCCCTGCGCTGGCGTTCCCCTGAAGGGCCGCGAGCCGGCGCTCGTACTCGGCGCGCGGATGCCGGGCCGGACGGGCTCCGGGAAAAGCTTGTTGATATATTTGCTGTACCTGGGCCCGTTGTTGGACCGCCTGCTGACGAAGGTGCCAGTATTCCGCGGCCTGAACCGCCAGCAACAATATCGCCCCCCCGGCCAGGGCGGCGGCCGCCGGCCACAGACGATGCCACGGGCTACGCGTGCCGGCCACCGCGAACTCTCCCTGGCGCAGGTCCAGACCCTCTCGCGCCTGCACGGCGATCCAGTCCGGCAGCTGGTTCCCGGTACCCCAGTGATGCGCATGGGTTGCTCCCAGTGCCAGCAGACGGTCGACCAGAGCCCGGTCGGATACGGCAACGGGCGGGTCCGCTTCCCGCTGGGTACTCCACCACGTCTCCAGCATATCCATGCCCAGAAGGAACCCACCCTCCGTGGGGGAATGCAACAGCAGCTCCTGGTCACGGACCACCAGCGTCCAGCGGGTATCCGTGTGCAGTGGGATTAAGGACCATTCCGGAACCACCCGCGAAACTACCAGGCCGGCGTCTTCCAGCGTGCTGATCCATTTTGACAACAGGTCTTTGCGGCAGGCAGTCACCGTCACCTGGCCGGTTGCACGGTCCCAGGTAGTCAGCGTCACGTGCAGTTCACCAACGTCTTCGGCTACTTGTTCTTCCAGCGCATACGCAAGAGCCTGCATCAGTTTCTTGCGGCTACGGGCAGCCAGTTTCAACTGGTAGGAAGGTGCCTGGGCGGTGGGGACAACGGCGGTTACCGGGACGGACGGCTCGGGAAGCGGAATCTGCGCGGCATGCGCGCACTCGCCCTGGTCCTGGACCTGTCCATCCGTTGTCACCAGCACCCAGCGATGGGGCGCGGGCACGCTAACAAAGAGGTTCATGGGTAATTTCGACGCCGGCTGACGGCAGAGATCTGGCCGCTGGCAGAACGCTGCAGTAGGCTCACCATGTCAAATCGGATTCTGCCGTATTGAATACGGCTGGTCACGTAAAAATAGCCACTACCGACACCTGCCAGCTCAGCGGCGGTGGCGGACTCCCCCGCCAGCACCGGATGACGAAGCAGATCGTCCGTAACACGGTAGGGTCGGGCCTCCAGTAACATTGCGGCGGTACCCGCGTCCATTGGCTTGCTGGACAGCACCCGCAGCAATTCCGGCGCACAGGTATTGACGTTGATTCGCAATCCCTGTTGGGGAATCGCGGTAACAAAGGGCGCGACACGCTGCACGTCTTCCGCTGACCAACCGTGCACCAGCGCCAGCTCGGAGACGTCAGAGAAAAATCGGTTGGCGGCTCGATACGCGGGTTCGCCCAGCAGGTAGGTATCGTCCTCGGCCCCGTCCGCGGCGTCAACGCTCGAATCCTCATCGATCCAGTCTGCGACCGCATGCGCCAGCGCGGGCTCGCGACCGAGTAATTCAAGCAGGCGCTGGAATGCGGTGAACCAGGCACTCTTGCGCCCGGCCGCCAGGTTGTTGAGATTAAAACGTCCCTGGGCATCTTCAATCAGAGTCTGCATCTGCCCGTGTTCCACCTGCACCGCGGGCGCGGTCTGGTTCCAGGTCTCCTGCAGGTGATCGGCACCACCAACCAACTGGTCCCGTACCAATAAGCGGGCCGCCCAGGCCTCCGAGCTTAACGCCAGTTGCCATGCCTGTTCACCGTGCACGATGTTTTCCGCGCGACGGATACTCAGGTGCTGGTCTTCCACCAGCAATGCGCTGAGGGTCGTCAGCAGCGCCAGAACCACCAGCACCGTCAGCAGGGCCACCCCCCGCTGCCGCGAACACGGGTTGCGCTTAGCCCAGGCCGCCACCGGGGGTCTCCAGCAGGCGTTCCAGGCGCAGCCCAGAACGGGTTTCCAGCACCAACTCCACGCCGTCCGGCAAGCTCGCGTCCTGCCAGTCACCGGAACTGCGCAAGCGGTTCCCGGCATCCAACCGGAGAAAATGGAACTCGGCCAGCCGCATCCCCTCCAGTATCACCTGGGAGAATTCCTTGGTGTCCTGCGCCCGATCCAACACCGGCCAGGTCACTCGCACCAGGCGGTCACCCTCCAAACGCCAGGCGACCCGCTGTAATTGTTGTTGCCCACTACTACCCGGCAACGGGCGCGTGGTCGTCATGCGCACCAGTTCACCCGTTTCGTTTTCGTTCCCTGCGAGAAGCGGCGCTTCCCGGTCTCCATGCTGGTCACGCACTCCCCTGCCGGTAGCGAATCGGAAATCCCGCTCCAGCAGGCTGATGGCTATCTCCATCCGACGCATCTGATCCTGTCGTGCCGCCACGTGTTCACGAGTATTCAGGAAGGTGGAAATGAGCAGATAGCTGGCAATACCGATCAGAGCGAAGATGGCCAGCGCCACCACCATCTCCAGCAGCGTGAACCCGGCTGTGGATCGCCTGCGCATATGCCTATTGCGGTATGCCACCGGGGCGCCCCACGTAGGTGAACAACTGCGCCACCGACTGTTCTCGCGCCGGGTCCCGAAACACCTGGATCTCCACCCGGCGCAAGTCCGGGTCCGCCGTGGCAGCGGCGGTGCGTTGCAGGAACATTTCGCGGCCCGCCATGTTCACACGGCTACGTTGCATATCTTCGCTCGGCCATTCCCGGCTTAGCCGTATCCGCGTTGCTTCGTTGGACGCCGCCCAGATTCCCAGCGTGCGCCATTCGAAATCCTCCGCGCGTTGTACGTGGGTCTGCAAGGTCTGAGCCACCGCAAGCACTGCAATAGCGAATATTGCCAGCGCTATGAGAATCTCCAGCAGGGTAAAACCGCGGTTCACTGGACTTCTGCCTCGACCCGGACTCCGGCAATCCCGCTGACGATATCCCAGTTACCCGAATCGCTGCGAAGCCCGATGCGCGCGGCATCGACGATACCCACGGTTGAGCAGGCGATGGTTGCGGACTGAGTCGGCGGCAGCACCAATTCCACCGAGCCGGAGAATTTCCGTGGTCCGAACAGGGAATCCGGGTCAACTGCCTCCCAGGTACTGCCCCCGACCAGGAACTGATAGCTCCCGGTTTCTTCGTCCAGTTGCAGGGCATAGGGCCGGCCGCTGAGTACCGCCTCCTGGCACATCTGGGCCATGCGCCGCGCGAGCCGGTCCGCCTCCTGACGCGCCGGCTGGTCGGAATCCATACGGAGGCTAAGTCGAACTGCCGCCAGCAACAACGCGATGAGCGTGATGACGACGAGAATTTCCAGTAGCGTAAACCCGCGGTTGCGCACGGGCACGCGTCTCAGGATTCGTCCGCGTTCCAGTTGCCAAGATCCGCGTTCTGGCCTTCGCCGCCTGGTGTTCCGTCGGCGCCCCAGGTCCACAGGTCAAAGTCGCCATGCTCTCCCGGCGAGCGGTATTCGTAGGGCACGCCCCAGGGATCGGTCGGCAAAATCTCGATATAACCGCCCTGCTTCCAATTGCGGGGCTCGGGCTCGATGTCCGGCCGCTTACGAAGTGCCTGCAGTCCCTGTTCCGTGCTCGGGTAGTGAAAGTTGTCGAGCTTGTACAATTTCAGAGCCGTACCCAGGTTGGTGATATCGCCGCGGGCCTTAACCCCCAGGGCCTTTTCCTGCTGGTCGAGCAGGCGCGGGACCACCAGCGTGGCAAGCAGTCCGATGATGACAACCACCACCATGATTTCGATCAGTGTGAATCCGCGTTGTTGCATGGCTTGGCTCAGAACACCAGTTGGTTCATTTCGAAGATGGGAAGAAGAATGGCCAGCACGATCACAAAAACTATAGCACCCATCACCAGAATCATCATGGGCTCGAACAGCCGCGTCAGCAGGCCGACACGGGCCTCGAATTCCCGCTCCTGGGCGGTCGCCGCCCGATCCAGCATCTCTCCGAGAACACCACCGGTCTCGCCACTCGCCACCATCTGAATCAACATGGGTGGAAACAATCCACTGCGATCCAGCGCCCGGTGCAGGCTGACGCCCTCCCCCACTTCTTCCGCCGCTGCATTTACGGCCCGACGCATGGGAAGGTTAACCACCACGTCCGCCGCTGCCTTGAGTCCCGTGAGCAGGGGCACACCGCTGCGGGTCATAATCGCCAAGGTGCGGGACATCCGGGTTGTGTTCAGTGCGCGGACCGTTCGTCGCGTCAATGGCAGGCGCAACAATAACCTGTCCCACCCCTCGCGCACCGAATGCTGCCGAAACAACCAGGCGACCAGCAGCACCAGCAGCGCCATTCCGGCCGCCACGGCATAGCCATAGCCTGCGAGGAAGTCACCGACATCGAAGAAGGTTTGCGTCAGCCACGGCAATTCCTGGTTGGTATTGGTGAAGACCCGCGCCACCCGCGGCATGACGTAGGCGAACAGGAACCCGACAATGAGCAACGATGCGAACAGCAGCACCAGCGGGTAAATCAGGGCCTGACCAAGTCGTTCCCGCAATCCCTGGCTGGTTTCGGAATATTCCGCCAGGTACTCGAGGGTAAGCGCCAGTTTGCCCGATTCTTCGCCGGCTCCGATAGCCGCACGGTAGATCTCGGGAAACGCAGCCGGGTAGGCACTCACGGCGTCCGCCAGGCTCCGCCCCTCCAGTACGCTGGCTCGCACACCGCTGAGTACACTGCGCACGCGGAAAGATTCCGCCTGGCCAACCAGCGCGTTGAGAGAGTCCTCGACGCTGATACCCGCCGCAACCAGAGTGGCGAACTGGCGGGCAATGACGGCAAGCTCCAGGGAGCCGAGCCGACGGCGGGCGCCCGGACGCCAGCCGATCCCCTTGCCATCCGCCTCCGAAACCGCCTGCACATGCAAAGGCGCGAGTCCGCGCAACCGCAATTGCTGGCGAACCTGGCGCGCGCTCTCACCGGTTTCCAGGCCGCGGCGCGTGCGACCGCTTGCATCGAGGGCCTGGTATTCGAAAGCTGCCATTACTCGCTGCGCGTGACCCGCAACACTTCGTCGAGAGACGTCACACCGGCAGCGACTTTGGATAATCCGTCCTGTAGCAGGTCTTGCTGGGTGGACCGCGCATGGCGAAGGATGCGCTCTTCGGATGCCCGGTCATGGACCAACGTACGCATTTCCGCGTCCACCACCAGCAGTTCGAAAATTCCGGTACGGCCCCGGTAGCCGGTACCGGAGCAACGCTCACAGCCATTGGCCGTGTACAGGTTTTCGATGCGGAAATCCCGCAACAGGCTGGCCTCCGCGGTGTCCGGTAGCCGGGATTCCCGGCAATGGGAGCAAAGGCAGCGCACCAGCCGTTGCGCCAATACGCCAACCAGGCTGGAGGCGACAAGGAACGGTTCGATACCCATATCCGCCAGGCGCGTAATCGCTCCCACCGCGGTATTCGTATGCAGAGTAGACAGCACCAAGTGCCCCGTAAGGCTGGCCTGCACCGCGATCTCCGCTGTTTCCCGGTCGCGAATCTCGCCCACCAGCACCACGTCCGGGTCCTGGCGCAGAATCGAACGCAGGCCCTGGGCAAAATTGAGGTCGATGCGCGCGTTCACCTGCATCTGGCCAACGCCGTCCAGGTCGTACTCCACCGGGTCTTCCACGGTCAGGATATTGAGTTGGGTGCGGTCCAGGCGAGTTAGCCCGGCGTACAGCGTGGTGGTTTTCCCCGATCCCGTCGGTCCCGTTACCAGCAGGATCCCATGGGGAAGATTGATCAGTTCATCAAAACCTGCGCGCAGGGTTTCGTTCATGCCCAGCTGACCGATATCCATGCGCGCACTCTGCTTGTCCAGGATGCGCAACACGACCCGTTCACCGTGTCGCGCCGGCAGCGTGGAGACCCGCACATCAACCGGATGGTCACCGATACGCAATGAAATACGCCCGTCCTGGGGAAGGCGCTTCTCGGCAATATCCAGCTTGGCCATGATCTTCACCCGCGAAACCAGGGTGCTGTGCAGGGCGCGATGGGGTTCCACGATGTCGCGCAGCACCCCGTCCACCCGGAAACGCACCACCGAACGGCTCTCGTGGGCCTCCATGTGAATGTCCGAAGCGTTTTCACGAATTGCCTGGCTCAGCAATGCGTTCAGCAGCCGGATGATCGGCGCATCATCCGATGCTTCCAGCAGGTCGGTGGTATCCGGAATCTCCTGCGCCAGGCGTTCCAGGTCCACCTCCCCACCCAGATCATCCACCATCTGGGTGGCCTCGGACTGGCCCTTGTCATAGGCCATGCGCAGCAGGCCATCGAATTCGGCCGACTCCAGACGATGACAGCGTAACGGCCGCTGCAGGCAACGGCGCAGCTCCACCAGCGCGGCCGGTACCGGATCACCTTTGCAAAGAATTTCGAGGTGGCCATCCTCGCTTTCGCAGGCGGGCAATACCCCGTGGCGACGCGCGAACTGGTACGGCAGATTACGGATCCAGCTCGGATCGATCTGCTGTTTCCAGTCCAGGGATTGGACGGTGCCGCCCTTAGCCATGGGCTTCAGCGACTGGCGGGCTCGTTTTCCGGCTCCAGCTGCGGTAACACGGGCGGCTTGTCCTTGTAGAGCAGGAAGCCGGAGTCCGGCAGGCTTTGCATCTGTGTGCCGCGCATGCGTTCGTACTTCTGGCGTGTGTAGCCGGCCAGGTCCGACGCCGTGCGCACGATCTTCGGGCGCAGGAACACCATCAGGTTGGTCTTTACCGCAGCCTTTCCTTTTTTTCGGAAGAAAATTCCGAGTAACGGGATTTTGCCCAGCCCCGGCACCATCTCGACGGTGTCCTTGAAGTCGTCGCGTATCAGGCCACCCAGCACCACGATCTGACCATCATCGATCATTACGGTGGTGGATATCGAGCGGGTGTTGGTAATCAGGTCTGATGCCCCTTGGACCACGGTCGGGTTGACGCTCGATACTTCCTGTTCAATCTCGAGCCGAATCGACGCATCCTGATTGATCTGCGGAGTCAGCTTCAGCTTGAGGCCCACCTGCTTGCGCTCAATGGTCTGAAAGGGATTGCTTACCGCGGTGGTCTCGCCAGGATTGTTCGGATCAGACGTGGTGACCGTCGTGGACCCGCTGGTGGTGTACTGCCCGGTAATGAATGGCACCTCCTGCCCGACCACGATGGAGGCTGCCTGGTTATCCAGCGTCAGCAGGTTCGGTGTTGAAAGAATATTGGTATTCGAGTCCGCTCGCAGGGCGCTCACCACGACCTGGATATCCGGCACCAGGGTTCCGTCAAGATTTTCCACCAGCCCCTTGATGTAGCCGAGCTTCAGCCCACCCTTGATGTCCGAAAAATTGGTGCTGCCGGTGGATTCACCCGTCGACAGATTGTCGTCGCCAAAATTCCAGCGCACCCCCAGATCCTCTGCCTTGTCTTCGGTCACCTCGGCGATCAGGACCTCGATGAAGACCTGCGGCCGACGAACATCCAGCGAGGCAATCACGCCCTGGATGCGCGTGAACTCGTCATTTGACGCCTGAATGATCAGGGCGTTGGTGGCCTCGTCTGCCTGCACCGAGGCGGGCTCGGTTGTAGTGGTCTTGGCGCCACCGCGTTTCTGGCTTGCGGAAAGCAGGTTGGCGAGGATTTTTGCCAGGTCGGTGGCCGTCGCGTAATGCAGTTTGACCACGTGGATATCACTTTCCGCTCGTGGCCGGTCAATGCTCTGCACAATGCGCAACACACGCCTCACGTTGTCCGCCGTGCCGGTAAAAACGAGAGTATTGGAGTCGCCGTGGGCTGCAAAATGGCTGGTCGGGGGCAATAGCGGGCGCAGGATCGGAACCATCTCCTGCACCGAAGCGAATTTGAGTTTGTACACCTGGGTGAGTTGCTGGTCGCCGTGGCCGGGTTGCAGCGTGCTGGATATCGGCGTGGAACTTTGCTTTACCAGGCTGGCCGGCACGATTTTGATAACGTCGTTGCCCGCATCCACCGCCGCAAAGTTGTGCACTTGCAGCACCGACAGGAACACCCCGTAGACCTCATCGGCATTCATGCGCGTACCGGAGGTAATCGTTACCTGTCCCTTGACCCGCGGATCAACAATGAAATTGCGACCCGTGGTGCGAGCTACGGTGCTGATGAAGGCACGGATGTCGGCATTCTGGAAGTTGAGGGTGATGACGTCTTCCGCCTCCCCTTCCCCACCTGCCGGAACCGCCGGTGCGCGCGCCGCCAGCGCGGAAATCGCGAGCCCGGCGCAGATCACCAGTACCGTTATGCGGGCGGCTTGTTTTCCAGATACCACCGATATGTCCTTTCGAGTCCTGCGCGCAGGTCTACCTGGTGATGCCAGCCTTGGTCGTGAAGCTGACGTACATCGAGAAGTTTTCGTGCCGTTCCATCCGGCCGCGACTCATCAAATTCGAGTTTTCCGTCAAAGCCGACCACCTCGCAGACCAGTTCCGCGAGACGGCGGATACTCACCTCCTCTCCGGACCCAATGTTGGTCAGTGCGGTGCGCTCGGTACCCATCAGGTACACACAGGCATCCGCCATGTCGTCCACGTACAGGAACTCGCGCAGCGGTTTGCCGGTGCCCCAGATGCTAACACCGGCGGCACCGGCCGTCTTGGCTTCGTGCACCTTGCGGATCAGCGCTGGGATCACATGGGAGCTTTCCAAATCGAAATTGTCACCAGGACCATAGAGATTGGTGGGCATTACCGCCAGGTAGCGGCTGCCGTACTGGCGGTTGTAGGCCTCGCACAGCTTGAGACCGGCGATCTTGGCGATGGCATACGGCTCGTTGGTCGATTCGAGCGGTCCGCTCAAAAGATCCTGTTCGCGCATCGGCTGCCTGCAATCTCGCGGGTAAATACAGGAACTGCCGAGAAACAGCAGTCGCTGACAGTCGTGTTGGCGGGCGGCTTCGATGACGTTGCTCTGGATTACCAGGTTCTCGTAGATAAACTCACCGCGGCGTGTATTGTTGGCCTGGATGCCCCCGACCCGCGCTGCGGCCAGGAATACGAACTCCGGTTTTTCGTTGGCGAAAAATTCCTCTACCGATGCCTGCCGAAGCAGGTCGAGTTCCGTGCGGGAACGGGTAATCAGTTCGGAAAAACCACCCGCCCGGAGGCGGCGCACGATTGCCGAACCGACCAAACCTCGGTGCCCGGCCACGTAGATGCGGGATTCCGGTTTCACGCCGCAGCGTCGCCGCTCATATCCCGCAGGAACACCTCGCGCACCGCATCCAGTCGCGCATCCACCAATACCGGTGCGTCGCTCTGGGCGATGGCAGTGTCCGGGTCCTTGAGACCGTGGCCGGTGAGGGTACACACCACGGTACTGCCGGCCGGAATGCGGCCGCTGCGAATGTCGCGCAAGGCGCCGGCAATGGAAATTGCCGACGCCGGCTCGCAGAACACGCCCTCCTGTTCCGCCAGAAGCTTCTGCGCCGCCAGGATCTCGTCATCGGTACATTCGTCGAACCAGCCACCGGAATCCGACTGGGCCGCCCGCGCCTTGTCCCAGGACTGCGGATTTCCGATACGGATGGCGGTGGCCACGGTTTCCGGTTCCGCAACCGGTGCCCCGCGAAGGAACGGCGCCGCGCCGCTGGCCTGGTAACCCGCCATGCGAGGACGCGTCGCACTGATCCCGTCCGCGTGGTATTCCGTGTAACCCATCCAATGGGCGCTGATATTGCCGGCGTTTCCCACCGGCAGACAATGAAAATCCGGAGCCCTGCCGAGTGCATCCACGATCTCGAAGGCCGCCGTTTTCTGCCCCTGCAGGCGATACGGATTGATGGAATTGACAATGGTCACCGGCTCGGTCTCACCGATCTCCCGCACCAATTGCATGCCGGCATCAAAGTTGCCGCGAATCTGCAGTACCCGCGCACCGTGCATCATCGCCTGGGCCAATTTGCCGAGAGCGATCTTTCCGTCCGGAATCAGAACAAAGGCGGTGATACCCGCACGGGCGGCGTACGCCGCGGCGGAGGCCGAGGTATTGCCGGTGGAGGCGCAGACAATCGCGCGAGCCCCTTCCGAGACCGCCTGACTGACCGCCACCGTCATGCCACGGTCCTTGAAGGAACCGGTTGGATTGAGACCTTCGAATTTGACGAAAAGCTCCACCCTTCCACCAGCCTGGTCGCCAAGGCGCTGAAGGCGAATCAACGGCGTGTCGCCCTCACACAGGGATACCACCGGCGCGTCCACTGCCAGCGGCAGACGCTCCCGGTAACGATGGATCAGGCCTTGATAGCGTGACGCCATATGACAACTACCCTCATGTACCAATCAAAATTCATGTGCCAGGCAACTCCACTTCCCGGTCCACTTGTAACTCAGTGGCCGTTGAGAGATTCCAGACGGATTCGAATTACCGGGCCAGTGATCGCCGCCAACGCTTCAATGGACGCAATGGCGCGGTTCATGGCCGCCTCTCGCACCCGGTGCGTAATAAAAATAACCGGGACGATACTCTTGCCCGGCGGCGGCTCCTTCTGCAGGATCGCCTCGATGCTGATGCCGGCGTCTCCCAGAATTCGGGTAACATCTGCCAGCACGCCCGGTTGGTCCGCGGCGTGCATCCGCAGGTAGTAGGCCGTCTCTACTTCCTCGATATCCAGGATACGCAGGTCCGTAATCGCGTCCGGCTGGAAGGCCAGATGCGGAACCCGGTTTTCGCGATCCGTTGTAAGGGCCCGCACCACGTCCACCAGGTCCGCAACAACGGACGAGGCAGTCGGTTCGGCGCCGGCCCCGGCGCCATAGTGCAGCGTCGGTCCCACCGCGTCACCATGCACGAGGATGGCGTTCATCACTCCATCCACATTGGCGAGCAGGCGCCGGGCCGGCAGCAACGTAGGGTGCACCCGCAACTCGACTCCCTCCGTGGTTCGGCGGGCGAATCCCAGGTGCTTGATGCGGTAGCCAAATTCCTCTGCGTAGGCCACGTCCTCCCGCGAAATCCCGGAAATTCCCTCCGTATACACTTTGTCAAAACGCAGCGGAATACCAAATGCGATCGCAGCGAGGATAGAGAGCTTGTGCGCCCCGTCAATGCCGTCCACGTCGAATCCCGGGTCCGCCTCGGCGTAGCCGAGCCGCTGGGCCTCCGCAAGCATTTCATCGAAACCGCGCCCGCTGTCGCGCATGCCGGTCAGAATGAAATTTCCGGTGCCGTTGATGATGCCGGCGAGCCACTCAATGCGGTTGCCCGCAAGCCCCTCTCGCAGCGTCTTGATAATGGAAATGCCACCGGCGACTGCCGCTTCGAAGGCCACCACCACCCCGGCCTCCTGTGCGGCGGCAAAAATTTCGTTTCCGTGCACCGCAATCAACGCCTTGTTGGCGGTGACCACGTGCTTGCCCTGGCGAATAGCCGAAAACACCAGCTCGCGGGCCAGGGATTCGCCGCCGATCAATTCCACCACTACCTGGATTTGCGGATCGTTGACCACTTCCATGGGGTCGGTGCCGAGACGGATGTCTCCGGTCGCGCAGGGGCGCGGCTTGTCCAGGTCGCGCACAGCGGCACGGGTTACCCGGATCTGGCGCCCGGCCCGTCGCGAGATTTCTTCGGAATTGCGCTGCAATACCGTGACGGTGCCGCAGCCGACCGTTCCCAGGCCCAGAATCCCGACCTTGACCGGTTCCAATGGTTGTTCTCCTGAATCCGAACTACGTGCCGTCAGGCACTTTCGACGGCGGATGCGGACGGGGCGCGAAACAAGGAACGCAGGGAACGAATTGCCTGGCGGGTCCGATGTTCATTCTCGATCAAGGCAAAGCGCACGTACTCGTCTCCATATTCTCCGAACCCGATTCCCGGTGACACAGCAACGTTAGCGTCACGAAGCAGTAACTTGGAAAACTCCAGGGATTTCATCTCCCGGTAGTTCTCCGGAATGCGCGCCCAGACGAACATGGTGGCCCGCGGCGTGTCCACCGCCCAGCCGGCCTTGTTGAGTCCGTCACATAATACGTCCCGGCGATTTTGGTACATATCCCGGATCTTGTGCATGTCTTCATCGCACTGTTCCAGCGCAACAATGGAAGCCACCTGGATCGGCGTGTACATGCCATAGTCGAGGTACGACTTGATGCGGGCCAGCGCCGCCACCAGTTGCGAGTTTCCCACCATGAACCCGACACGCCATCCGGGCATGTTGTAGCTCTTGGACAGGCTGAAAAATTCCACCGCCACATCCGTTGCACCCGGAATTTCCATAATGGAGGGCGCACGGTAGCCGTCAAAAACGATGTCCGCGTAGGCCAGGTCATGCACTACCCAAATTTTGTGCTCGCGGGCGAATTCCACCACCTGCCGAAAAAACTCACGGTCCACACATTGGGCCGTGGGGTTGGATGGAAAATTCAGCAGCAGCATTTTCGGCACCGGCCAGGAATTGCGCACCGCGTTCTCCAGCTCGGCGAAGAAATCCCCGCCCGGGACCAGCGGGACATGGCGAATGTCCGCCCCGGCAATGATGAAACCGTAGGGGTGAATCGGGTAGGCCGGGTTTGGCACCAGCACCGCGTCCCCGGGTTCCACCGTAGCCAGTGCCAGGTGCGCCAGGCCTTCCTTGGAGCCAATGGTCACGATCGCTTCGCTTTCCGGGTCCAGGTCAACACCATAGCGGCGCCCGTACCAGCCGCAAATCGCTTTGCGCAGGCGCGGGATGCCTCGGGACATGGAGTAACGGTGGGCATCCGACCGCTGCGCCACCTCGCATAGCTTGTCGATGACCTGCTGCGGCGGGCGCTGGTCCGGATTGCCCATGCCGAAATCGATCACGTCCTCGCCCCGCCGACGGGCCTCCGCCTTCAGATCATTGACGATGTTGAAGACATACGGAGGCAGGCGTTTGATTCGTGGAAATTCTTGCATTCGGGCGTAGGCAACTGACGAAAAAGGGTTTTTTGGAGCGCGGAAACATACTCGCGGCGACCGGGGGGTGTCAAACCGGCGCCCCGCCACATTCCGGTTTGGCCTGCCGCGGAGCCGGCCAGGACCGCCATCGGCGGACTGATATGCTTGGCGCCATGAAATTGCATCTGGAACGGCCCCGCGGGTACCAGGTCGAATCCCTGCGAGATTCCGGGGTCGTAATCGCGGAGCGTCTCCACACTCGCAGCCTGCTGTTGTTTCCCGACCGCTTGCACGAGGAGTGGCCGGTCAACGATGCCGCCCTGCTGGCTCTGGCCGACCTGCAAACCATACTGGAACGCCGCCCCCAGGTCCTGCTGCTGGGCAGCGGCAGGCGCACGGTGTTCCCGCCACCGCAGGTGCTGGGTGGACTGGGAGAGGTGGGAATCGGAGTGGAGGTGATGGCGTCCGCGGCCGCGGCGCGTACCTATAATATCCTGCTCAGCGACGGGCGAGACGTGGCCGCTGCGCTGATCCTGCCCTGCTGAAACCGACAGACAGGCCGGCCATCACCGACAAACGCCGGGCCCGAACCGCTATTCCCCGGCGCGGCTCGCTGCCTGGGCAAGCCGATCACACCAGGGTATCCAGGCTGTGGCCGTTCTCCTCCAGGCGGCGGCGCAGCCGCGCCAACGCATCCAGCTGAATCTGCCGCACCCGTTCCCGGGTGACACCCACCAGCTGGCCCACTTCCTCCAGCGTGGCGGTATCGCGGCCGCGCAGCCCGAACCGGTATTCCACCACCTCGCGCTGTTTGTCCGGTAAATCATCCAGCCAGGCCTCCACCGTGGCCCGTAACTTGTCGTTGTGCAGCAGGTCCATCGGGTCGCGGGCGCGTTCGTCGGCAATGGTGTCCCCCAGCAGGCGCTGCCCGTCCCGGTCCACCGGAAGATCCATGGACGTGGTGTGCTCGGTAAGCCGAAACAGGCGCTTGACGTCATCCACCGGCCGATCCAGGTGCTCGGCCACGTCGTCCGCCGTCGGTTCCCGGTCCAGTTGCTGCGCCAGCTCCCGGGCGGCACGCTGATAAACGTTCATTTCTTTCAGGACATGCACCGGGATCCGGATGGTACGTGCCTGGTTCATGATGGCGCGCTCTACCGTCTGGCGGATCCACCAGGTGGCGTAGGTCGAGAATCGGAAACCCCGCTCCGGGTTGAATTTCTCCACCGCCCGGATCAGCCCCAGGTTGCCCTCCTCGATCAGGTCCAGCAGATCCAGGCCGCGGCCCATATAACGGCGCGCGATTTTTACCACCAGGCGCAGATTGCACTCGATCATGCGGGCGCGGGCAGCGCCATCCTGTTTCTGGACCAGCCGCCCCAGGGTGATCTCCTCGTCGGCGGTCAGCAGCGGCGAGAAACCGATCTCGCGCAGGTACATGCGCGTCGCATCGGCCGGGCCAGAAACGGCGGCGCTAGTGGTTCCCCCGCCAGATGATGGTTGTTCGTTCATCCGCGGGGCGGCAGATATTTCAGAGGATCCACGGCAGTCCCGAAGCGACGTATCTCGAAGTGCAGCAGCGGTCGTCCGTCCGATCGGCCCATGGTGGCAATCACCTGGCCTTTCCGCACGGACTGGCCTTCCTGAACCAGGAGCGTTGCATTATGCGCGTATGCGCTCAGATAGGTGGGATTGTGCTTGAGGATAATAAGTGCCCCGTAGCCGCTAAGTCCACTGCCACGGTAGACCACCCGGCCCCCGGCCGCGGCCCGCACCGGCTGACCTACCCGGCCGCCCAGGTCTATGCCCTTATTTCCACGCCCCACGGAGAAGCTCCTCAGAAGCGCGCCCTGCACCGGCCAGATCCAGCCGGCCACCGGATGCGCCGGCAGGGGCGGCGGTGGCTTTGGCCGTGCCGGGCTGCGCTGGTTCGGTGCCGGGCTGCTACGGGCAACCGGCGGAACGGTGCGGGGGGCGCTGCCCGGTGTGGAATACAGCCGCAGGACCTGGCCGGGACGAATCAGGTACGGGCTCTTGATGTGATTCCAACGGGCGATATCGTGGTAGTCCAGTTCGTTCATCCAGGCGATGCTGAACAGGGTATCGCCGGGACGTACCACGCGTATCCAGTTGCGGCTCTCCGCCAGCTGCAGGTTGGGGTCCAGGCGGCTGCCGCCTCCGCAAGCGGTCAGCAGTAACGCCACCACCAGCAGGCCAACCGGTTTCAGCCGCGGAGAAAGAAAAACAGCACCACGATGATTGCCACTAAAATCCATCCGATCAGATCAACCCAACGTCGCAGGAAGGTGGCGAGACGTTCGCCTCCCCAGATCACCAGCCCGGCGACCAGGAAGAAACGTGCACCGCGCCCAACCAGAGAAGCCAGTGTAAACGGAACCACCGCCAGGGAAACTACCCCGGCGCTGATGGTAAACAGCTTGTACGGGATGGGAGAAAAACCCGCCAGAAACACGATCCAGAAACCGTAATCGTCGAACCAGGTTTTTACCTGGTCGAAGCGCGCCTGGGCGTGGTACAGCTCGATCAGCGGCAGCGCCACTTCCTGGTAGAGAAACAGGCCGATCAGGTAACCAAACAGGCCCCCGATGACCGAGGCAACAGTGGTCAGCGCGGCCAGCCACCAGCCCCGCTCCGGCCTGGCCAGAACCATGGGCGCCAGCAGCACATCCGGAGGTACCGGGAAAAAGGAGGACTCGGCGAAACCGAGCCCGGCCAGGAACCAGCTTGCCTTTGGGTGCCCGGACCAGCGCAGCGTCCAGTCATACAGCCGCGAGAACAGTTTCATGACAAGCCGTCCAGCATGGGCACGAAACGTACGCGCTCAAGCCGGCGCTCCTCGAACTCGTCTCCGTGGCGGGTAATTACGCGCAGGTCCTGCGCATAGCGATCGCCGACTGGTATCACCAGGCGGCCGCCTTCGCCGAGCTGCGCGAGCAAAGCCTGGGGAATTTCGGCCGGGGCCGCCGTTACCAGGATTCCGTCGTAGGGGGCGTGTTCCGGCAGGCCTTCGAAGCCATCCCGGTGGCGGCAATACACATTGCGGATATCCAGTTTCTGAAATCGTTCGACCGCCGCGTCGAGTAGCGGGCGAATACGCTCCACCGTGTACACCGTGTCCACCAGGCGCGCCAGTACCGCCGCCTGGTAGCCGGAGCCGGTTCCGATCTCAAGCACTTTGTGGCAGCCCGGGTGCAGGATCGCCTCGGTCATGATGGCAACCACGTAGGGCTGGGAAATGGTCTGGTTGAACCCGATGGGCAATGCCGTGTCGTCGTAGGCGTGGCTGCCCAGAGCCTCGTCCAGAAACAGGTGCCGTGGCGTTGCCGCAATCGCCTCCAGCACCCGGCTATTGCTGATCCCCTCGCTGCGCAGACGATCGATCAGCCGGCGCCGGGTGCGCTCGGAGGTCATGCCGATCCCCTTGCGCGATGCGGAATTCATTTGAACCAACTGGCTACATTTTCCAGGGCCGTGTAGCGGGTCAGGTCCACGTGCAGCGGGGTTACCGATACACAGCACGCGCGCACCGCGTGGAAGTCGGTACCCGGGCCGGCGTCCTGTTCCGGTCCCGCCGGTCCGACCCAGTACACCTCTTCCCCCTGCGGATTGGTGTCCCGCACCACCGGCTCGGATTTGTGACGGTGGCCCAACCGCGTGGCCTCGAAGCCACGCAACTCGGCATAGGGGACATCCGGAACGTTGACGTTAAGAATGGTATCGGCGGGCAAGGGGTCGCGCTCCAGGTGGCCCAGAATGTCCAGCACCACCCGTGCGGCGGTTTCGAAATTCCGGTCGCCGCCGGCCACCAGAGACACCGCGATGGCCGGAAGGCCCAGGAAACGCCCCTCCATGGCCGCCGCCACGGTGCCGGAGTACAGGGTGTCATCGCCCAGGTTGGCGCCATCGTTGATCCCGGAGATCACCATATCCGGCTCTTCCTCCATGAGGCCGGTAATCGCCAGATGCACGCAATCCGTGGGGGTTCCGTCTACGCAGGTGAAACCATTTTTACCCTCGCGGGCTCGCAGGGGTGAGCGCAGGCTCAGCGAATTGCTGGCGCCACTTCGGTCCCGGTCCGGGGCCACCACGCGGATATCCGCCCGCTGGCGCAGGGCATCCGCCAGGCAGGCCAGGCCCGGGGCCAGATACCCGTCATCGTTACTTAGGAGTATGCGCACGCCGTATGGAGATCAGTGCCGGGTCAGCCGGAATTGGCCACCGTGACGGCGCGCAAGCCTAGGCAAGATCACCCCGGAAAACAAGCATCCGGGGCAAAACAGGTGCTCCCGTCAGCGGCCGATTACGATGACTGGATCGAGAACTTCGGTGCCAATAACGACCGAATATTTGTAGCTGTTATCGCCTCCTTCAAGAAAGGGCTTGCTGATCACGATCTCGATTTTCTTTTTGTCACTCTTGTATTTCTTCTCGCCATTTTCGCCCACCACCGGCGCACGCTCGAAGTCGAGATCAAAATCGGTATCGTCCGATTTCCACTCCACCGTCTGGCCGGTGCAGACCGTTACCTCGGTTTGGTCCACCGATGGCTTTCCGTTGGATTCCTTCTTCACCTTGACTTTGTGAACTTTGTCGGTGGGCTCATCCGCGCAGGTCGCGCTCGCCTGATCGGCACAGGCTTGTAGTCCTATCGCCATCATTCCCGCGGACAGGATGCTAAGAACATAGTTTTGCTTCATTTTCATTTCCTGGTTTCCTCCACCAAATTTGCTATTCCGATTCGCTGATCAGTTCCCGGATCCTCGGGCTCCTGATCAGATCCGCAATATCGGGGTCACCACGGACGATTGCCGCAGACTGACCACCACGAATCGCCTTCTCCAGCGCTGCCAGCGCCGCCTCCCGTTCGCCAAGCGCCTCGAACACTAAAGCACGCTGAAAGTCGAGGTCAACGTCGTTCGGCGAATACTTCATGGCGGATTCGAGGGCTCGCCGGGCTTCTTCCTCCTGTCCCAAACGCGCCAGAACCAGTGACAGGACCTTCCACGCGAAACCGTCCTGGGGATTGATGTCCAGCCGCTTTCTGCCCAATTGCAGGGCCCGGGTGTAGCTTTCGGCGGATTTCGAGTTACCAAGCTGGCGGTAAACGTCACCGAGATTATGCCACCAACGGTAGTCATCCGGCGCCAGCTCAAGCGCCCTCAGGAATTGGTCCCTGGAGTCCGTGAAACGCCCGGCGTAGTAATAAACAGTACCCAGGTTGGAATAGGCCCTTGCCGTCGGACGCAGCTCGAGGGCCTTTTCCAACGCCTGGATTGCCTCCTCGAAACGACCGGTAAAAAAGAGTACGCCGCCAAGGTTCTCATACACCTGCAGGTTGTCCGGCGTGAGATTGATCGCCTGGCGGTAGGAACCCAGCGCTTCACTGAAGCGACCGTGGCCAACCAGAAAATTGGCCAGCCAGAAATGGCCCCGCCAGTATCCGGGCTGCAAATCGATGGCGTGGCGATAGGTGGCTTCCGCTTGGCCTGCATTGCCGGCCTGTTCAAAGGCAAACGCCAGACCGCGGAAAGCGGCATCGTTTTTCGGATCGAGTTCGATAGCACGGCGGTATGCGTTGACCGAGTCGTCGAGCCGCCCGGTGCCCTGATAGATATTGCCCAGCGCAACATAGACTTCTGGCAATTTTTCGGACAAGGCAAGCGCACGCCGGCAAGCCTGCTCTGCCGCATCCGCCGGGTTGGTGTCGCGGGTCAGGTCGTATTTCCACCACAGGGCCTCACACAAGCCCGCCTCCGCGCGCGCGAAACGTTCATCCCGGGACAGCGCCCGTTCGAACAGTTGCGTCGCGTTATCCAGGTTCTCCGTTGTATGTGGCCGTCGCAGGTAGTCCCGCGCCTGCAGATAGTAGTCGTAGGCGGTGATGTCGCCGGTAAAAACCGGGGCCGGCAGATCCGCCGGGTT
>JAJDOE010000093.1 GCA_022340345.1 Gammaproteobacteria bacterium
CAACAAGGCCTCCGCGATCCCCTGGATGTTGACGACCTGCGCAATCTGGTTGCAGGCCTTGGTGATCTGCCCGGCGCCGCTGTCGCCCATATGAAAAATTTGCTGGCCCAGGCACTCCAGTAGCGGCCGGGCCTTCTCCAAAGCAGTGCCGTCGCCACCGACCAGTACAGTCAGGGTGGCGGCCTGGGCTCCGGCGGCGCCACCGGAAACCGGGCAATCGAGCAGCAGGATATCCCGTTGTCGAAGCACCGCGGCCATACGCCGGGTTGCCCCCGCATCGATGGTGCTGGTGTCGCACACCACGGTCCCGGCGGCGGCGCCATCCAGCACCGCGCTGCCGGCATACGTGCCGGTGCCAAGTACCACGTCCTCCACGTCGCGTGTGCCGGTGACGCTGAGGAAGACGAACTCCGCCCCCGTGGCGGCCGCGGCGGGAGACGCTGCGTATTCCGCCCCCCGCTCCACCAGGGCGTCGGCGGCGGCGCGCCGCCGGGTGAATACCACCAGCGAATGTCCCGCGGCCAGCAGGTGCCCGGCCATGGGCGCGCCCATGGCGCCACCGCCAATGAAGGCGACGCGCGCCACGATCAACCGGGGCCCGGCTGAAACCCGGCGGCGCTGACAGCGGCCACGGCGCAGGCCTCGTCGTCTTCGGAGACCGCCCCGGAGACACCGATGGCGCCCACCACCTCCCCGGCCGCGTCCCGGATCAGTACGCCCCCGGGTAACGCCACCACGCGGCCGCCGGTGAGCGCATTCAGGGCCTGGAAAAAACCCTTTTGCCGGTCGCCGCTGTCAAAACGGGCTGCCAACCCGCTGGAATCCATGCCCATACCGAGCGCACCCCAGGCCTTGGACTGGCAGACCTGAACCCGCAGGAAGGTCTGGCCGTCCTCGCGCTGCAGGGCCTTGAGGTGTCCACCAGCGTCCAGTACCGCCACCGCCAGGGGCGGCAGGCCCTCCTTGCGGGCCCGCTCCAGGACCAGTGCGATGAGCTGGTTCGCCTGTTCGAGTGTGATTTGCGCCATGACCGGTTTCCACTCCGTTTGCTGATTTTCGCCCCAGATCGGGGCAGGTTCGGGTCTTGTGGAATGATAACAGAAGGGGGTAAGGTGGCCTCTGTCGGACCGGTCTCGACCGACCGACTGACCGAGACGCCCTGCGCAGCTCACCCGTCCACGAACGAAAAAATGCAGAAAAAGCCGGTAATCCTGGTCACCCGCAAGCTTCCGGAGGCGGTGGAAACCCGCCTCGCGGAGGACTACGAAGCCCATCTTAACGCGGAGGATCAGATATACTCATCGGCCGAGTTGATTTCTTTATCGGACGGCGTCGATGCCCTGCTGGTTTGCCATACCGAAAAAATGTCCGCCGAGGTCATTGCCCGCCTGCCGCAGCGAGTACGCGCCATCGTGAGTTTCTCCGTCGGCTATGACCACATTGATCTGGATGCCGCTCGCAAGCGCGACATCTTCGTTACCAATACGCCGGAAGTGTTGAGTGACGCAACCGCCGAAATCGCCATGCTGCTGCTGCTCGGGGCCGCTCGCCGGTCTTCCGAGTGCGAACAACTGATCCGCACCGCGACCTGGGCGGACTGGAGTCCGACCTACATGCTCGGTCTGCAGCTAACCGGTAAGCGCCTGGGTATCGTCGGCATGGGCCGCGTAGGCCAGATTGTGGCGCGCCGTGCGCGCGGCTTCGACATGGAAATCCACTACCACAACCGCACCCGCCTGGATCCGGAGCGTGAGCAGGGAGCGATCTACCACGAAGACGTGGACAGCATGTTGCCCCATTGCCAGTTCCTTTCCATCAACTGCCCGGCTACCCCCGACACCCACCAACTGCTGAACGCCGAGCGCATCGCCCTGCTTCCCGACGGAGCGGTAGTCGTTAACACCTCCCGTGGCGCCGTAGTGGACGATGACGCCCTGATCGCCGCACTGAAGGCGGGCAAACTGTTCGCCGCGGGGCTTGATGTTTTCAACAACGAACCGGACATCCACCCGGGGTATCGGGAACTGTCGAATACAGTGCTACTTCCGCATATTGGCAGCGCTACCGTGGAAACGCGTAATGCCATGGGCTTCCGCGCCCTGGACAATCTGGATGCAATTTTCGCGGGCAACGAACCGCGAGACCGCCTGGCCTGAACGGCCTGGCTACAAAAACAGAAAAAAATTAGAAAAATAGAAAAATAAATAAGACCATCAGCAAAACGGTTTGAAGCCAACAGGAGTGCTGATTCCATCAAGCCAGGGACGACAAAACCACAACCTACAATCTCCCGTTCATTAAGGAGGACGACAGTGAAAGTAGATGACAAAAAAACGAGCCAGGAAACCGGCGGACGCCGCAAGTTCCTGAAAGGCTCACTAGCTGCCGCGGCCGGTTCGGCCGTTGGTTTCCCGATGATTGCCCGGGGTGCGGCGCACTCTCCGGTGGTCCTCAAGATGCAGGGCGCCTGGGGCGGCGGCATCTTCAAGGAGTTCGCGGTTGACTACGTAAATCGCGTCAATGCCATGGCCGGCGGCTCCCTGAAGCTTGAATACCTGGACGTCGGCGCCGTGGTGAAAACCGCGGAGCTGCAGACCGCGGTCCACGAGGGCGTGCTGGATGGCGCTCACCTGGTAACGGCCTATTGGTATTCCAAGAACGCCGCTGCTTCCCTGTTTGGCACCGGTCCCTGCTGGGGTTGGACCGCCAACCAGATGCTCGGCTGGTTCCACTATGGTGGTGGCCGCAAGCTCTACGAAGAGCTGATGTGGGATATCCTCAAACTGGACCTGGTGGGTTTCATGTCCGGTCCGATGCCCGCGCAGCCGTTTGGCTGGTTTAAGAAGCCAATCAGCGGCCTTGCCGACATCAAGGGACTGAAATACCGCACCGTCGGCCTGGCCGCCAACGTGCTGCAGGAAATGGGTATGTCCGTTGTGCAGCTCCCGGGCGGCGAGATTCAGCCGGCCATGGAGCGGGGCCTGATCGACGCGGCCGAGTTCAACAACCCGACCTCCGATAAGGACTTCGGCATGCAGGACGTGGCCAAGTACTACTACCTGGGCAGCTTCCATCAGTCCCAGGAATGTTTCGAGATCATCTTCAACAAGAAGAAGTTCGATGGTCTGTCCGACACCCACAAGGCAATTCTGCGGCATGCCGCCGAAGCGGCTTCCGCGGATATGGCCTGGAAGGCCCAGGAGCGTTATTCCGCCGACCTTCAGGTGCTCAAGGATAAGCATGGTGTAAACGTCCACAAGACGCCGAACGACATCATGCTGGCCCAGCTGGACGCCTGGGACAAGGTGCTGGACACCTTCGTCAAAGAAGACAAGTACTTCGCCAAAGTCGTGGAGTCACAGAAGGTCTGGTTCAAACGTGTCGGTGAATACGAGAACCTGAACGCACCGGATTATCTCGGCGCGTACAAGCACTACTACGGCTAAAAACCGGGTCCGAAAGGACTTGCATTCGCCTGCGACAGGGCGGCCTGAGGTCGCCCTGTCGCTCTTTTCTGGCAAGAAGAAGACGACATGCTCTCATTTCTTCATTTCATAGACCGGCTGAGCACCTCGGTTGGCAAGGCATTTGGCTGGTGCATCATGATCCTCACCTTTGCCACCTGCTAC
>JAJDOE010000017.1 GCA_022340345.1 Gammaproteobacteria bacterium
CGAGAGTCTGTTCGAGCTACCACTGCGGGAAGCGCGGGACCATTTTGAGAAGGCCTACCTGGAACACCACCTCAAGCGCACGGGCAGCGTCACTGAACTTGCCCAGGTCGCCGGCATGGAGCGCACCCACCTGTATCGCAAGCTCAAGGGATTGGGTGTGAGTCCCAAGCTCGGCCGGGACGAACAACCGGAATGAAGATCATCATCCTCGGCGCGGGCCAGGTCGGCGGATCGGTTGCGGATCACCTGGTAGGTGAGGGCAACGACGTCACCCTGGTGGATTCCAACGACGCGGTGCTGCGCACATTGCAGGATCGGTTGGACCTGCGCACCGTGCACGGTGACGCCTCCCAGCCCAGCGTGCTCGCCCAGGCGGGCGCGGAAGACGCGGACATGCTGCTGGCCGTAACCGCCAGCGATGAAACCAACATCGTGGCCTGCCAGGTGGCCTACACGCTGTTTCACACCCCCACCAAGATTGCCCGCATTCGCTCGTCGGATTACCTGCACCACAAGGAATTGTTCGGCCCGAAGGCGATTCCCATTGACGTGCTGATCAGCCCGGAGCAGATCGTCACGAACCAGATCATGCATCTCATCGAGCACCCGGATGCCCTGCAGGTGCTGGACTTCGCCGACGGGCGTATCCAGCTGGTGGGAATCCGCGCCCTTACAGGCGGTCCGCTGGTGGGCCATGCCCTGCGCGAACTGAAGGATCACATGCCCACGGTGGACACCCGGGTTGCGGCGATCTACCGCCAGGACCGGGCCATTACGCCGGTGGCGGATACCGTAATCGAGGCCGACGACGAGGTCTTTTTTGTCGCCGCGCGGCGGCACATCCGAACCGTCATGAGCGAGCTGCGCAAGCTCGACAAACCCGGTCGGCGCATCATGCTCGCCGGTGGCGGCAACATCGGTCTGCATCTGGCCCGTGACCTGGAGCAGCGGGGCTACAACGTCAAGTTGATCGAGCGGGATGCCCAGCGCGCCGGCAAGGTTGCCGAGATCCTGGGCAAGGCCGTAGTGCTTCACGGAGACGCTGCGGACGAGGAGCTGTTGCGCAGCGAGAACATCCACGAGGTGGACGTGTTCTGCTCACTGACGAACGAAGATGAGGCCAATATCCTGTCCGCGATGCTCGCCAAGCGCCTGGGTGCCCACCGCGTGGTAGCCATTGTTAACCGGTCCGCGTACGTGGACCTGATCCACAGCAACGTCCTGGACGTGGCGTTCTCGCCAAAGCTTGCCACCGTTGGCAGCCTCCTGGCGCATATCCGCCGCGGCGACGTGGTCGCGGTACATTCCCTGCGCCGCGGGGCCGCCGAGGCCCTGGAGGCCGTCGCCCACGGCGACGAGAAAACCTCGAGGGTGGTGGGCCGCTGTGTGCGCGATGTGAAGCTGCCACCCGGCGCGGTGATCGGCGCCATCGTGCGGGACGGCGACGTGGTGCTCCCCCACCAGGGGACCGTGATCGAATCCGACGACCACCTCATCCTGTTCGTTGCGGATAAACGGCAGATTCCCGCGGTGGAGCGCCTATTCCAGGTCGCCGTTACGTTCATCTGAGCCATGCAGCTGGCCCTCATCCAGCGCGTGGTGGGCATTTTGCTGGTGCTCTTTTCCAGCGCCCTGTTGCCGCCGGTGGCGATTTCCCTGTGGTACGGGGATGAAGCTCACGTAGCCTTCGTCGGCGCCTACTTTTTTTCGCTGCTTTGCGGCCTGCTGCTGTGGCTGCCGGTGATGAAAGTCCAGGCGGAGCTGCGCATCCGCGACGGTTTCCTGGTGGTGGTGCTGTTCTGGACGGTGCTGGCCACCGTCGGCGCGGTGCCGTTTCTGTTTTCGGAATTCCCGGAAATGTCCGTCACCGATGCCTTCTTCGAGTCCATGTCCGGACTGACCACCACCGGGGCAACGGTAATCGTCGGCATCGACGGAATCCCGGAATCCCTGCGCTTCTACCGTCAGATGCTCCAGTGGCTGGGCGGCATGGGCATCATTGTGCTGGCGGTGGCGGTGATGCCGATGCTCGGCATCGGCGGCATGCAATTGTTTCGCGCCGAAACGCCGGGGCCGATCAAAGACAATAAGCTCACTCCGCGTATCACGGAGACCGCCAAGGCTCTCTGGTATATCTATCTGGGGCTTACCATCCTCTGCGCGGTGGCCTACTGGGCCGCCGGCATGAGTCCCTTTGACGCGGTGTCCCACAGTTTTTCCACCGTGGCGATTGGCGGATTCTCCACCCACGACCAGAGCATGGGCTACTTCGAGCAGCCGGCGGTGCATATCGTCGCCATGGTCTTCATGCTGCTCGCGGGCATGAATTTCGCGTTGCATTTCCTGACGATTCGCAGCGGCAACATTCGCCACTACCTGCGCGATACCGAGGTGCGTGTCTATCTTGGGCTGATCCTGGTTATTGGTGTGTTGTGCCTGCTGGTGCTGATGTCATTCCGCAGCTACCCGGACCTCGGCTCGCTGGTGCGGCACGGGCTTTTCCAGGTGATCTCCATCGGAACCACGACCGGATTTACAACGTCCGGCTTTGCCTGGTGGCCGGTGTTCCTGCCCGTATTGCTGGTGCTGCTTGCCTGCGTCGGAGGGTGTGCCGGTTCCACCGCCGGCGGCATGAAGGTGATTCGCGCGGTGCTGCTGTACAAACAAGGCCACCGGGAGTTCCAGCGGCTGGTGCACCCGCACGCATTGATGTCCGTCAAGATCAGCGGGCGGCCGGTCCAGAAAGACATCATTGATGCGGTCTGGGCGTTTTTCTCGGTGTACACCGCCTGTTACCTGATGCTCTCTCTGGCCGTGACCGCCACGGGCCTGGACCTGGTCAGCGCGTTTTCCGCGGTGGCCAGCTGCATCAACAACCTGGGACCGGGACTCGGCGAGGTGGCGGAAAATTACGCCGCGGTCTCGGATGCCGGAAAATGGCTGCTGGCGGCGACCATGCTGCTGGGGCGCCTGGAACTGTTTACCCTGCTGGTGCTGTTCACGCCAACGTTCTGGAGGGGCTAGGACGGCACGGCCGGTCGTGCCGTCCCGGCACAACACACACCTCGAAGCGCAGGATTCGCGTACGGGTTCCCGCAGGATATTGAGATGGAAAGCGACATCATCAGCAATCTCGAAAAACTCCTCGCCAGTGGTCGCGACGACGCCCTGCTGCGTTTTGGTCTCGGCCAGGCCCTGCTGAGTGTGGGCCGTGCTGCCGAGGCGGCGGGCCATCTGGCGGTGGCGGTGCAACACGATGCGGAATTCTCCGCCGCCTGGAAACTACTGGGCAGGGCGCGCCAGCAGGAGGGAAAGAGAACCGAAGCGCGCGCCGCCTTTAGCGCGGGCATCGCTGCCGCGAAACGTGGTGGCGATCGGCAGGCGGAGAAGGAGATGGGCGTATTTCTGCGCAGGCTGGAGAAAGCGAAAACCTAGCACCGCACGATCGCGGGCACCGGTTTGGAGTAATAAAGGACCAGCGGGCCTTCAGCCCGCTGGTCCTTTATTACTCATAAAAACCGGGTCCGCGGGTGGCCGCATCCGGATTCGGGTGGACCTTGAAGCGTTTATGCACCCAGGTGTACTGGGCCGGCATTTCCCGCACTACCGTCTCGATGGCATCGTTCATGCGCTGGGTATTGCCCGGCACGTCGGTGCCGGTGATCTCCGGCAGCGGGATCACGCGCAGCTGGAAACCGTGTCGCGTAATTCGCGCGGCGCACATCAGCACCAGCGCATCGGCGCTGTCCGCCAGGCGCGCCAGTCCCGGGTGCGTGCAGGCGGGCAGGCCGAAGAATTCCACGAACACACCCCGTTTTCGCCCCGGGTTCTGGTCCGGCAGATACAGCAACGGCCTGCCCGCGCGCAGGTCCCGGAGCATCTCTTTGAGATAGGCGTCGCGATCCACCACCCGTGCGCCGAAGCGGGCACGGGCGCGGCGCATGGCCCGGTCCACCACCGGGTTCTTCGGCGGTTTGTACATCAACGCCGCGGGGGTAATCGCCGTGAGCAGCAGGCCCGCCTCCAGGCCGACGAAATGCGGCAGCAACAGCAACAGATTTTTTCCGGCGGCCTGCGCCGATCGCAGATGCTCGACACCCTCGATACGAACCAGCCGATCGAGGCGATCCCGGGAGGCCCACCAGTGCACGCCCAGGGACAGGGCGCCCCGGGCCAGCCAGCGAAAATGGTCACGCACCAGCTCCTGCCTCTGACCGGGGTTCAGTTCCGGAAAGCAGCGCTCGATATTGCGTTCTGCGGTGTGCCGCCGGCTTCGGTCGAAGCGGTACAAGAGCGCACCGGCCAGGCCGCCGAGCCGGAACAGCATGCCCGCGGGCAGCCAGTGCAGCAGCCACAGTCCTGCCACCGCCACGGAACCGGTGAGATCGTTCATGGGTCGCCGGACCCGATCTCGTAGGCAGAGGGTTCGCCGGACGGGCGGCTGCGGAACCAGCGAAAGGTCCACATGTATTGCTCGGGGGCCCAGCGCACCGCCCATTCCAGGGCCTGGTTCATGGCGCGGGCATCGGCCTCGTCCGAACCGGTGGGGAAATCCTCCAGCGGCGGGCGGATCACGACATCGTAGCCGCCGCCGCCCGGGCGCAGACGGGCAAAGGCCGGCACCACCAGGGAACCGGTGAGCCGTGCCAGACGTCCGAGTACCGGGACCGTGGCCCGCGGGACGCCAAGAAAGGGCGCGAATACGCTGCGTTCCGGGCCCAGATCTTCGTCCGGCACGTAGTAGCACCACAGCCCGCCGCGCATGGCCCGCACCATGGGACGCAGACCCTGTTCGCGCAGGATCGCCACGCCACCAAAGCGGGTGCGTCCGCGCCACACGTAGTAATTGGTCACCGGGTTGCGAATACGCTTCATCATGACCACCCCGGGATAGAAGCGCGACAGAACAATCCCACCCAGGTCCGCTCCCAGCAGGTGGCCCGTGAGAACAATCACACTTTTACCGGATTTTTTCGCCTCATCCAGGTGCTCCCGCCCCACAATGTGCACAATTTTGTCCAGCCTGGCCTCGGAAGCCCACCACGCAACCCCGAGACCGAGCATAAGGCGGCCATAGTGGCGAAAATGATCCTTCAGGAGGGAGTTTCTTTCTTCTGGTGGGGAATCAGGGAAGCATAGCCGGAGATTTGTTCGTACAATGTGGCGTCTCTTTTCGCTGCTCAGGCGATACAGCGTGCCCAGCGCCCCACCCAGCGTCCAGGTCACCGGTCCGGGCAGCGCCGCGCACAGGCGCATGATGCCGACCAGCACCCAGCTTCCCCACCAGCGCGGTGCGTACAGTTGGCGGCTGTTTTCGGCTTCGTACAGAGAAGTTGGCAACAGGAATTTTCCGGGCGATCCGCCGGCGCGCGCCGGGCGCGCCCTAGCCGGGAATCCTAACCGAAAGCTCCCGGCATGCGGTACGGCCGGGTTCAGCCCGGCGTGCCGGTTCCGGGCTGGTCCCGGCCTTCCGGGTCGTAGCCAAAGCGCAGGAAGTCTTCGGCGAAGTGCTCGAGCACCAGGCGGCGGGTTTCGGGTGAGTACCAGTAGTCCCGGTCGCGCTGGTAATCGCCCTTCATCGCATGCAGCAGCACGCGATGACCAACACCGGAACGCCGGATAATTTCCTCGAAGTCCTCCGCCATGTTCTCCTGGCGGGCAACGAAATCCACCATCAGGCTGCCGTCCTCATCGCACAGGTACTGGCAAGCGGTCCGGTGCATCGCCACGCTTTGCCTTCCCTTCACCAGCCACAAACCCTGGGGGGAGCAGACCTGGCGGATGAACGGCTCGAACTCGAGCTCCGGCTTCACCAGGTGCAGCATGACGAACAAGGACACCATGCGATCCAGTGGATTGCGCACGACGGAGAACCGGAAACTGCTGTCCCACAAGTCGCGCCCGTAGCGCCGGCGGGTCTCTCGCGCCGTGAAGTGCTTGGTGGCCGGATCCACTTCATCCCAGTCCGTGCCGCAGATGGACACGGTCACCGTCGTACCGGCGCACTTGGGGACATGGATGAAGATCACCTTGTGGTCCCGCAGGATCACGGCAATTTCCCGGCCGCGTAGGACGCGAGGTCGGACCCGTGATCCAGGTCCGCGAGCACCGGCAGTTCGTGCAAGGTAGCCGGGGCCGCTGCCCGGGTGCAGGCAAGCACCGCCGGGGTGCTCCAGGGTATATCGCGAAAGCAGGCTTCCGGTACCGGCCCGCAAAAGCCAATCAGGTAGTAACCGCCGTCCGCTGCCGGGCCGATCACCGGCGTTCCTTTCTGCAGGGCGGCTGCGGCCTGGTGCAAGGTATCCGGTGGACAGTGGGGAACGTCGCAGCCCATCAATGCCGCGGCACCGCTGCGCTCGACGCCCTCGCACAGGGCCCGGTACATCTTTTCTCCCAGGTCTCCGGGCGTCTGACGCGCCAGGCGCACCCCCAGCGTGCAGCCCATCTCCTGAAACAGCGGGTGGTCCTCATCCGGCCAGCCGTACAGCCATACTTGTCCGGGCCAGTTGAACACCGCCTTGGCGCAGCTCGCGCGCACCATCTCCGCGAAAGCCGCAGCCGCCCCCACCACCCCCAGGGACGGGATCAGGCGGGTCTTGACCAGGCCGGGCACCGGCTGCTTGGCGAACAGAATGAGGTCGGGTGCGCTCAACGTGACTCCGGATAGTAGCGTGCCAGGCGCTTCGGCGAGACTCCCAGCCAGTACAGACCGCGCAGCAGGCTCATGTGAGCGATGGTGCGCAGTGCGCCGTGCCGGTCCCAGCGGCGCCCGGAACTTCGCACCGGGCCGGCCAGGCAGGCCGGCGCCGCCACCTGGTTCAGGCGCTGGCTCAGTTCCAGGTCTTCCATCAGCGGAATCGCGGCGAATCCACCGACGCGCTCGAACAGCCGGCGTTCCACGAACAGCGCCTGGTCACCGGTACACAGCCCGGTGAGCCGGGAACGCCGGTTCATCAGCCACGCGACCAGGGGAAGCAAGCGGGAGCGGCCCTCGAGCCGGACGTCAAAGCGACCCCAGGGGGAGCCGCCACGCACCGCGGCGATGATCTGCTGTGGCGCGTTTTCCGGCAGGCGGGTATCCGCATGCAGAAACAGCAACACTTCGCCGCCGGCGACCCTGGCGCCGGCGTTCATCTGGGCGGCGCGCCCCGGTTCACAGGCAAGCAGCCGCAGGGGCGGATCCCGCCTGGCCGCAAGTTGCGCGAGCTTCTCCGTGGTGCCGTCTTCGCTATCGCCGTCGACTACGATGTACTCGCCGCCCGCAGGCAATGCGGCCAGAGTGCTCTTAATCCACCCGGCCTCGTTGCGCACCGGAATGATAATGGACAGCAATCCCGCCGCGTTGCTCACGGGTGCCAGCGCCGGGCCGCTCAGCCCTTGCGGGCACGCAACAAGCGTACCGCGAGCAGCGCCACCGGAGCGCCATGCAGGACGAGGTCGAAAATATCGACCGGACGCTGCAAATCCCCGGCGAACAACATGCCCAGCTTCTCCAGCAAGTGGGGCTGCGGAACGAAAGGCGCGAGACCCAGGGCCAGGGCCGCCACCACCAACAGGCCCAGGGGGATGCGATCCAGCCAGGCCATTGCAGGGCTCAGGCGGGGCCGCCGCGACGGCGCGCCGCCAGGCGCATCCGCAACGCGTTGAGGCGAATAAAACCCTCCGCGTCCGCCTGGTTGTAGGCGCCGGTGTCATCCTCAAAGGTTGCGATGTTTTCATCGAACAGGCTGTCCGTCTCGGAGCGCCGGCCGCTGATGAGCACGTTGCCCTTGTGCAGGGACAGGCGCACTTCACCGTTTACCACCGTCTGGCTGTGGTCAATTGCTGCCTGCAGCATGAGCCGCTCCGGTGACCACCAGTAGCCGTTGTAAATGAGTTCCGCGTAGCGTGGCATGAGCTCATCCTTGAGGTGGGCTACTTCGCGATCCAGGGTCAGGGACTCCATGGCGCGGTGGGCGCGCAGCAGGATGGTGCCGCCGGGGGTTTCGTAGCAGCCCCGGGACTTCATGCCCACGTAGCGGTTTTCCACGATGTCCGCCCGGCCCACGCCGTGGGCTCCGCCCAGGGTGTTCAGCCGCGCCAGCAGGGCCGCCGGGGACATTTCCTGCCCGTCGATGGCCACCGGGTCGCCTTTGGCGAAGCGCAGGGTGATCTCCGCCGCCTCATCCGGGGCCTTATCGGGGGATACGCTACGTTGCCACATGGCCTCGTCCGGGGCCTGCCAGGGGTCCTCCAGTTCGCCGCCTTCGTAGGAGATGTGCAGCAGGTTGGCATCCATGGAATAGGGAGAGCCCCCCTTGCGCTTGTGTTCCACCGGGATGCCATGCTGCTCGGCGTAGTCCAGCAGGCGCTTTCGGGAGGTGAGGTCCCATTCCCGCCAGGGCGCGATGACGCGAATCCCCGGGTTCAGCGCATAGGCGCCAAGCTCGAAACGCACCTGGTCGTTGCCCTTGCCAGTGGCGCCGTGGGCGATGGCATCGGCGCCGGTTTGCCGGGCGATCTCCACCAGCCGACGGGCGATCAGTGGGCGGGCAATGGAAGTGCCCAGCAAGTACTCCCCCTCGTAGACGGTGTTGGCGCGGAACATGGGAAATACGTAGTCGCCGACGAAGGATTCGGTGAGGTCTTCGATATAGATTTCTTTCACACCCAGGGCCTCGGCCTTGGCGCGGGCCGGCTCCACCTCCTCCCCCTGGCCAATATCCGCGGTGAAGGTCACCACCTCGCAGCCGTACTGCTCCACCAGCCACTTGAGGATGACCGAGGTATCCAGGCCACCGGAGTAGGCGAGCACCACTTTTTTCACGTCGCTCATGGGGTCTCCACGCGTAATGTCGAATCGCTCCTGCCCGGCGCGGGGCGTCGGGGGGCGGCAAGTATACGGATTTCCCCGGCGTTCCTCATGGTCCGGGCGGGCCGGCCTGGCCCCCGGAGGCGAAATGGCCTGTCATCGGTAGGGTTGTTTTCCCGCAGGCACTGCCTTACCCTACGCGACCGAGAAACCTGACCATTCTTGTCAGGTTTTTCGCATGACCGTTTAGCGGGCTGAGAGGAGAGCACGAAATGAAAAACCCCCTGGATTCCATCGCCGGGACTATTGTCACCGGCCTGGTTCTTACCGTGGTGTTGTACCTGGTCGCCAAGCATTTCCTGCTGGTCGCCGGGGTCTGAACCCGAATCGCTATCTGAAAACAGGAGAACTTCACCATGGCTGATCTCATGTTCGACCGGTGGCTGCACATTCTGGCTGGCATCACCTGGATCGGTTTACTGTATTACTTTAATTTCATCCAGGTGCCGGCGATGCCCAAGGCCAAGGCCGACGGCACCGCGGCCGCCATTACCAAGCACATCGCCCCCAACGCCCTGTTGTGGTTCCGCATGTCGGCGGCGGTGACCTGGCTGACCGGCGCCTACTACCTGATGAGTGCGAGCCACCTGAGCTTCCACGACGCATTTACCCTGAGCGGCACCAGCGCGGTAATCGGTATCGGCGCGTGGCTGGGTACCATCATGCTGTTCAACGTCTGGGTCATTATCTGGCCCAACCAGCGCAAGGTGCTGGGTATGGTGGAGGCCTCCGACGAGGAGAAGGCCAAGGCCGCGCGCCAGGCTTTCCTGGCCTCGCGAACCAACACCATGCTGTCGATCCCGATGGTCTTTTTCATGGTCGCGGGACCCCACGGATTGCCTTTTTAAGACCGGAAAACAAGGCATTTACCACGAGGCCCGGTCACCAGACCGGGCCTTTGTTTTTGGTGGAAATCCACGAATCGAGACTCTAATATCGTGTATTCAGCGGCGTCCTCCCCCGAGGGCGCCTTTTGTGTTTTATGGACATGCCTGATCAATATCTGATGCCTACCTACGCGAACCCGCTGGTGGATTTCGAGCGCGGCGAGGGGCCGTGGCTGTACGACAGTGCCGGGCGCCAGTATCTGGATGCCCTGTCCGGGATCGCGGTGTGCAACCTGGGCCACGCCCATCCGGCGGTGACCGCCGCCCTGGCGGAGCAGGCGGCCACTCTGGTGCATACCTCCAACCTGTTCGGCATCCCCGCCCAGCGGGAACTGGCGAAGCAGCTGGTGGCGGTATCCGGGATGGAGCAGGCGTTTTTCTGCAACTCCGGCGCCGAAGCCAACGAGTGCGCCCTGAAGATCGCCCGGGCCTGGGGCCACCAGCAGGGCGTGGACCAGCCCGCGGTGGTGGTGATGGAGCGCAGCTTTCACGGGCGGACCCTGGCGACGTTGTCGGCCACCGGCAATCGAAAGGTTCAGGCGGGTTTCGAGCCCCTGGTGCCCGGTTTCCGGCGTGCTCCCTTCGGTGACCTGCAGGCGGTGGAGGCGGTGGCCCGCAATGAGTCGGACGTGGTGGCGGTGCTGGTGGAGCCGGTACTTGGCGAGGGCGGCGTCGTCATCCCGCAGCCGGGCTACCTGGCCGGGCTGCGGCGGATCTGCGACGAGCAGGGCTGGCTGCTGATGCTGGACGAGATCCAGACCGGAATGTGCCGCAGCGGCCGCTGGTTCGCGCACGAATACGAGGGAATCCGGCCCGACGTGATGAGCGTGGCCAAGGCCCTGGGTAACGGGGTGCCGATCGGCGCCTGCCTGGCGCGGGGCCCCGCCGCCGACGTGCTTGGCGCCGGAAGCCATGGCTCCACCTTCGGCGGCAATCCGCTGGCCTGCCGGGCGGCGCTGGCGGTGCTCGAAGTGATGCAGAACCAGCAACTGGCGGCGCGCGCGGAACAGCTCGGCGAGCGCATCGCCGGCGGTCTTTCCGCGGCGCTGGCGGACCATCCGCGGGTCAGTGAGGTGCGCCACCTGGGCATGCTGATCGGCATACAGATGGACCGGCCGGCCGCTGCGCTGGTGGAATTGGCGCTGGCCGAGGGACTGGTGATCAATGTGACCGCCGGGAGCGTGGTCCGGCTGTTGCCGCCGCTGATTCTCAGTGACGACGAGGCAGACGAGCTGGTAGCCCGGCTGGTACGGGCAGCCGCCGCCTTCGCGACGGACTAACGCGCAACCGACCATGCGCCGGCACTTCCTCACCCTGATGGATCTCAGCCCCGTGGAGCTGAGGCGGGTGATCGAGCGCGCCATGGAGCTCAAGGCCCGTTCCCGGCTGCGGGAGCGGTACCTGCCGCTGGAGGGCCGCATTCTGGCGATGATCTTCGACAAGTCCTCCACCCGGACCCGGGTTTCGTTTGAAGCCGCGATGACGCACCTGGGGGGCAGCGCGATCTTCCTGACCTCCGCGGACACCCAGCTGGGGCGGGGAGAGCCGGTGGAAGATACCAGCCAGGTGCTCAGCCGCATGGTGGACGTGGTGGTAATCCGCACCACCAGCCACGAGATGGTGGAGACCTTCGCGGCCCATTCCCGGGTGCCGGTGATCAACGGACTTACCGACCGCTATCACCCCTGCCAGCTGCTGGCGGACGTGCAGACCTACCGGGAACAGCGCGGGGAGATTCGTGGCCGCACCGTGGCGTGGGTGGGTGATGGCAACAACGTGTGTCACTCCTGGATTAACGCCGCCCGCCAGTTCGGATTCGATCTGCGCATCGCCACACCGCCGGGCTATGCACCTGCCGAGGAGCTGGTGCACGCCAGTCGGGGATTCGTGGCGCTGGTGGACACCCCGCGGCAGGCGGTGGAGGGCGTCGATATTGTGGTGACGGATACCTGGGCCAGCATGGGTGATGAAGACGAAAAGGAACGTCGGCAGAAGGACTTCGATGGCTACACCGTGGACCAGTCACTGATGAATACGGCTCATCCGGACGCGGTATTCATGCACTGCCTTCCCGCGTACCGGGGGCTGGAGGTGTCCGCCGAGGTCATGGACGGCCCTCGCAGCCTGGTCTTTGATCAGGCGGAAAACCGCATGCACGCGCAAAAGGCGCTGCTGGAATTTCTGCTGGTACCCGGGACGCGGTAAGAGCGAGGGGGCCGCGTCCGGGTAGACCATCGGGTGGCACCCCGGCGCTGAGCCAGTGTGCCGCCCGGCGGACCAAACGGCCCGTTTGTCCGCGCTGGCAGGAAATTCGCCGGAGGCTGGCGGATACTGTGGTCATGGATAACGCAATTGCAGTTATTGAAGCGGCCATCGCCAACCAGCGTTGCCTGGCCATCCGCTACAAGGGCCAGCACCAGGTGCGCGTGCTGGAGCCCCACATCCTGTACAAGACCCGGTCGGGCGCCTACATGGTAGAGGCCTACCAGGTGCGTGGGCACTCCGCCGGCGGCCGGGTACCACCCTACTGGCGGCCTTTCGGGGTGCGCAAGGTGACCACCATTCAGGTGCTGCCGGAGATGTTCCAGCCCCGCCTGCAGGAGGGCTTCGAGACCATCCGCCGCATGATCAGTGGCGAGGTGCTCAATTCAGTGGACATCCGCGTCCGGCCCCACGCCTATTTCAACCCCGGCGTATACGGGCCGCCCAAGCCGGAGACCTGGGGCGAGACCACCCGGCGCCTGCAAAACGTGGGCTGAAACTTCCCGGCAAAGCAAACAAAAAAAGGCCTCCTGAGCGGAGGCCTTTTCTTTTATCCGGTGATCGCCGGAGGCTCAGTCGCCAAGGGATTCCCGCATCTGGCCCATGGCGTGCTTTTCGATCTGGCGGATCCGCTCGGCGGAAATTCCATACTCCGCCGCCAGGGTGTGCAGGGTCGGTTTTTCCTCCCCCAGCCAGCGGCGTTGCACGATGTCACGGCTGCGGTCATCCAGCTTCGCAAGCGCCCCCTGGAGCTGATCGCTGCGGTGGGCGGCGGAATCCGCCTCGATTACCAGTTCCGCCGGGTCGAATCGGCGGTCCTGGATCCAGGCGGCCGGGGCGAAGGCGTCCTCGTCCCCGTTGCTGTTGCCGGCCTCGAAGGAGGTGTCGTGGTGGCCAAGGCGGCCTTCCATCTCCAGCACGTCCTTGCGATCCACGTCCAGTTCGCCGGCGATCCGGTCCACTTCGGCACCGTTCATCCAGCCGAGGCGGGCGCGTTTCTTGCGCAAGTTGAAAAACAGTTTGCGCTGGGCCTTGGTGGTGGCGACCTTGACGATCCGCCAGTTCTGCAGCACGAAATCGTAGATTTCCGCGCGAATCCAGTGCACCGCGAAGGACACCAGGCGCACCCCGCGCTGGGGGTCAAAGTGCTTGACCGCCTTCATCAGGCCGATGTTGCCTTCCTGGATCAGGTCCGCCTGGGGCAGGCCGTAACCGGCGAATCCCCGCGCCACGCGGATCACATGCCGCAGGTGGGCGATGACCAGCTGGCGGGCGGCCTCCAGGTCGTCTTCCTCATGGAAACGCACCGCCAGTTCACGCTCTTCCTCGGCGCTCAGCATGGGCGCCTGGTTGGCGAACTGGATGTAGGCGGCGAGGCCTCCCTCGCTGCGCAGATCGGTGGTCACGGGCAGTATGTTGGTACTCATAGTCCCCCTTCTAGGTTCAAGGCCGCGGCTACCCGCCGGGCAGCCTCCTATCAGCCTCATCTAATATTAGCACTCGGAAGGTGGGAGTGCCAAATCGAGCAAAAGTTCCCGGGATTCCCAGGAAAAACCCTTAAGCTGTTGTTTTTATTATACTCTCAGGGACCGCAGGTGGCGGTCCACGGCGATTCTGGAGGCCAGCCAGCCAAGTACCCCGCCTCCCAGCACCAGACCCAGGCTGGGAGCCGCATCCAGACCTTCCAGCCGGGCGCCGGTGCCATACAGGCTGGCCAGGGCCTGGACCGGGCCGGACAGGGCTTCCAGGCTGAAGCCCACCAGCAGCAGCGCCATGATGGCGCCGAACACCCCCTGCAGGGTGCCGGAATACAGGAATGGCCGCCGGATGAAGGCCGGAGTGCCCCCGACCAGGCTGATGATCTCGATTTCCTCGCGCCGGTTGAGTACCGCCAGGCGCACGGTATTGCCTACGATGAGAACCACCGCGATCGCCAGCAATACTCCCAGCAGCAGAACCGCCCGCTGGGCCAGCTCCAGCAACGCGCCCAGGCGCCGCACCCATTGCAGATCCATCTGTGCGCGGTCCACCTCCGTCCGCGCCTGCCATTCCGCCACCAGCGCCTGAAGCTGCGCGGCGGACAGGTCGGGTCGTGGCCGGACCACGTACACCGATGGCAGTGGATTTTCCTCCAGGCCGGCGAGAACGTCGCCCAGGCCGGAAAAGTCGCGAAATTCCTGCAGCGCGGCCTGGGCGGAAATCACCTGGACCTCGCCGACCCGGGGATTGCCACGCAGATCCGCGAGCAGGCGCCGCCCGCCTTCGCTTTCCGGGGCGACCTTGAGGAACACCGAAACCTGGGAGCCGTCCGCCAGCCCGCCGCTGACCCGGCGGGCATTGTCCAGCACCGCGTACAGGGCGGTGGGCAGGGCCAGGGTGATCCCGATGACCGCAACGGTCATGAAGGTGGAGCCCGGACTCCGTACCAACTGCCCGAGGCTGTAGAAGAATGCCTGCAGATGTCGCGTTACCCGGCTACGCATCGTCGAAACCGATCTGCTTTTCCAGGCGTCCCGCTTTGAGGACCAGTACCGGCTTGCGCAGGCGGCGAATGTGGCGCAAATCATGAGTGGCGATCAGCACCGTGGTGCCGTACTGGTGGAATGCCAGGAACAGGTCCATGACTTCGTCCGACAACGCGGGGTCCAGGTTGCCGGTGGGCTCGTCGGCCAGCAACAGGGCCGGGCGGTTGACCACCGCACGGGCGATGCCAACGCGCTGTTGTTCCCCGCCGGACAGCGACAACGGATAGGAATGCTCCTTGGAAAGCAGCCCCACTTTGTCCAGGGCCGCCCGCACCCGTCGCGCCAGCTCCCTTTCCGGTACGCCGCTGACCACCAGCGGCAGGGCCACGTTATCGAATACCGTACGGTCCGCCAGCAGGCGGTGGTCCTGGAATACACAGCCGATCTCGCGCCGCAGCAGCGGCACCCGTCGCCACGGAAACCGCGCCAGGTTGCGGTTGTTGACCACCACCTGGCCGCGGGAGGGTCGCTCCAGCAGGGTGATCAGCTTGAGCAGCGTGGTTTTTCCGGCGCCGGAATGGCCGGTGAGAAAGACCATTGCGCCGTCGGCAATTTCGAAGCTGACGGCATGCAATGCTTCCTTGCCGCCCGGATAGCGCTTGGAAACGTCTGCAAAGCGAATCATTTCAGCCCTCCGGCTCCGCCAGCAGCGCCGTTACAAAACCGCGCGCCTCAAAGGGACGCAGGTCCCGGGGATCCTCGCCCACGCCGATGAAACGAACCGGGGGTGCGCCGTGGGCAGCGAGAGCCAGCAGGATGCCGCCCTTGGCGGTGCCATCCAGTTTGGTCATGGCCATGCCCGTGACGCCCACCGCCTCGCCAAAGCGCTGCAGTTGGCTAAGCACGTTCTGACCGTTGCCCGCGTCCACCACCAGCAACACCTCGTGGGGGGCGCCGGGTTCCAGCCGCTCAATCACGCGGCGAATCTTGGCCAGTTCCTCCATCAGGTTGTGGTGGGTATGCTGCCGGCCGGCGGTATCGACGATGAGCACATCCGCGCCCCGGGCGCGGGCGGACTGCAACGCATCGTGGGCCACCGAGGCGGCGTCCGCGCCCTCCCCCTGGGAGATGACGCTGGCCCCGCTGCGCTCGCCCCAGCGGAGGAGTTGCTCGCTTGCGGCGGCGCGAAAGGTGTCCGCCGCGGCCAGCACCACCTCGCGTCCCTCGGCGCGAAAACGCATGGCCAGTTTCCCGATGGTGGTGGTCTTGCCTACGCCGTTTACGCCCACCACCAGAATCACGAACGGCGCGGCGGTGCTCACGTCCAGCGGCTGCTCGCAGGCGGCCAGTCGCCGGTACAGCAACTCTTCCAATATCTGCAGCACCTCCCCGGCGCTGGCAGCCCCCCGGCCCCGGCGTTCCAGTTCCTCCAGTATGGAGCGGCTCGCCTCCACACCGGTGTCCGCCGACAGCAGCAGGTCACCCAGGTCTTCCAGCATCTGCTCGTCCAGCGCACCCTCGCCCACCAATGCGCGCAGGCCACGCCCCAGCCCGGCACGCGTGCGTGCGAGACCCCGGCGAAGCCGATGGAACGCGGACAGCTCGTCGCTGTCGGACAGTTCGTTGGCAGAAGACATCGGGATGATGGCGTTGCAAGACTGGAGCGCTGATAATCCTATCACCCGGGCCGCGCTTCGCTAAGTGTTCTGTAGTGCTGGCCGCAAATGCCCTGATTCAGGAGATTTTCAGAAGCCCATGGCAATTCGCAATGCAATCTGGCTGCTTGCCGCATTGACGGTAGCCGGTTGCGCCGCTACCGCGACCCGCGACCCGGGACCGGCGGTATTCGAACAGGTGCTGGACAATGGGCTGCGTGTCATCGTTCAGCCGGACCACCGGGCGCCGGTGGTGGTCTCGCAAATCTGGTACCAGGTCGGCGCCAGTGATGAACCCGCCGGTCTCACCGGCATCAGCCATGTGCTCGAGCACATGATGTTCAAGGGTACGCCGCGTTTCCCGGAAGGCGCCTTCTCCCGGATCATCGCCGAGAATGGTGGCGAGGAGAACGCGTTTACGGGCTCCGATTACACTGCGTACTTCCAGCGCCTGGAAAAGAGCCGCCTGCCCATCGCCCTGGAGCTGGAGGCCGATCGCATGCGCAACCTGGTGCTTCGCAAGGACCAGTTTGCCAAGGAGGTTCAGGTGGTGATGGAGGAGCGCCGCCTGCGTACCGAAGACCAGCCGGAAAGCCTGGTGTACGAAAGCTTGATGGCCGCGGCTTTTCAGAAACATCCGTACCACCACCCCATCGTGGGCTGGATGCAGGACCTGCAAGGCCTGCGGGTGGAAGATCTCCGGGGCTGGTACCAGCAGCATTACGCCCCGGACAACGCCACCCTGGTGATCGTTGGCGACGTGCAGCCGTCGGAGGTTTTTGCCCTGTCGCGCCGCTATTTTGGCCCGTTGCAGGGCAGTCGCCATGTGCGCCCGGCGCCACCCGCCGAACCGCCCCAGCAGGCGGTCCGCCGTCTGCGGGTGAAGGCGCCAGCGGAAGTGCCCTACCTGCTGCTGGGTTTCCATGTGCCGGTGCCCGCCAGCCTGGGAGCCGCGGAGCCATGGGAACCCTACGCGCTGCAGCTGTTGTCTGCGCTGCTGGATGGTGGTGAAGCGGCGCGCCTGGCGCGCAACCTGGTGCGTGGCGCCGGCGTGGCGGCCAGTGCCGGCGCCGAGTACGATTTCAGCGCACGCTATCCCTCGATGTTTTTCCTCGACGCAAACCCGGCCAATTCGCACGATCTGGCGGAGGTGGAGGCGGCGTTGCTGGCCGAGATTTCGCGTCTCCAGGCCGAGCCGGTCGGCGAGACGGAACTGGCGCGGGTCAAGGCCCAGGTAATCGCCAGCGACGTGTTTCAGCGGGACTCCATGTTCTACCAGGGTATGCGGCTGGGGACCTACCAGACCGTTGGCCTGGGTTGGCGAGCGGCAGCGGGCTACGTGGACCGGTTGCGCGCGGTCACGGCGGCCCAGGTACAAGCCGTGGCACGGCGCTACCTGGTGGAAAACAACATGAGCGTAGCGTGGCTCGACCCGCAGCCCATCGAACCGGGACGGCGAATGCGCCGGGGAACAGGCCATGGACATCACTGATACGGCTATTTTGCGGCGCCTGCTGGCGGGAGCGCTGCTTCTGCTGGTCGCCACCGCGGCCCAGGCAACCCCGAAGATCCAGCACTGGCAACTCGACAACGGCGCCCGGATCTATTTCGTCGAGAGCCACCACCTGCCCATGGTGCAGGCGCTGGCGGTATTTCATGCCGGCAGCAGCCGCGATCAGCCAGCAACCGCCGGCGTGGCGGCTCTCACCAGTGCCTTGCTGGTCGAGGGCACCGCAGATCTGGATGCCAACGCGGTGGCGGATCGTTTCGAGAGCCTTGGCGCCCAGTACAGTGCCGACAGCTACCGGGATATGGCGCGTTTCTCTCTGCGCAGTCTCTCCGACCCGGAGTACCTTGATCCGGCGGTGGATCTGGCCGGCCGTTTGCTGAAGGCGCCGTCGTTTCCCGAAGCCGGTTTCCAGCGTGAGCGCGCACGTGCGCTGACCGGTCTTGCGCACTCGCGTCAGAATCCGGCTAACGTCGCCGCGCGGCGCTTTTTCGAGGCCCTGTACCCCGGGCACCCGTACGCCCTGCCCCCGGAAGGCTCCGAGGCGGGTCTCGCGGCCGCCAGTTTGGCGGACGTGCGGGCCTTCCACCAACGGTATTACGTGGGGCGAAATGTAATTCTGGCGTTGGTGGGCGATCTGGATCCGGCCCGCGCCCGACGTATTGCGCAGCAGTTGGTGGGCGACCTGCCCGCCGGTGAGAAACCCGCTCCTCCGCCATCACCGCCGGAAGCCGTGGCGAAGGAGGTGCGCATTCCGTTTCCGTCCGCCCAGTCCCACTTGCTCATGGGTCAGCATGCCATTGCGCGCGGCGATCCCGACTACTTCCCGCTGTACGTGGGCAACTACAGTCTCGGTGGTGGCGGCCAGCAGTCACGCCTTTTCCAGGAGATTCGCGAAAAAAACGGCCTGGCCTACAGCACCTACAGCTATTTTGTTCCGATGGAGCGTCCTGGCCCGTTTACGATCGGCCTGCAGACCCGCAACGACCAGCTGGACAAGGCCCTGGCCCTCACCCGGGAGCAGGTGCGGGCCTTTGTCGCGGATGGACCGAGCGCGGAAGAACTGGAAGCCGCCCGCAAGAACCTCACCGGTGGTTTCGCGTTGCGCACCGACAGCAGCCGGCGCATCGCCGAACAGATCGCCGTTATGGGTTTCTACAACCTGCCGCTGGATTACCTGGATCGTTTCATTGATCGCATCAATGCGGTGACCCTGGAACAGGTGCGCGATGCCTGGCGTCGCCGGGTGCGACCCGAGGACATGACGACAGTGATCGTCGGGGGCGGTGGCTAGGGTTCGGATCATTGCGGGCCAGTGGCGTGGCCGCAAACTGGAATTTCCCGTGGTCGCCGGCCTGCGGCCGAGCGGAGACCGGCTGCGGGAAAGTGTTTTTGCCTGGCTTGAGCCCGTACTGGCCGGAAGTGATTGCCTGGACCTGTTCTCCGGAAGCGGTGTTCTCTCCTTCGAGGCGCTGTCCCGGGGGGCGGCACGGGTTACCGCCATCGAGCGGGACCGACGCGCCGCCGCGGCCCTGCAGCGCAATGCGGCGCTGCTGGGCGCCGACGCCCTGGAAGTCGTTTGCGCCGACGCGCTTCGCTGGTTAGCTCGTTGTGACCAGGTGTTTGACATCGTGTTTCTCGATCCGCCCTTCGGCGCCGAACCAATGAACGCGGTCCTGCAAATTCTTGCCAGCCGCCCGCTGCTGGCAGCCGGAGCCCGGGTCTACCTGGAGTACGACGCCAACGGCCAGCCGCCGGAACTTCCCGCCGCTTTCGAGTGCGCACGACAAGGTCGCTTTGGCGGCGTCGGAGTGATGCTGGCGGCCGTCGCCGCGCCGGTGTTACAGTCCGCCGCAACATGAGCAAAGCGATTTATCCGGGAACATTCGATCCGATTACCAGCGGTCACGGTCACATCATCGAGCGTGCCCTGGAGTTGTTTGAATCCGTGGTGGTGGCGGTAGCGGCAAACCCCGGTAAGGCTCCCGCGTTCGACCTCGAGGAGCGCAAGGCCTTCATTGAAAGTATCTATACGGATCAACCGCGGGTGCGGGTGGTGGGTTTCTCCGGATTGCTGGTGCAATGCGCCCGTGACGAAGGCGCGAGTGTGATCGTACGGGGCTTGCGCGCGGTATCCGATTTCGAATTCGAGTTCCAGATGGCGCTCATGAATCGTCACCTGGACCCAAACGTCGAGACGGTCTTTCTGACGCCGTCGGAACATTTCACTTTCACTTCCGCTTCCCTGGTTCGGGAAATCGCCAGCCTGGGTGGTGACGTATCGGACTTCGTGCATCCGCTGGTTCTCGAAGCCCTGCGCGCCCGTTTCGGTTAAGAACACCTTCCGCGACCGGGTTCCGTCATGTCGCTGCTGATCACCGACGAGTGCATCAACTGTGATGTGTGTGAACCGGAGTGCCCCAACGAGGCAATCTCCCAGGGGGAAGAGATTTACGTCATTGACCCGGATCGATGCACGGAGTGTGTCGGTCATTTCGATACCCCCCAGTGCGTCGAGGTCTGCCCGGTGGACTGTATCCCCACGGACCCGAACCGGGTCGAAGGTCGCGATATCCTGATGGCCCGCTACCGGCGGCTGATGAATGCTGGCTAGGGACATGATTCGCCGCATCACCGTCCCGCTGCTGGGCATGTGGCTGTGCATGGTGGTGGCGCCGGCGGGCGCCGGCGGCGATCCGCAAGCGGCAGACCCGCCAGGAGACGCCATCGCCTCCGCCCATCCCCTGGCTACCCGCGCCGGACTCCAGGTCCTCGCCGAGGGCGGCAACGCCTTTGATGCGGCGGTGACCGTCAGTGCAGTGCTGGCGGTAGTGGAACCCTGGAACTCGGGACTGGGCGGCGGTGGTTTCTGGTTGCTGCACCGTGGCTCGGACGGCTACCAGGTAATGATCGACGGACGTGAGCAGGCACCGGGGTCCGCCCGCCGGGACATGTACCTGGGCGACGACGGCGAACCGGTCGCGGACCGGTCCCGCAACGGCGCGCTGGCGGCGGGCATTCCGGGGACCGCCGCGGCCTTAGCGCATCTTGCGCAACGCTACGGAACTTTGCCCCTGCCCCGGCTGCTGGCGCCGGCGATTCGCATCGCCCGTGACGGTTTCGCGGTGGGGCCCGCTTATCAGGACCGGGTCCAACGTCGCGAGAGCATATTGCGGCGCTTCCCGGAAACGGTGCGCATCTTTTTCGATGACGGTTTTGCGCCGGAGGCCGGCTGGGTGCTGCGCCAGCCGGAACTGGCGGAGACCCTGGAGCGTTTTGCGCAGGGCGGAGCCCCGGGATTCTATGCCGGCACGACCGCCAAACGGCTGGTGGCGGCCTCCCGTGAGGCCGGCGGAATCTGGTCCCTGGAAGACTTCGCCGCCTACCAGGTGAAAGAGCGGACTCCCATCAGTGGAACCTTCCGGGGCCAGGATGCGGACGGTCGGGAGCAATCCATCCGCCTGGTTTCCGCGCCGCCACCTTCCTCCGGCGGCATCGTGTTGTTGCAGGCGCTCAACGTGCTCGCGGATCGCGATCGGCGAGGCCCGCCGCCGGTGCACCGGGTGGTGGAGGCCATGCGCCTGGCCTACCGCGACCGGGCCCGGTACCTGGGAGACGACGATTTTGTCACCATCGATACCGCGAAGCTGTTGTCTCCGGATTACGCGGCCGCGCTGCGCAGGGCCATCAGCGAACGCGCCATGGCGCCGGATCGCCTGCCGGATCCACTCCCGTCTTCGGAGCAGGGCAACACCACGCACTATTCCATTCTCGACCGCCACGGCAACCGGGTCGCCGCGACCTTGAGCATCAATTTTCCTTTTGGCTCCGGGCTGACGGCAGCCGGCACCGGGGTATTGCTGAACAACGAGATGGACGATTTTTCGGCGGCCCCCGGACGCCCGAATGTGTGGGGCCTGGTGACCGGGGAGGCCAATTCGGTGCAGCCGCGCAAGCGGCCACTGTCGAGCATGTCGCCCACCTTCCTGGAGACCGACTCCGACCTGCTGATCCTGGGCAGCGTCGGCGGCAGCCGCATCATTTCTCAGGTGCTGCAGGCGACACTGGCCTTTGCCAGTGGTGAGCGCGAACCGGCGCGGCTGGTGGCCATGCCGCGCTACCACCACCAATACTCCCCGGACACGGTATTCCACGAACCCGGCGCCTTCAGCGAGGCGGTCATGGCCGACCTGGTGGCGCGCGGCCACCACCTGGCGCCGGCCTCGCGGCGCTACGGCAATATGAACGCAATTCGTTTTGACATACGCAACCACCGCTTGTCCGCAGCCAGCGATCCGCGCGGGGAGGGACTGGCATCCGTGCAATTGGCCGGGAAGAACCAAAATGGAAATTGAGTCACGGCTGAGTCAGGCGCCGCGCGTCACGCTCCTGGCATGCCGGACGAATACGATCCGGCGGGAGGAAAAAGCGGCCGGGAGATAAACGATATCTTTCTTAGGGGCTGCCCGCGTGGCGAGTCGAAACGCGTCGGCTAATCCCTGCGTCGCGGCGGCAGCCAAAACAGAGAAGGCCGCTTGCGCGGCCTTCCGGGTCGGAAATGCGCTGCAGCTCAGGCCTGATTACGATCCAGTTCCACCACGTCGAACTTGCTGATGTCGTTGTCCTCGTCCTCCACCCGGCCGGAGGCAGTGGAGTCCTGCAGGCGGGAATCGATCTCCATGATCAGCGCGTCGATCTTCCTCGACTGATCCCGGAAGCCATCCTCCACCGCGGTGAGTTCGCTCATGCGTTCGTCCAGGCTGTCGGTGGCCTTGTGGATGCGCTTGATGCTCTCCAGCCGTCGGCGCAGCTGTACCTGGTGCTCGCGCACCTGGGACTCCATGGGGGCCATGATGGTCTTGAGCCAGTTGTCCGCATCGCGGTTGGCGGCGCTGAAAATCTTGCGAACCGCTGCGACACTGGAGTCGATGAACCGGCGGATTACCGTGCCCTGCTCGGTGCGCATCAGGGACATGCCGCTCAGGGCTTCCTGGTGACGTTTCTGTACCCGGTCCAGTTCACGCAGGTACTTGCGAGTGGAGAAGGTTCCCGGCTTTATCTTGGCCAGGCCGTGTTCTTCCTGGAATTTCCGGTACACGCCATCCATCAGTTCCTTGATTTCGCGAGCCTGGCTGCTGACCTCGCCCATGGCCTTGCGGCCCCGATCGAAGAATCGATCCATTCCGGATCGCAGGCCGGAGGTGGTCAGGCTGATGGCCATATCCTTCTTGGTCTCGGCGATCAGGCTGTCCAGATTGCGCAGGTTCAGGTGCGTGTACAGGAGATTCGTCTGCTGGGCGAACACGCTGCGGGTGGCGTGGAACCGCCGCAGGCTCTTCTCCAGCCGGTCCTTGTCCTCCTTGACCTTGGCCATCATGTCCCCGATGACATTGACGTTCTTGCTGTTCAGGTTCTCCAGTTCGGAGACGTGGTCCTGTACGCCATTGATGCGTTGCGCGATCACCATGCGCATGTTGCGCTCGATGTCGCTCAGTTCCTGCTGCACATTTTCCCGCACGATATCGTGCTTGGCGGGAATCAGGGTGTCGGACAGGGCGGCTTCCAGCTCCCCGATCCGGCTCTGTTTCAGCACCCGCTCGTCGCGGCGTACTTTGCCGAACAGCCCCTTCTGGGCGGAAACCGGGAAAATCCGGTCCGGGGAAACGTCGAGTACCCGCGCCGTGTCGTCAATCTGGCGCTGGATCTCGCGATCCACCTCGTCCGCGTCGCGCAACTCGTCCCACAGGGTATCGATCTTGTTCAGTACCACCAGCAGTCCGGAGTTGGCCTGGTTTCCCGAGGAGCGGATGTGGTTTTTCCATACGCTCATGTCGGTCTTGGTCACCCCGGTATCGCAGGCCAGCACAAACAGCACCGCATGGGCGGCGGACAGCATGTTCAGGGTCAGTTCCGGCTCCGCACCCAGCGCGTTGAGGCCGGGGGTATCCAGGATCACCAGCCCCTGCTCCAGTAGCGGGTGGGGAAAATTGATGATCGCGTGGCGCCAGCGGGGGATATCCACCTCGCCGTCTTCGTTGAGCTGCAGGCCGTCGTCGTCCTGTTCCGCGGCGATGTGCAGGCCCATGCTCTGGGCCTCCGCCGGTGCCACGTGCTTCACCTGGGCGACGGCACCCAGCGCGTCGGCCACCTGGTCCGGGTTGGCCGGGTCCAGCGGCACGAAAGTCCACTCGTCGTCGTAGCCCTTGTACTCGGCTATGGAGGTGCCGGTCTTGCGGGTCTCGATGGGCAGCAGGCGGATGCCCGGATCCTCCTCCGGGTCATGGAGAATTTCGGTGGGGCACATGGTGGTGCGCCCGGCCCGGGACGGCAGCACCCGCTGGCCGGTCCCGGAAAAGAAGATCGCGTTGATGAGTTCGGATTTGCCGCGGGAATACTCGGCGACGAAGGCGATGTACAGGCGATCATCCGACAAGTGTCCGAGGACATCTTCCAGGCGGCGGTCCGTCTGGGGTTCGCTGACGTCGTTGCGACGCAGCCACTCCTGGAAGTCCAGGATCGCAGCCCGCAGTGACTCGCGCCACTCGGTGTAGCCCTGAAAATCCTGTTCGATCCGCTCCGCCATGGGCTCTACCTCGCCTGCCGCTTGGTAAATTATGCCAGTCGCGGGGGCGAAATCCCCCTTGGTAGCATGAGAGTGATATTTTTATACGAAAATCAGAGAGATAACGCAAGTTGTTGAGGTGATTTCTGGTTCCCGGCGCCGGTCTGCTCAGCGCTGGCAAGCCGGGCACCAGAAGCTGGAGCGCTGGCCGATCACCCCCTGCGCCAGGGGCCGCCCACATACCGGGCAGGGATCTCCGCCGCGGTCATAAACCCGAA